>CAZWIP010000017.1:0-25723 GCA_964634125.1 uncultured Dehalococcoidia bacterium
ATCACTCGTCCCTGTTTTAAATACTTGGTAAAGTCATCGCTGCCTTTATTGCCGGCAATCTTCTGCCATACTTCATCCCAATTGATATCTCCCTTGGGTCCATCCGGTTGTCTAGCCATTCTTCACCTCCTCAGTTTCTTCCCATTGTCTCATCATCATCGTCATCGTCATCGTCTAAATCAGTTGGATTTCGTTCCCAGATCGGTTGGGTGAAATGATCGATGTATTTGACCATCATTTCCTGGGAAAGAGCTTTCATAACTTCAGCAGTGTGTTCTGCTTCCCGAGCTATATCGGTAAGATCGATCTTAAGATCAAGTATGCGTGATAGGGCATCAAGTACAGCAAATGAAGCCATCGGATTGGGCATTTCGGCTGCCCACTGCGGAGTTTCTCCTAAAATGCAGATACCCTCAATACCCCTTTCCTTGGCTGTCCCTAATAACAAACCATTAAGTCCTCGTATTTGAAAATTACCTGCCAGCGTGACATTGTACTTCTTTAATTCTACAATCAGTTTGTCATCTGTTGCTGCCACCAATACGCGCGACTTTTGCACGGTGTGTTGAACGAGTGCGGCTGCACACGTGTAAATTCTCTTCACCTTGAATTTCTGGGCTGCATCCAGGATTACATGGGCTAGATCGTATTGGTTCTGGTCCGGTTGAGCTTCACCACTGAAGATAATTATGTCACTCTTTCCTTTAGGTGTCTTTATGAGATAGAATTTGTTTTCCGGGAATATCGGAACCTGAACCACATTATTCTGCACCAGAATCCCAACCGGAGTGAAAAAGTCACTGGGCTCGATATCGGCAAATTCCTTGGCATTCATCTTTTCGCGCAAATATGCAGCCACTTCAAGAGCTACGTTACTGACACCTGGCCAAGCTGCTAGCAATACTGGTTTTTTGAGTCTTGGAGAACTATGTATGTTGAGGTAATCCATCGACCTTGCTCCGTTTAAATGTTGACTGCTATTTGGATGCTCGAAAAGGCCACAATCGAAATAACAATACCCTCCTCGAGTGAACATGGCCATTGTACCATATTGCAATCGGGTGAGGGAAACATTCTGACCGTACAATTGGAATTAGATCATGTTCATTTGTCGACATATAATTGCAATTGACACTATTTCTCAATTGTTGTATATTCAGCCATGATGGAAACAGAGTAGCGCTGAACGTAGGAAGTACCGGGATACCAGCGTCTACGGATAGAGTAATCAGGAGGAATTGATGATCAAGAGGATTGACCATGTGGCAATCGCTGTGAATAATCTGGATGATGCAGTGGCAAACTTTGACAAATTATTTGGACTCAAGCCTTCAAAAATCGAGGAAATACCGGATCAGGGAGTAAAGGCTGCATTGATACATATCGGGGACACAGAAATTGAATTCATACAACCGATTAAACCCGATACGGGTGTAGCCAAATTCCTGGAGAGCAAAGGGGAAGGAATTCATCATATTTGCATCGAAGTGGATGATACTGATGCGGAACTGAAAAGGATTGAAGGTCAAGGTGGAAAGCTCATTGATAAACAGGGCCGAAAGGGATTAGCCGGAAAAATCGGGTTTATCCATCCTAAGTCTGTTAATGGGGTCCTATTAGAGCTGGCACAAAAGGTCTAGTTAACGTGTAAGGGAGGCATTTACCCGATGTCAGATAAAGGAACGATCAGAGTACTAGTTGCAAAACCTGGCCTCGATGGGCATGATAGAGGTGCTAAAGTAATTGCCCGCGCATTTCGTGATGCAGGTATGGAAGTAATTTACACTGGTATTCGGCAAACACCGGAGATGATTGCGGAAGCAGCCATGCAAGAAGATGTTGATGTTGTTGGATTAAGCATTCTCTCCGGAGCTCATATTGAATTATTCCCTCTGGTTATGGACGAACTCAGCAAAAGAGATTTACGCGATGTGATAGTAATTGCTGGAGGAATAATACCCGAAGATGATCATCCGGCAATGGAGAAAATTGGTGTTAAGGCTACATTCGGGCCAGGGACTACGACTGCAGAAATTGTTGATTACGTACAAAAGGCAGTAGCCGAGAGAAACTAACTAGAGGTTAAGCGGATATGTCAGGTCACTCCAAGTGGTCCACAATCAAGCGAGCAAAGGGTGCTGCTGACGCAAAAAGAGGCCAGATTTTCACTAAACTGGGTCGTGAAATAACCATCGCAGCCAGAAAAAGCGGTGGTGACCCGGACAGTAACCCATCGCTACGTCTGGCAATACAAAAAGCTAGAGACCAGAACATGCCGATCGACAATATCGATCGGGCCATTAAACGTGGTACTGGAGAGGGTACGGCTGGCGCCCTTGAAGAAATGACATTGGAAGGCTACGGACCTGGTGGTGCCGCAATGCTATTACAGATAGTCACTGATAATCGAAACCGCACCATCTCCGAGGTGCGCAGCATTCTTACAAAGAACAATGCCAACATGGGTGAGGTTGGTTGTGTTACCTGGGTTTTTGAAAAGAAAGGTCTGATAGTGGTAGAAGCTGAAGGTGATATCGAAGAGTTAGAGCTTGCTGCGATCGATGCCGGTGCCGAAGATGTCAAGGATGAAGATGGTACGATTGAGATCATCACTCAACCGGAAGATTTTGAGGCTGTCCGTAAAGCTGTTGAAGAAAACGGGGTTAATATAGCCTCAGCCGAGGTAACGCTCATACCACAAAACCAGGCTCCACTAGATGAAAAGGCCGCTCTGCAGACCTTAAAATTGATCGACAAGCTTGAAGAACTGGATGACGTCCAGCACGTATTCACCAATGGTGACTTTCCAGATGATGTTCTTGAAAGTTACAGAGCCAGTTAGGTTCTCCTCAAAACCCGGTTGATCCATTTTCGCAGAATCGCGGTTGAGATACTATCACGTCACCCCTTTTGTGTTTAGGAGTGATTCCCCCAGTATTTTTAATCCGTAGCTTAATTAAGGTTGACTTCCGTGTGTATCAAGGCTAAAATAATCTTTTGGGTGCGTTGTTCTTTAGGACAGTTTTTTATCAGGCATGAGAGCAAGGTTTCCCGAAGTTAATTAGGAGGGTCAGAGTATGGCAACAATATCAAAACTCTTCAGAAGACCGGAAGATGCCGAAAAGGCAGCCGCCGACCTTAAAGGTATGGGTGGAAATGTGTCTGTGATCGGAAAAGGTGCGGAAAGCGAATTGGGTTCGATGGGACTTTCGGAACAGGCAGCGGACTATTACAAATATGGGCTCGCCATTGGCGGAAAAGTGGTCAAAGTGGATGTCGATGATGCCAAGGCTGATGAAGCGAACAAGCTTCTTCTCGCCACTGGTTTCGATGAGCTTACCGAAAGGCCTGCACAGTGGGCAACCAGTCCTTCATTCGTTCAGGCCGAAAAGATGAGCGCCACCAATCCTATGGATGCTGAAATGACCGGAGATTTCCGAGTTTACTAGGGATTCTATTTTGGAACAGGAAGGAGAATAGTAAATGTCCAAATATATTGCAACCAGAGCACTAAGAGGCGCGCAAGCCGTTGTTACAGAGGCGGAAAATGCGCTGAATGCAGCTATGCAGAGTCCCGGGCCCGATGCTAAAATCGAGCTCCCGATGACCGCATACTATCTGCCCACCATTTACGGAATGCTCGGGCACAAAGTAGAGAAAATCAGTGATTTGCAATGGGTTGTAGATTACTGTAAGACAATTGTTTCCCCCACCCCGGCGGATAACCTGTGGACTCCCTATCTGGGCGAGACCCTGGATGCCGGTATGGCAACGCTCTTCGCCGAGGAAGTCATCGAAGGAATTGCCTATGCCAAAGGCGAACGGCCCGAGAAGAAAGGTGATTACACTTACAACGGCGCCATCGACGATGTACAGATGCGCACCTGGGGTGTAGCACTGGTGGACGGCCGAATGACCGGTTTCGCGGCCATCCTCGGGGGAGCCAAAAATGACGAAGTCGCGGTGAAGATCGTCCGCGAACTTCAGGCAAAAGGTCAGTTGTGCTTCTTCACAGGTGATCCCGGAAATGGCGGTGATTTCATCACGGACCAGCTTTTAAGACAGGGTGTTGAACTTGGATATGATACTTACACTGTGCCTCTAGGCAACAATACTCATTCGACTATTTATGCCGCTGGTTTTGCTACCAGGGCAGCTATCAGTTTTGGTGGATTCGAACCCGGTGATGCCCGCCGAAATCTTTTCTATAACAAGTTCCGATGTTTCGCTTTCGCGCTGGCACTCGGTCCGATTGATGACCTGAAATATGCTACCGCAGCCGGCGCCATCAATTATGGCTTCCCGGTCATCGCTGATACTCTGATTCCTAACATTTCACCTGTTGGCGTGACTCAGTACGAACATGTTGTCAGCATGCCGTTTGATGATATCCCCGGCGCCAATGACATGGAGAAAGCTGAGCGCCTCGTAGAGAAATGTATTGAAGTTCGTGGTATCAAACTCAAAATCACCAAGGTACCTATCCCTGTTTCCTATGGAGCTGCTTTTGAGGGTGAGGTTGTCAGGAGAGCAGACCTGCGTGCTGAAATGGGCGGCAAGAAGGGTATGTGTTTTGAGTGGTTAAGCATGGCCGGAATGGATGAGATTGAAGATCATAAGATCGAACTCATCGGCCCCGATCTGGACGTTGCCCCGGCTGGCACGAAGACGCCTATGGGTATTCGTGTTAAAGTGGCGGGACGCAAGATGCAGATAGATTTTGAAGGTGTGCTGGAACGCCAGATACACCACTTCCTCAACGGAGCTGAAGGTATTCAGCATCAGGGCCAGAGAGATATCGCCTGGATCAGAATTCACAACAACGCTGTTGAGAAAGGCTTCAGGATCACAGACCTTGGAGAAATCCTGTATGCATGTCTCAAGAACGAATATGGCGCCATCATTGACAAGATCGAAATGACGTTCTACACCGAAGAAGAAACCGTCGCCAAGATGATGGATGAAGCCCGGGCTGTCTATAGAGAGCGCAACGAGCGTGTTGCCGGCATGGATGATAATGCTGTGGATGTTTTCTATAGCTGTACCCTGTGCCAATCCTTTGCACCTACTCATGTTTGTGTCATAAACCCCGAGCGCGTGGGATTATGCGGTGCCTATAGCTGGCTTGACTGTAAAGCAGCTTTTGAAATCAATCCTCATGGTGGAAACCAGCCAATAAACAAGGGCACCTGCCTCACCGAAGAAAAAGGTGAATGGGAGGGCGTCAATCAGTTCGTTTATGCCAATACCCAGCAGGCGATCGAGCGTTTTACCATTTATTCCTTAATGGATGCTCCCATGACAACCTGCGGATGTTGCGAGTGCGTTATGTCGATCCTTCCGGAAGCCAATGGAGTGATGGTTCTTTCTCGTGATGATTACAGCAATACACCAGCAGGTATGACTTTCACCCAGCTTATGGGCATCATGGGAGGCGGTAACCAGACTCCCGGCATGATGGGACACGGTAAGACCTATATCACCAGCGATAAGTTCGTCTCAGCCGATGGCGGTATCAAAAGACTGGTATGGCTCTCGAAAAACCTTAAGGAAGAGTTCGCGGATCAGTTGAAGGAAGCTGCTGAAAAGGCTGGCGTTCCGGATCTCATCGATAAGATCTGTGATGGTGATATTGCCCAGGATTCCGATGGCATGGTGGCCTTCCTTACCGAGAAGGGACATCCGGCACTGTCCATGGATCCCATGATGTAATCAAATTTCACAATATTTAATTCGAAGGAGGCTCTTACATGGCTGTAGAGATTCCAGTTGATAAATGGACCGGCAAAATTAGAGAAGTAAAACTTGGCGGTGGAGGTCGCAAGGAAGTTGTCCTTGGTGGCGCAAGTACCCTGCCTTATTTGAAGTTTGAGGGTGAGCCCTGCAATCCCACCCGGGTAGCTATTACGATACATGATTGCGAACCTCCGTACCCTCCTGGTCTCTTGTCTGCATGGGGAGACGTGGTCAAAGACCCCGGCGAGTGGGCCAAGAAGGCTGTGGAAATTGGCGCCGAAATTATCTGTTTACGACTGACGAGCGCACACCCTGAGGCAGGAAATACGGGCGCAGGCGAGGCCAAAGCCACGGTAGATAGGGTGCTCTCCGCAGTCGATGTGCCCCTCATTGTTCTTGGTCCCGGCGTAGGGGAGAAAGATAATGAAGTGCTTATGGCTGTTTCTGAAACAGCAAAAGGGCAGCGCATAGCTCTGGGCAACTGCGAAGAAAAAAATCATAAGACAATTGCTGCAGTTGCTATTTCTGATGGACACATCGCTATCGCCAAAAGCCCTTTGGATATAAACCTGGCCAAGCAACTCAATGTGCTGGTTTCCGATGTAGGAGTTCCGATGGATTCGATCATCATGGATCCGGATACCGGAGCTCTTGGCTATGGTATTGAGTACGGTTACTCGATCAACGAAAGACTGAAACTGGCAGCATTGATGGGTGATTCAATGTGTCAGATGCCAATACTCAATCACGCCGGCCCCGAGTCATGGCGACAGAAAGAAGCAAGGGCGGCTGAAGGCGTACCCGCTGAATGGGGCAATCTTGATACCAGAGCGGTGATTTGGGAAGAGATTACTGCCATAGCCTGTATTAATAGTGGAGCCGATCTGGTTGTTCTAAACCACCCCAAAGTGGTAGAAACGATTAAGGCGACCATCGGTAAACTGAGCGGATAAGGAGAGTAGAGAGATGGCATTAACTGGTATAGAAATCTACAAATTCCTCCCCAAGACAAATTGCAAAGCCTGTGGCTTCCCCACATGTCTGGCTTTCGCTATGAAACTGGCCCAGGGACAGGCAGAGCTTTCCAAATGCCCTGATGTGAGCGATGAAGCCAAGCAGGCGTTGGAAGCCGCTTCCCGTCCTCCCATGAAACTTGTGACTATTGGGGCCGGAGAGAGGAAGATGGAAGTCGGTGGCGAGACCGTTATGTTCCGTCATGATAAGACATTTTTCCATCCCGCTGCATTAGTTGTTCGCGTAAAAGATACCCAGTCGGATGATGAAATTGCTCAAACCGTAGAAGCGGTTACCAAATACACAGTTGAGAGAGTGGGCATAACTTTTGGCATGGATGGTATTGCCATACAAAACGATTCCGGTGATGCCGGCAAATTTGCCGCTTGTGCCGAAGCTGTAAAGGGCAAGACTGATTTACCGCTGATCCTTATATCAACCGACGTTGCTGCCATGGGTGCAGCACTTGAGAAAGTGACTGATGCCAAACCAGCAATCTATGGTGCTAACAAGGACAACATTGACGCAATGATCGAGCTGGCTAAAGCCAATGGAGTTGCGCTAGGAATCAAGGGGGATGGACTTGATGAACTGGCCGAGCTTTCCGAGAAAGCAGAAGGCGCAGGAATCGAGGGCCTCATTCTTGATCCTGGAACCAGAGGCTGTAGCGATTCATTGAATGCACTGACTCAAATGCGCAGGTTGGCCATCAAGAAGGGGTTCCAGCCGATGGGCTTCCCTACTATTACCTTCCCAGGCGAAGGCTCGGCATCACTGGATGAGGAAGCTGTGATGGCCGCACAGTATATTGCCAAGTATGGCAGTATTGTTGTGCTGGATACGTTTGATCCAGCTATGGTTTATCCGTTGATTACCCTGCGTCTCAACATTTACACTGATCCGCAAAAACCGATCCAGATGGCTGCCGGTATTTACCCGATTGGTAATGCCACAGCAGACAGTCCGTTCTGTGTTACTACCAATTTCTCGCTAACCTACTTCACCATTGCTGGTGAGCTTGAATCCACCGGTATTCCGGCATGGTTAATGGTTTGCGATACTGAGGGACTTTCGGTCTTAACGGCCTGGTCTGCAGGTAAGTTTGATTCCGAAAAGATTGCCAAGACTGCCAAAGAGCAGGATGCTGCCAGCAAGGTTGATCACAAGAAACTGGTCCTACCTGGCAAAGTTGCTATTTTGAGAGGTGAATTGGAAGACGAGCTTCCTGAATGGCAAATCATGGTCGGACCGATGGAAGCCATGGATGTTGGTGGATGGTTTAAGAAGAACTGGAATTAGAGATGTCTGAAAGCTAGAAGTAATAAAAGGGCGATGCAAAAAACATCGCCCTGTTTATATTTGATGGTTTCAACACAAAGTGTCCCTATACTATCTCATCCGGATCATCTATTATGGGAATCGTAAAGATGAATTTGGACCCGTTTCCTGATGAGCTTTCGATCCATATCTTACCCCTATGGGATTCCACAATTCCTTTACAGATGGCTAGTCCCAGACCGCTACCACTTTTCCGCCGTTTTACGTTCTCCTCCAAGCGGTAGAAGTGGTCAAAAACTTTTTCATGGTGTTCCGGCAGTATACCGTTGCCACAGTCTTTAACACTTACTTCCAAAATCATATTTGATACCAAAGCCTCAACAGTGATCTTTGTGCCGCCAGGCGAGTATGACGCCGCATTCTCTACTAAATTCGTAATAACTTGGCCAATGCGTACTTCATCCATTGCCATTGACGGTAAATCAGGTGGGAAGACGAACTCAAGAACGTGGTCACTGGCGATATTGTCAAACACATTACTAAGCTGCGATATTACTCTGTTGAGGTTCGTCATTGACTTATCCAACTTCATTGCACCTGCTTCGATCTTAGACATGTCCAGAACATCGCTAACTATATGCAGAAGTCGATCCGATTCTTGATCTATTGTTATAAGGAATTCATGTTGTGTTTTGCTGTCCCATTCCACATCCGGTTGAACCAGGGTACTGGCCAATCCTTTTATAGATGTCATGGGTGTTCGCATTTCATGAGACACGCTGGCAAGAAAAGCCGTTCGTAATCGATCTGTCTCTTCCAGTGCTACTGCCCTGGAGGCCTCTTCAAGCAGTTGGGCATTTTCGATTGCTGTACTGATCTGGTGTCCTATAGTTATCAGAAGATGCTGTTCTTCCGGTGTGAGCACACGTTCTCCCTGGGTAGCAGCACCCATAACGCCAAGGACTTTCCCCCTTGTTTTAAGGGGAATGAACATGGCTGATTTTAATTGATGCTTAGGGACTATTTTATCGGCAGTTTTGTGAACTGGTTCAATGGTATCAATAAGAGACTCGATGAAAACAGGTTCGCTATTTTCAACTGCATTCCATAAATCGCTTTGAGCTATCTCGTTTGGTGATATGGCTGTAATATCTTCATTACTAATCCCTTTGACGATACTGAAAGCTAACGAGTTCTCATTTTCTTGCAGGAGAAGAATCCCACCATGTTTGATGTTGAGTATATCTAGAGTCTTATTGAGTGCACTATTGAGAATGTCGTTCAACTCGATAGACTGGGTTACAGTTTGAGCAATGGCATTCAACGCGGCAAGTTCCCTGTTGCGTCGTAATATCTGCTCCTGAGTTTTTTTGCGCTGGGTAATATCTCTCAGGATAACAAGAATGCCATCAACCTCATCTGCCTTCTTGAAAAGACTGATACTTGCTTCAGCAAATACAAGGCTACCGTCTTTGTGTACAAGTTCCACTTCGATCATGCCCTGCCCACCTGTTCCCCCCATAGCGTTTTCTAGTGCCTGTGCCATTTGATCCATATCTGCCTGAGGTAATAATTGAGCTAGTTCGTCAATACTTTTACCGACAACTTCATCAAACGTGTAACCAGTTAAATCCACTCCTTTGACGTTTCTATCGACTATTATGCCGTTTCTATCTATGTAGACAATTTCATCATTAGCATTCTCAAAGATGGTTCTAAATTTATCTTCGCTTTCTTGAAGAACTTCTTTCCATCGAACTCGATCTGTGATATCTCGAATAAAACCTAGCCTGGCAGATTGCCCTTTGTAATCGACTGGATTTGAGTGTATTTCGATCCATATTGTATTTCCAATTTTATTCTTGATGGGGATTGAGTATGTCCGTGATCCGGGATTCGTGGATGCTGCTTCAGCCACATCTGCAATTATGTATTGCTGTTCCGATTCTGTTAGGAATGATGGAAAGTTCGTGGCCATTAACTCCACAATGTCCTTGCCGATGCATTCAGATATGGGGAAACCGAAGAGACCGGCGCCTCTTTGATTCATAAAGATGATCTCTGAGCCTTTGATTACAACAATTCCATCTGGGCTTAGCTCTATTAACGAAGAGTATTCTGACTCTCGTTTTCTGATAGCCTCTTGGGCGAGTTTGCGTTCGGTTACATCTCTGGCAACGATTGTAAGGCCCTCAATTTCGTCTCCTCTTATGAGATGACTCACACTCGCTTCGACAAAAACAGTATGGCCATTTTTGTGCGTTATTTCCAAATGCGTCAGACCAGGACCGCGTTCCCCTTTCACCATATCGGTGAATTGCCGGGTCATAGCCTGCATACTGTGTGATTTGATAATATCGATCTCGGCAAAGTTTTTACCTACAATCTCTTCAGCTTTGTAACCGAAGATGCCTTCAACTTTCGAGTTTGTATCGATGATGGTGCCGGAACTATCCAGGTAGAGTATTTCGTCGTTTACGGTTTCGAAGATCGTTCTAAATTTACTTTCACTTTCTCTGAGAGCTCGCTCTGCTTCCCTGCGATCAGTGATATCAGAAACAACTGCGACTAATTGACTTCTCTCTCCATATTCGTTCCTGACAAACGAAGCCTTGAACTCAACAGGTATTTCTCTATCATCTTTATGCTTATAGTGGGCGGTTATAATTGGTAAGTCTTCGCCGCTTAGAGCTTTTTTGAAAGTCTCCGTGATTCTCTGCACATCACGTGTTACTACTGTCTTTTTAGCTATTTCATCCCCGGTTTTTCCCAATAGTTCATCGACTTTGTACCCGGTAATTGTTTCAAAAATCGGATTTAGAAAAATGGTTGTCCCATCCATGTCAAGTACAACCAGTCCCTCATCTATATTGTCAGTTATAACTTTGCTTTGGTTCAGACTTTGTTCCGCTTTTTTGCGCTCAGTGATGTCATGTAGCATCCCGGTTAAACCGATGATATTACCAGATTCATCACGTTGAACCTTACCCCGGTCTTCAAACCAGAATCTGTTGCCGGTTTTATCGACTATCCTGAACTCTGCGGGAAATTCCGTCCCAGAGCTCATACTTTCCAGGAAATCATGAGCCACTTTATCTCGATCTTCTGGATCTATGAATTCCAGCATTGACTTGGAAGCGATTTCATCTGGGGTAAAACCATATTTGGCGACCTGTGGCCCAACGTAAGTTACAATTCCTTCCGAGTTTACGATGTATACCAGGTCGTTTGTGGATTCGGTAAGCAGTCGATATTTCTCCTCGTTGTCCTTGATTTTTTGCTCTGCCTGTTTGCGTTCAGAAATGTCACGACAATTGAGGACAATGCCCTCTACCTGTGGATTATCCAGGAGGTTTGTTACAGAAAGTTCTACATCAACCCAAGTACCATCTTTATGTTTGAAACGATTCTCTAGTGATACAGTATTTCCATGTGTTTGGACTCTTCTATCAAAGACATCAGCGACTTTTGAGAGTTCATCAGGGTGAACAAAATCGAAGCCTTTTCTTCCGATTAATTCTTCCGACTTGTAACCCGATATTTGTTCGGTGGCTGGATTGACGTACCTGATAATTCCATCCTGATTTAGTATTGAGATCATGTCAGTAGAGTGCTCAATGAGCGCCTGAAAGTGATCTTTACCACTGGATAGAGAGATATCAGGAGTCACGTTTGTTTTGTCTGCTGCCTCTAACTCCTCGATTCTCTGATGCAGAGCTTCAATCCTTTTCAACAGGTCTTTGTCTGTTTGTTTCTGCTGCTTTTTCATCCTATCTTGATCTGTGTGTGAGCAATAATTAAGAGCGTTGGGATATGGTATATAAGCCCACGTGGCACGTAGTATGTCACACCATTATAATAGAAGTCACTCAATAATCCAAACGTTGTGAAATCTTTATTTTGCACTTGTGAGAGATTCAAAAATCATTGTTGCTGCTTTCTTATCCAGTGGTTGATTATTGTTGCCGCATTTAGGCGATTGCACACAACTGGGACATCCATCCTCGCAGGGGCATTCGGAGATCAAGCTGAGAGTTTTGCTCCAAAGTTCGAAAACCAGTTCATATCCTTTTTCTGTGATACCAACACCTCCGGGATGAGCATCGTAAATGAATATTTGGGCTTGATCCGTATCAGTGTGCAGTGGGGTGGATACACCACCGATATCGTTCCTGTCACACAGAGCAAACAGTGGCAACATAGAGATAGCCGCGTGTTCAGCGGCGTGGAGTCCACCAGCAAAATATAATCCTTGTTTTGCCAGTATTTCCACAATGTTGGATGGCATATCAAACCATAAAGCAATTGTCCGGAATGATTGTGGTGGCAAATCCAGTGGTTCTTCGCCAACAATTTCCTCGGTGTAGACTTTCTTCTTTTTGAACCCGATTACGGTGGTGGTGACTTCAACTTCTCCCAAATATACTTTGCTGGTACCAGCTGTTTTCTCTTGCATGGTATCAAGTATTCGGAGGTCTGTAAGGTCTTTACTTTGTGTATAGTAATGAGCGTCAGAGGGCTGCGTGTAGGCTGTATGCGATACTAGGTCGAGTTCTGTGACGATGTATGATTCCCCCTGGTGGAGGTAGATCGCGCCGGGGTGGATTTGAAAGAATGCCTGTGCTGATTCTATTGTTTCCAACAGTTGGCCAGTACTGGCATCGACTAATGCGTAGTTTACAGACGATGTGGAACGAATGTTGATCTGTTGAGCTGGGTAGATTATCGATGTTGCAGGATACCATCTCTTGCCTCGCATATGAAGCGAACCTTCCTCCTCCAAGTCTGCTCGAGTGTCTTGTAAATCATTGAAGTATTTCTTGTCGGAATCGGTCAGAGGGAATTCCCATGCAGAGCACAGCAAATGCGGTTTCAAAACATGGGGGTTTGAAGGGGAAGTAAGAGCATGCTCATATTCTCTTCCAAAAATTGCATCGGGATGCCTCATCAGGTATTGATCGAGAGGGTTATCTGACCCAATTAAGAAGCTAAGCGATTTCCCCTTACTCCGACCGCTCCTTCCTGCTTGCTGCCATGTACTGGCAATGCTGCCGGGATAGCCTGTTAAGATAGTGGCATCGAGCTGTCCAACATCCACTCCCAGTTCCAGAGCATTGGTGGCCACCACTCCCAGTAGCCTTCCTGCGAAAAGTTCCCTTTCAGTTTTCCTGCGGGCCTCTGCCAGGTAACCAGCACGGTATGGTTTGATCAGATCAGCCAGTTCGGGGGATTTCTCTTCAAGTTGATTCCTTACATAAATATAGATTAGTTCAACCAGTCTGCGAGTTCTGGCAAATGCCAGGCTTCTCACACCGGCTAAAATGAGTTCGGTGAGAATGTATGTAGCTTCGCTGCTGGCACTTCGTCGAGTGGATTTTACCTCGTCTATAAGAGGTGGGTTCCAGCAGACAAAGTCCTTTCCGCCGAATGATGCTCCGTCATCGCTGACAACATAAAACGGCAATCCTGTGAGATTTTCAGCATGCTCGTCAGGGTTGGCGATAGTGGCTGAGCAACATATAAACTGTGGATATGCTTTGTACCGGGCACAGATGCGTCTCAGCCGGCGAATTATATTTGCAACATGGGAACCGAAAATACCTCTGTACGCATGTGCTTCATCGATTACAACGTACTTCAATTGACCAAGAAAGGTCATCCAGTTACGATGATTCGGCAAAATGCCTAGGTGTAACATATCTGGATTTGAGAGTACAAGTCGTGCCGATCGTCTTATCTGAGCTCTTTCATTTTGAGGAGTATCCCCATCAAAAGTTGCTATTTTTACCCTGGTATTGGCGGCTGACGTGAGTTCGCTCAAGGTCTTGAGTTGATCTTGAGCTAATGCCTTTGTTGGAAACAGGTAAAGTGCTCGGCTGTCTTTCTGTTCCAGTAGAGTATTGAGTACGGGTAGGTTGTAACACAAAGTTTTGCCGCTAGCTGAGGGCGTAGACACCACAACATTTTTCCCCGAAAAAGCGGCATCAACTGCTGAAACCTGATGGTTGAAGAGAGGGTCCAAATGTAGTATTTGTAGGGCGGATTGGAGGGATGGGTTGAGTTGGCTGGTTAATTGCCCATAGTCAGCCTCACGAGGCGAAATATGCTCCTGGTGGACTATCTGGGCTTGATAGGTGGGGGAGTCTCTCAGGTGATCGAGGAAGACAGAAGTATCCATTTCTGCTAAACGGTAATGATCTCGATCTCGTAGCTTAAGACTTCGGCATCTCCTCTGATGATTTCTATATAGTCCATCAGTTTGGAAAGCATTTCGTTAGCATGACGACCATCATTACTTACGCATGCCATTCCGAGAGTGACTGCTTGCCAGTGATCGAGGTCGTCGACTTCAGCAACGGACACATTGAATTTGTTTCCCACCCGAGAGGAAATAGATTTTACTATTTTACGTTTCCCCTTTAGAGATCCATTCTCGGGCAAACGAAGCCGTACACGTAATGTCCCAACATTCATTTGAATCCTTGAATTGTCTGGATTCCAGAGTGATGAAATGTGATGGTGGAGTTATTAGGAGCTATTACTGAATGCTAGGTTCGTTCTCTGGCACTGGCGAAGCACTGGTCGCAGTACACCGGACGATCTCCGCGAGGTAAGAAAGGAACCTCACACTCAACACCGCAGGTCGCGCAAACTGCTTTATGCATTTCACGTGGTCCCTGACCGTAGCCACCCCGTTTTCGTACTTGTCGGCACTCCTGACAGCGCCGGGGCTCATTGAGAAGCCCTCTCGACTCATAAAACTCTTGTTCTCCAGCAGTGAACACGAACTCCTGGCCGCAATCGCGACAAACCAACGTCTTGTCCTCAAATGCCATATGCTACCTCTTTTTCTGGACTGGATACCCTGCTCAATTCTGAACGTATGTGTGGCTCAAACCCACTGTGAGATTGCTATCGTCTGGATTGCAAAATGGAGATCCTTTCTGCTGGAGCAGGATTACCGAAGCTTTCCTCTGACAAGTAGCTGTTTCCTCAAGTATGAACTACGATTGTTCTATGAATCGACTGGGTATGTTTAGGGAACATTCTACACTATTGATACACGAAGTGCAACAAATAGAAAAAAACTGTCAAAGACGATTGAAACACTGTGGAAGGGAAACAGGAAGGTCTACTAGTAGATGTACGTTTTGGGAATTGGAAATCCGTTGAATCGTGAAGCGTATGCAGTTGTGTATGCTCCCGCTGAGGCAATATAAACCTTGTCACCCATGTTTAGTTCCGGAAGCTCGACTTCGTTTGAAATAACGTCCATGCTGTCACAAGAAGGTCCGGCAACTATCCATTTTTGCAGAGGGCCGGTCTTTTCTGTATGCATTGAATACTCAATACCTCCAATGCTTTCCATCATACCGTTAAAAACTCCGACGTCCAGATATAGCCATTTGTTTCCATTGCGTTTGGCTTTAGCAATTACAGTGCTTACCATAGTGCCGGATTCACCTACAAAGGTTCTTCCAGGTTCGGTGAAAACATCAACGCCATTGGGGAATTCATTCTTCAGGCTTTTCTTTACAGCCGTTGCTATCTTGCCAACCGACGGGATGGAATTCACGTATTCAACAGGGAAACCTCCCCCGATGTTCAGCATTGTCAATTCTATTCCCTGTGCTTTTACCATTTCCCAAACCATCTTGCTCTTTTTGATTGCATTGCCCCATGAATTAGTGTCGGTACATTGTGACCCAACATGAAAGGTGATACCGCATGGGACGAGGTTATACCGCGAGGCGTTTATCAGCAGATCAACGGCTACATCAGTTTCCACGCCGAACTTTCCGCTCAATGGCCATTGACTACCCTCATTTGATACAGTCAAACGAATGTAGACTTTGCTGCCCGGAGCATACTCTGACAGCTTCGCTATTTCGTCCTGTGAGTCGAATGCAAAATAATTCACTCTGGCTGCATGAGCTGCTTGAATGAAAGATGTGCTCTTGAGTGGGTTGCTGGAAATGATCTTGCTTCCGGGTACACCGCAACCCAGAAGCAGGTCAAGTTCGTATTTGGAGGATATCTCGAAGCCACTTCCTGCATTGTGCAGCATATTCACTATGCGTTTGTCTGAGTTCGTCTTGACTGCATAAAACACCTTGGCATCGGGCATAGCTGCTGTGAATTGACTGTACTTGCGCTGGACCTTGTTCTTATCGATAGCAAGAAAAGGCGTCTCCCTATTTTGGGAAAGGCGCTTGACATGTTGGGGGATGTTTTTACTTGAAATACTAGTGGGCATTCCGTTTGTCTCAAGCTGATTTCTCACTCCAGTCCCCTTGCTGCTCACATCATTTTTGCAGGGGAACTGTAGCTTGCAGTATGACATGATGTGGTTACACGTCTGCAAGCACGGAACGATGCGTTCAGAAACCAGCCTAGCCGATATCCGGATAAGGACGATCGAGGATATGGCTTTTTGAATTAGTAAGACCAAAATGTTCTTGAAGTGCCTGGGTTGCTTGTTCGCTATCGAATTCCCGGCAAGAGAAGATATCAATATTGACGTAGGACTGTTCAGGGGAGATATGAATGCTGATATGGCTTTCGGCGAGGAGAACAAATCCCGACATCCCTTTTTCTTCGGGGCCAAGATTGCTATGTTGGGTAACTTGGGGAGTGGAGACCTTGGTCATTTTTATTTGTTCTGGGTACGTATCAAGGAAGCTGTAAATGAACTCCTTGTCCTCTATTTTCCTGGGATCGCTAACGTACCCATCGATGATCAGGTGCATTGGACCCACCCCCTTTTACAGATTTGCTACTGAAATACCGTATTCGCTAAAAGCTTGCCTTCATACCATGTATCGGCAATAACCTGTCCGTATCCATACAAAGAGATATTTGAAGCCGTTAGACTATCTCTCGAACGGCATGATCTTTTATTGGTTAAACCACTATTTTTAGCAGTACTATATATGTCTTCTGGTGATAAATTGACGGTTTCCATAAAGGTTTGGAACCATCACCTCCTCAGCTGCTCAGTCGAGCACCAGCATGCGAATCATAACATATTTTCACTTACGATACAACATTTTTACCGATGAAATCGGTGTCTTCATACCTTTGGCGTTTTCTTAAGGGAAACAGCCGAGCTGGCATGACGATATCTTTATATCAATTTCATCGGCAGCTTCCTTTACCGAAAGAGGGACTACACGCATTTCCTCGGCGATTTTGAAAGCAACCGCACAGGGCAATTTACCGTTCACAAGCGACTGCATTATCTTCTCTTCAAGTTTAGTGCTCATTGTTATGTCAACCTCCTGTAATGAATTCCTTAATGGCTTTGAAATAATCTTGAAGGCCTACCATCATGAGGCTATTGTGGTCACTGCCCCGGATAGTCAAGAGCTTCTTCTCAGATGAGCCTATATTACCATAGATGTTTTCAGCTTCGATATGGGGAATGGTTGCATCAAGATCTCCATGGATAATCAATACCGGCATGGTAATCCCACTGATCCGCTTAAGCGCAGCCTTCTCAAAACTATCGAGATTGGGGATCGAAAGGGGAATACCAACATATTTGAGCAATCGGACGTTTTGAATGAATCCACTTTCGAGAATTACCCCCTTCATTTTAGCGGGATAATTTACAGCAAGTTCCAGTGCCGATTGGCTACCGAGTGATCGGCCCATGACGAATATGGCACCTGTGTACCCATTTGAATTAAGCATATCCAGGAAATAATTGAAGATAACATGAGCATCAGCAACAGTATTGGACGATGTAGGTATGCCGTTACTCTTCCCGTATCCGCGGTACTCGGCAACGAACAGGTTAGCCCCAATCTCATTGTAGAAACGTGATATCAAATCATAGTCGCTGACCACTTCTCCATTGCCATGGAAGTAGAGGATCGAAGGTGAACTCTGATCTACTGGATAGAAGCGGCCGGCGATGAAAACGTCACTTTCCACAGGGATCGAATGATCAGTAGCTCCCTCGGGTGGAGGGCTCCAGTCAGAGTCGGGATGAAAGATTATCTGCAACAACTGAGGATCATCGAGTACTGAATAATCAAGTTGATCTGCCATCGGATATATATTAGATGAGTCGATAGCGATTGTGCAAGACAATGCCTGAAGTAGGGGCGAGTTTCAAACTCGTCTCTACATGATTAAATCCTCTTTAACTCAAATACCACAGGATTCTCCGGATCCGGACAGGCCACAGTGGTCTTCCCCTCTTCTGTCTCCCAGGGGAAAGAGCACCCGGACTGCAGCACAGTTGCAAACGGGAACAGTGCACAGAATGCCCAGGAACACATCCCTTCCGGGGTGTTTTGGCCCACAACAAACTCATCTTTAACTTTGTGCCCAGCAGAGCAGGTGCCTTGCTGGGATATTACTTTCGCAATAACGTCTTTCATTTCCTGCATTTGAAGCCTCCATTTGAGATGAGTATTACGCTACAAAACGTACCCTACTTGAGAAGTCGTCTTCTCATAAGCACCAGCGAGAGCTGGAAGAAAACAAACGTCACAATAAGAATTAGAGCCAAAGCACCAAACAGGCTCCATTCCAGATCGCCTTCTACCACAGCACGCATAATGCGGGATACCGGTGTAAGTGGGGCAATCCAGCTAAAGGTCTGCACCGCCTCTGGGAATTCGTCCATGGGGAAAAACACACCGCTGAAAAAGAACATCGGGGTGACAAACAGAGTGAAGAAATAATTGAAGCTGCTAATGGCCGGAGCGATCGCGGTGAAGGTTAGCGCGATAGAGGCGAACATCAGTCCGGCCAGGAAGCCCATCGGCAGGGCAAGAAGTGCCCAGTATGAATCGATTGCTCCGAACATAGACGCAATAATCAGTACGGCTGTAGTGGTAATAAGGCTGCGGGTGGCTCCCCAGAGAACTTCTCCGGCTACTACGTCCTCGATGCTCAACGGTGTGGCAATGATGGAATCGTATGTTTTTTGAACATCCATCCTGAAAAAGCTTCCATAAGTGCATTCCAGACTGGCACTGAACATGCCGTATGCTGCGATGATCCCGGGCGCAATGAATTCAATATACTCATCACGGCCACCGATATCAGAAACGTAGGCTCCGAGTCCATACCCCATAGCCAAAAGTACCAACAGGGGCTCGGCAATAATACCGGGCATTTCGCTTTTGCCAAGTGCTTGAAACACATCGCGATTGCGTTGCCATACACGGAAGGCGCTGGGGGAGAACCATCTCATTCGGTAAGTGCCCTCCCTGTGAGTCTGAGAAACACATCTTCTAAAGTTGGCTTCCTTTGTACAAGCACGGTGAGCTTTTCACCGAAAATATTATCGAAATCGGTGCTGTCCGATTGGAAGATATAGAAAACCTCTCCCAGTTCCTGCCAGTAGATTCCCCGTCTTTTCAGTTCCTCTCTTATCTGATCCTTAGCAGTGGAATCCGCTTTGGCTTCAATGATCTGTTTGCTGCCGTATTCGGCTATCATTTCGCTCGGCACACCTGATGCAACAATTCGGCCATCGTTCATAATGGCTAGACGATTGCAGAGAATGGTAGCCTCTTCCATATTTTGTGTGGTCAGAAGCTGTGTTGTGCCCTGGCCTTTAAGGGAGGCCATTTTTTGCCATACCATGTGCCTTGTCTGCGGGTCCAGTCCGACGGTTGGTTCGTCCAGCACAATGATTCGTGGCTGATTTATCAGTGCGCGGGCGATCAAGAGCCGACGTTTCATGCCTCCAGAGAGTTCGCTGACCTTGGCGTTTTGACGATGGGAAAGTTCGAAGAGTTTCAGATTGGCAATTGCCTGTCTCTTGGCCTCTTTGGCGGGGATATCAAAATAGCGGGCGAAAACCGTGAGGTTTTTGAGTACACTGAAATCAGGATCGAGGTTCTCTTCCTGCGGTACAACACCGATCAGTGCCTTGATTCTTCTCGGTTCCTGGAGAACATTCAGTTCCGCAACCCGTGCCTGTCCACTGGTAATGGGAGCTACTGCGGTGATCATCTTGATAAGTGTGGTCTTGCCGGCTCCGTTTGGGCCAAGAAGCCCGAAACATTCGCCAGCTTCGATCTGGAGATCGACGCCATCAACTGCGGTGATTTCACCGAATTTCTTGACGATGTTGATTGTTTCGATAATAGCCATTGGAATTTATATACTGCTACAGGATTGGCAGGGTGAAAACAAAAACGTTAGGATTTCTTTGCGATTAGGTAGATTCTGAAGAAAGTGAGCTCGACTTCCCCATCCTCGTTTGCCTGTTCGATAAATGAGCTTCTAACGATACTTCGGAAGTTCTCAATGTATTCCTGAGTCAGCGATAGCTTGTAGTATGCCTGGTTCAGGTAACCCGCCGCAGCTCCCGAGTCAAATACGCCAAATACCTCGTCAGGGCTATAAGAAGTGGTGACCTTATCAATTCTTGAACTGATAACCTCAAAGCCCACGCTTTCGAATACAGCAGAATACTCCCCCGGGGTTTCGCTAAAAAACCACGGTTCTTTGAAATGGGCAAATGTATCGCCAGTTCTGTAGTCCTTCCTCACAGTCTCGATAGCCTCGATAAAATTTTGGGAGTATACCTTTCGTGCAGGCGACTGTATACTCATCTTGCCGCCTTTGCGTAGGGCTCGATAGCAGTTTTCCAGAGCGGGACCTGGAGGATTGAACCACTGGAAAGTCGAATTGCAGAATATGATATCGAATCCTTCCGTGTAGCCTAGGTTTTCAGCCAGTCGCATTTCAAAAGAGATACCCAAATTCTCGTAATTCCGGGCAGCTTCTTCGATCATTCCCTCAGATGAATCGATTCCTACAACATTGCCTTTGGTAATCTCTCTAATCCTCTTGGTGAGATGACCAGTGCCACACCCGAGGTCCAAAACGTCATCGGTCTCTTTTATACCAAGTAAGTTAAAAAGTTCATCACTGGCCGAATTTTGCACCAGGGACGTCTTTTCATATTTGCTAGCGATTTGCGAAAAATCTGAAGTTTTCATTAGTCCAAATTCCAGTAGTGGTATTATATCATAGCTATAGAAAAGGCAGGCTGATCTAAAAAGGTCAGCCTGCCTTGTTGTCCCGAACGTTTCTTGAAAGGGTTAAACCGCAAAGTGTGCTAACCCATCAAAGTCCAATGTGGCGAAGTAGTCATCTGCCGTTTCTGCCCGCCGAATTTGTACCACCTCACCATTTGTACGAAGAAGGAGTTCGGCAGAGCGTAGTTTTCCATTATAGTTAAAACCCATCGCATAACCGTGCGCTCCAGTGTCATGGATTACCAGCAAATCACCGGGTTCCAGCACAGGCAGTTGGCGGTCAACAGCAAACTTATCGATATTCTCGCAAAGCGAGCCTGTCACATCATAAACAGTATCGTGTGGCACGTTCTCCTTACCCATCACAGTAATATGATGATAAGCCCCATATATGGCCGGTCGCATGAGATCGGACATCGTGGCATCCACACCAGCAAATTTCTTATACGTATTTTTTATATGCCTGACCCGTGTTACCAGGTATCCGAAAGGCCCGGTAATCATTCGGCCGCATTCCATGTAAATCGCTAAGGGAGCGAGTCCATTGTTTTCTATGATCTTCTCATACCGATCCTTGACTCCGCTGCTAACCACACTCAAATCGACAGGTTTTTGATCGGGTTTATAAGGTATGCCGATCCCTCCACCTATATTGACGAACTCAAATCGGATCCCCAGTTCTTGTGATAATTCAACAACGAGATTGAACAGTATCTCCGCTGTCTCCATAAAATAAACTGCATCCAATTCATTTGAAGCTACCATAGTGTGAAGTCCAAATCGAGTTACGCCTTTATCACGAGCAATCCGATATCCTTCAAAAAGCTGCTCGCGAGTGAAGCCGTATTTGGCCTCCTCCGGCTTTCCGATGATGACGTTCCCCTCTTTCAATGGCCCCGGATTGTATCTCATGCAAATAAGTTCGGGCAAGCCGGCATGTTCTTCAAGGAACGGAAGATGAGTAATATCGTCGAGGTTGATTATACCTCCAAGTTCTTTGGCTTTAACAAATTCCTCTGCAGGTGTATCATTCGAGCTGAACATTATCTCTTCACCGGTGATACCTACTTTTTCTGAGAGTAATAGCTCGGGAAGCGAACTGCAGTCAGCCCCGAATCCTTCGGATTTGAGCATTTTCATAAGGTAGGGGTTAGGACATGCCTTAACGGCAAAGAATTCCTTGAAACCTTCGTTCCAGGAAAAAACTCTTTTTATGCTGCGGGCGTTCTCCAGAATCGCCTTTTCATCGTAGATGTGAAACGGCGTTGGGTGTTGCCCGATGATCTGTTCAAGTTGATTTTTGGTGAATGGAACTTGTTTCTCAGTCATGACTGTCTCTCCTGTGCAAATGATTATAACATGCGTTGGAAAGGAAACGATGTGATCGAACCTTCTGTGGCGACGGTTCGGGCATACCTATACATGATATGGGTAAGGGCACGATACATCGTACCCTTACAATGAGGGGATTTGTTTGTCTGTTAGTTGACTATATATTTGCTCTACCTGTTCTCGTGTACTTATTAGTGAACCATCATTATGAATTACGAAATCGGCGTATTTTTCTTTTTCACTTATCGGCATTTGCGAATCAATACGCTTGAGAGACTCTTCCTCTGTGAATCCACGTTCCATCAATCTCTTAAGTCGAGTCTCTCTTCGTGCAGAAACAACGATTACTTTATCTACAGTATTATGAATACCGGTTTCTATTAACAAAGGCACATCCTTGATGATAAGAGCATTAGAATGGGCACCTGCTACATCGTTTACCCTTTTATCCGCCTCTTCAAATACTGCCGGATGAGTAATCTGATTGAGAATTTGTAGTTGTTGAGGATCATCAAAGACAATCTGCCCCAGCTTCTCCCGGTTTAGAGTAGAATCACTGTTCAGGATTTTTTGGCCAAATTGGGTTACAATTCTTTCCCAGGCTTTCTGGCCAGGTTCCACCACTTCTCGGGCCAGCACATCATAATCAATGAGATGTGCACCAAGCTCTACAAACATCTCTGAAACGGTGCTTTTCCCGGAAGCTATGCTCCCTGTTAGGCCGACAATTGTCACTTTATCTCCATTCGATATTTGGTGGTGTCTGCTTGTGTATACAACGTGAAAGTGACTTGCTTTCCCTGAACAATATAAGGCTCATATTCGCTGCGAAGTTTATTGAAATCGGTTGATTCTAAGAAGCTCTTAAGTATTTCGAGTCTCTCTCCCAATTTAGGTTTATCAGCGCTGGTTTCGAGCAAATGGCTCATGATCTGGTCATATTCTCTTTTTGCCAGTGTTTGAATGCAATGGGAAAGGTTTGGCTCAAACTCGATTTCCATTGTCAATAGTCACCATAGAGAACGCGGAGAGCGCCAAGAAGTTCCTTCATTATCTTTGTACCCTCGGCGGTTTGTTGATCCAATCAAGGTAGAGTAAGTGCAGTTCCAGAGTTGTTCATGAAGAACTCATCCGGGAACTCATTGGCAAGCCAGCACGAGGCATTGAATCCAGTACAATGGGAAACTCCCAGTTTCTGAACACCAATTTGGCGCAAGTCAGCGGTGGTACGGGTCAATCGTTCCGGGTTTGCCATGACAAGATGAGTGCCTCCAAGGACACCATATACCCTTTGCTCTCCGGTGATATTCTGCAGATGTTGAATGGTATTAATCATCCCCCGATGCGCACAGCCGAGGACAATCACCAAACCAGCTTCTGTTCTAATACCAATAGCAAGATCATCCAACAATTGGTCTGGCTCGAAAGAATCTCCAAGTTTTATGAACATTCCGGCGTCTATCTGTTCATAGTCATTAGTCATTGGTATTTCGCCGGTAGTGACAATGTTATCTGTAATCCAGACAGGGTCTTTGGTTAGCTGAAAACTAGCCCCAAGCGATTCCAGTTCTTCACGTGTAAAAGGAACACCTATGTATTTCTGATAATCGCCGTATATGGCGTACTTTTCAGTCCACATGTCCGGATGGGCAACTACATCTATTGCGCCGGTCTGTGCGAGAACGTCCTTGAATCCACCGGTATGATCATAGTGACCGTGGCTTATTACCAGCTTGTCGATCTCTGAAAGATCGATATTCATCAATTTAGCATTGTGTGTTACACTGATACTCTGGCTCGTATCCAGTAAAACACGTACACCGTCAACTTCAATTAATATGCTTAATCCCCATTCCGCAAGTGTTCCAGGGTTAGCTGAATTCTCACTCAATGTTGTAATTTTGATACTCATGATGCGTCCTCCTTTGTATCCCGGAGTTTTTCATTCGCCTCGGTTATGGATCCATACCCGATTCTCTCAAAGAGCCAATTATATCGCTCCTCTGAAAGGTTTCGCCCTTCGCCCTCGGCTTTGGTCACATCATTTAAATACAAGTCCAGAGTTTTGTCCGAATAGGTTTCAAGTTCGCTGGAGAGATAGACGCCGAAACCGGGATTCCCCTTGACTACTCTGGGGTATCTCAAAGAAAGCTCCATCATCCATCTCTCTTCAATCCGGACAATATCATCGATAACCGGGCTTTTTTTCAAAGGCGGGATTTTACTATCCATACGAGCATATTTTAATGTCAGGAGGTTCTTGTTGTCCATGTTGGCCTGCTGCAGATCTTCAAGATAAGATTCCAGGGTTTCTTTCGAAAAAGCTGAATGCGTCATCGATCGCATCGATTTGAAAGTTTCGGGTCTTTCCTGGCACGCTGATGGTTCAGCGGTTCTGACCCGTTCGAACATATCGAGTTCAAGTTCTACTATCCGATTGATTAACTGCATATGGTTCATTTCTTTGCACCTTTCATTATTTCCAGTATAGACAGGGATTCATCTCATATATAGAGATACCGGTATGAAGGGAACGCTGGGTTCGGGGACTCATTATACCACACCGAACGAATCGATCGAGAGTGTCATGCATATCTATGTTCAGATCAAGCTCATTGCAGATTGCCTGCATTACACCGACTTCCACTTCATACCTGGGAGCCAGTTTCTTTATATGGTTAAGATAATCTACCATAACTGTAACGTCATTTTCACCGGCCTCATCAAGAGCCTTTCCAACTGCCTCTTCTATCTTCCATTGACCACTCTTCTGGGTATCTTCAATAAGAAACCGTACAATGCGTGGCAGATGATATCTTTCACCTTCAGTAAAGGCGAGTATTCTGTCTTCCCATGCCGAACCCCTCCGGGATTTCATCGGAAGCAATACCCGCTCTTCATAAGCAAGGAGGATTATATCGTCCTTTACTTCATCATCAAGGTCCAGTTCTTCATATGTGATACTGTCTGTCTGACAACTGCATGAAAGCAGTTTGGCTAAATCTCTGGCTTCCTCAGCAGAGAATTGATTGCTTAACGACACTACCAGATTGGAATAACCCACGTTCATCTCTCAGTCAATCTCTCAAGTTCCTCTTCCATTTCTTCTAATTCTTCCAGCATCCGGGGAGGGACTGAATGCGGCGGAATACGGTTTTTCATCTCCTCGATTTTGTGCTTGAGTTCCTCGATTTGTTCCTCGCTCACAGTTATCGATTTATCCTTTCAAATCATTCATTGGCAAACAGGCACGGGTTGATTTCATAAAGAGGAGTCTGGGTTCTGGATATTTTAGCTAACGAGACTGTTGGAAAACCGGTTTTCCGGGGGAGTAGTTACGGAGAATACAT
>CAZWIP010000018.1:0-25655 GCA_964634125.1 uncultured Dehalococcoidia bacterium
CATCTATTTCGCTCTGATCAACGATGCGCTGCTTAGTGTGAACACGCCCTAATGTGAAATCATCCCTCTAAGCTTGACAAACGTGAGGCAGGACACTAGCATTGGCCCAGACGGCGATGAGGATCGGATGTGCCTTTATATCAGGGATGAATGGGGAAAAAGGTCGCCACCTGTCAGTAGGTGGCGCAGGCAATCATTGTCGGAATCGGTCCGGATGGGGAGGGTTTCATGAAAAAGCAGCAATGCGATGTAGCAGTCATCGGTTCCGGCGTCAGTGGTCTATGTGCCGGTGCTTTGCTGGCTGATAAAGGTTATAGTGTTGTGCTGGTGGAAAGGCTGTCTCTTCCAGGTGGTCGTTGCTCCACCAAGTTGATTAAGGGTTACCGGCTCGACCCTGGCGTACAAATGCTGAGTCCACGTGGCCCCCTGTCAGATATCTGCCAGCAGGTTGGCGTCAAGCTGGAGTTGAAATTTTCCCAACCCCTGTTCAGCGGCGTCCGGGTCAAGGGCCAGGATCATGCAGCCAAAGGAGATGGCCCAACAGCCTGGATGCAACTCATCACCGCGTGTGAGGAGGACCCTGACAGGATAATGATGGCCATAGGGCGGGCGGTGGCTTGGCAGGCCCCCCCGGATAACATGACTGTTGAAGAGTGGTTCCGCCAGCACACGCACGAGGTCGAAACCTTGTCCAGATTGCAGGCATTTATAGCCGGTACCTTAGGCACAAATGCCAACGAGTGTTCCGCTGCGGAGCTCTTCCGCGTCTTCGGGATGTCAGGCCATGCTTTACCTTCTGAACCCTCGGGACCTATTGCCGGAATACCTGTGAACGGTGCGCTAAAGCCAATGCAGGAACTGATGCAGGCGATTACTGACAGGGGCGGACAGGCCTGGCTCAACAGCCCGGTCAGGCGGATTAAGGTCAGCGATGGATCAGCCAAAGGGGTGATAGTGGAACGGCCTGAGGGAATGACGGAGTTAAGCGCCCAGGCAGTTGTGAGCTGTATTCCCCCCAGGTTGGTTGTAGCTATGGCCGGGATTGAGAACTTCGATACGGGCTACCTGCGAAGAGTTAGCGAGGATACGGTGGAGAGGTCGACTTCCATTACCCATATCTATATAGGCAGCGATAGACCCCTTCTGGAGCAGGAAGGCCTGGTACTGACTGCTCGCACTCGGCGGCTGTTCCAGTTATACAGCCCCACCAACACTCTGCCCGAAATAGCTCCCCCGGGTAAACACGTAACGATAGCGGCAGGTATGCCAAGACCTTGCATCGAACCGATAAGCCCCAGGCGGGAGCTTGAACTTAACATCCTCGATATCAGAGAGAATCTCCCGGGATTTGACGAGTATGGTGAAATACTCATGGCCCCGACGTATCATCGGGATTGGCCGCTGTTTGGCACCTGGCCAGGTCGGGGGCTGCCGCAGAGGACTCCTGTGGTGAACTTGTATATTGTAGGCGACAGAGCGTTGCCACCAGGTCAGGTGGCTGTTGAGGGTTGCGCTCGCACGGCCCAGATAGTGGCCGAAGATATTGTGAACCGCTTCAAACCAGGGGAAACAGCCCCGATCTTATAAGTTTACTCGACCGGACCGATGACTCGTCTCTTTCGAAATTACGACAACACATGTATACCAAAGCCACTAGCCCGCCACAATAACTATAGTGCTCCCTAAGTACTGACGTCAAAACAATAGTTGATAGGAGCCAATGCCGATGGTTCTGGTTCTTCTTTATCCGCCTCATTAGATTTCCACGAATAGTTTGAGACAAAACCCCAGTCACCCAGTGGCCAATAGATTAGCCAAGCCTTACCTACTATAGTGTCGCGTGATACTTGATGGAAGGTGGAATGGCGGCGGTTATCACCAATAATGAAATAATTGTCCTCCCCGATATCAGTAGGAGGTACATTAGCATCTCCATCTATATATGGTTCATCTATCTGTTTTCCGTTAATGTAAAGTTGCCCCTTACGAATCTCCACGTGTTCACCCGGGAGGCCGACTATCCGGTGTATCACGTCATGGTCCACATTGGGGGCGTCAAAGACGACAATATCTCCTCTGCCAGGATCACCAAACCAGTAAGCTGCTTTACTCACAATGACAAACTGGCCATCGTGTAAAGTAGGTTCCATACTATATCCATTAACTTCGAAATTGTGCACGACGGATCGGATTGCTACAAAAAATAGCAATGCTAGAACGATAGTTATTACAACCTCTCGAATAATCCCTCTCATGTATACTCCATAATCCTTATGTTAGCATGTAATCACGTTGAGTTGTTGATAATAAAATGTGCTAAAATGGAAGCTAACTTGAGACAGAACCTAGTATATAGAACGAGTGACCGCTAGTCAATTAATGGTCTTTTGGGCAGTTTATTCATGTTGTGTTCATCGATTAGTCACTATATTATAAGTTTGAAAACATGACGAATTACGAAGAAGATTTGATCAAGCAGAGCCAGGGTAGTGACCTGGATTCATTCAACCTGCTTGTCGAAATATATCAGGGCCCAATTTATAATCTTACCTTGCGAATGTTGGGAAATCCTCAGGATGCGGAGGATGTTGCCCAGGAAGCATTTGTTCTGGCGTGGAAAGCCATCCCTGGTTTCAAGGGGGGCAGTTTCAAAGCTTGGCTCTTTCGTATTGCATCCAATGCGTGTACCGATTTGCTCCGAAGTAAAAAAAGCCGAAAAGCTGATTCGCTGGATGCCATATTCCCCGAATACAACCCTCTTCCCAGTCAGGTAGAGTCTCCAGAAGATCATGTTATGCGAGAAGAAGTCACTCACTTAATTGGGGAGCAGCTGCTTTCTTTATCGGAAGAGCAACGTCTGGTAGTCACTCTGGCTGATTTGCAGGGATTGAGCTATGAGGAGATTGCACAAATTACAGATTGCTCCTTGGGCACCGTAAAGTCAAGGTTAAACCGTGGTCGTGCAAATTTGCGTGATCTATTATCACAACACAAGGAACTTTTACCGCCTGAGTTCCGTCTTTAATAGTGCAAGGAAAACGATTGCTATGTTTAGTCGCAAACGGCAGACTGCATGTGAAAGAATACGGGAGATGTTCTCGCCGAATATTGATGGGCGACTTTCCGCTGTTGAGCAGGAAGTTGTTGAGTTTCATGTTGATGTATGCGACGCGTGTCGATATCAACTTGCATCGATGGAGAAAACGGCGAGATTGCTCCAGAGTATGCCGGCTGTGACTGTACCTCGATCATTTACATTAGCCGAAGCACCAGCCAGAGGTATTGAATTACCCTTCGCTATGCCAAGCATGAACTGGCTGCGAGTGGCGACTGCCGCTGCCGTTATTGCGCTTGTAGCACTGGTGGCAATTGATCTTACCGGAGCTGTTGATAAATCAGGTGAGCCTGTAGTTGCATCTCCTACACCAACAACCCCAGATGTACAACCAATCCCTACGGATGTGATCCCTACACCTGTAGATGGTGACAATGACGCTCTTCCACCGATACAATCACCTCAGCCGTGGGGCATTGTGGGTCCTGTCGACCCCAATGCTAATATTCAGATAGAAGGCCCTATTGATAGTGTTCCATGGGAGGCCCAGCAGGAGGCTGACCTTGAAAACGGAGAGGGGGAGGGTTTGTCCCCCACACCTCCCCCACATTCTCCGTCCTGGCTTCTCCCTCTTGAGATAGTCACTGGCGTCCTGGTTGTAATCCTAGGCACTGCATATTTCCTGGTTTGGCAAAGAAAACGAGAGTTTTCTATCACACACCGAGGTTAACACCCCACTTGCCAAATGAGGAACTTCCAAAAGTTAAGTATCCCTTATTTTGGGCTCCGAGATCTCGGGATTTATATGGTTTTCGAGGAGGTAGGAATGGCTGAGGAGGATAGCAAACACAAGGCTTTTAGAAAGCGCAAGTCACTATTCGCATTAATCCCATTGATTATTGGATTCATAGGATTCATCTTTTGGCGAAAGAAACGGACATACTAGATCCGAACTGCATGGACACTTGAGCTTGCATGATACCTTCATGATTAAATGAGGGGCAAATCATGGTGACATAAAAAGAGGCTGGATATTATATCCAGCCTCTTTTTTGTTCTATCGGCTCAAAGCATTCCTCTGAGTTTTTCCTGCACTTCTCCCAATGGAACCAATACTGCTTCTTTCTCGTTGCGTTTCTTGATTTCAACACAACCCTGTTTCAGATTGCGCGGACTAATCACTACTCTAAGCGGTATACCAATCAGATCAGCATCGTTGAATTTGATTCCTGCCGATTCATCCCGATCGTCAAGCAGAACTTCAAAACCAGCTAAAGTGAGTTCGGAGTAGAGGTTATCTGCTGTCTGTGATACCTGTTCATCGTTGGTGCTCAGGGCACAAAGGTATATCTCATAAGGAGCGATTGAGCGTGGCCATACTATTCCTTTCTCATCGTGGTTTTGCTCTACAGCCGCCGCCAGAAGCCGTCCCAATCCAATGCCATAGCACCCCATTACTACAGGTTTTTGGCTTCCATCCTGATCGAGGAAAGTAGCTCCCAGTTTTTCACTGAATATCGTTCCCAGTTTGAATAGATGGCCCACTTCAATCCCCCGTGTTGAAAGAAGCTCACCGCCACACTTCGGGCACTCATATCCTGATTGCGCCAGGGCAATGTCAATCATTGTATCAACGTTAAAATCGCGAGGGTAATTGGCATTTTTAAGATGCGCATCAGGTTTGTTGGCACCGACCACAAAGTTGTTTCCCAGAGTGATAGAGTCATCAGCTATTACCTTGATTCCGCTTAGTCCCACCGCGGAAGCCGAGCCAGCTACGAGTCCAGATGCTTTCACTTCATCATCAGTCGCCAGATCGAGGTTTACACACTTCAGAGCATTCTTCAGTTTGAGTTCATTCACTTCAAGATCGCCCCTGATGGTTGCGAAAACAACTTCACCATCGGCAGAATAAAAGATGGCTTTGAGAGTCTTATCCTTGGGCACTCCGAGGAAATCGGCTACCTCCTCGATTGTTTTCTTCCCAGGTGTCGAAACCTCCTCGATAGGCAGTAACGCTTCTTCGGTATCTGGTTTTTTCTTGGCGAAGGACGCTCTTTCTGAATTAGCTGCATAATTACATTTCGAACAGTAGATGATTTCATCCTCACCGGTCTCAGCGATGATCATGAACTCATGGGAGTCTTTGCCCCCGATGGCACCACTATCAGCCTCGACCATGAGGGAAGATAATCCGCAACGGTCATAGATGTTTTTGTATGCTTGTATCAGGCGCTCGTAGGTTTGATCCAAATCCTCTGCATCCCTGTGCATACTGTAAGCATCTTTCATGAGGAACTCTCGGACACGGAGTAATCCCCCACGAGAACGTGGTTCGTCACGAAACTTTGTTTGTATCTGATAGGGCATTGCTGGCAAGTCTCGATAACTTTGGATGCTAAAGCGAGCAAGCTTGGTGATCACTTCCTCATGAGTCGGGCCGAGACACAACTTACGATCGCGCCGATCTTTCATAGTAAACAAAGTCTGCCCAAATGTCAGATCGCGTCCAGTTTCTTCCCAGATCTCAAATGGTTGCAGTGCCGGTAGCAGCAATTCTTGCCCGTCGGCAGCATCCATTTCCTCTCGAATTATTTGCTCTACCTTTCGTAATACCCGCCATCCAAGTGGCAGGTACGAATAGAGGCCCGCTGCAACCTGGTGAATCATCCCTGCCCTAACCAAGAGCTGGTGGCTTATAGTATCTGCATCTGCGGGAGCCTCTCGCAGGGTCTGCCCGAAAAGTTTGGAAACAAGCATGAAATCAACTCCTTAGTACTAACACCCAAAAGTGTAACACGATTGAGGAGGATTCTCTACCCCTGTTGGATTGAGAAGATGAGAAATATTGGCTATATATTGTAAGCTGTAAAGCATCATGTTAATGCTGTATAATAGATAGGTTTTCTGGGTGGATAGGTGTAAACAAGTGTGAGAATCCATCTATTTCGAGAAACACTATTCTCGTGCTGATAGTGGAAAGCCGTCCGCGTTTCAGGTGGTGAGCGAAGGCGTCTTCATTCACGTATAATAATTGGTGATGGCCTAAAGATGAAACCTCAAGAGCATATGGATAATTCCTATAATGATTTAATCGAAACCATTCATTTTATGGAAAGAGTCTCTACCAAAATACACGGTCTTCGAGATGAATCTGAAATATTTCTGACTATCAGGGAGGAATTTGCGCAGTTAAACCGATACATTGCTACCATTCTTTTTCTGACGGAAGATGGTGCTTCACTACGAGTTGTTGAGTCATCCCTTTCATCGTCGATATTGAGGGCAATGGAGAAGGCGGCCGGGTTGTCCTTGAAAACGTATAAAATAGATCTGAAAAAATCAAGTATATTCAGCAAGGTAGTAAAAGAAGGGGAGATCTTACAGTGCTGTGGTGTTGATATCCTTGCTGAACTGCTGCCTAACAGGATCGTCACAGCAGTTGCAAACGTCATGGGGGTTGGTAAGGAGCCTTCGATTTTGACACCGTTGTATCGAAATGAGGTTGTTATTGGAGTTCTTACAGTCACGTCTCCCATTCTCTCGGAACACTTTCTTCCATCTGTGAGAAATCTTGCTCAACATATCTCGATGGCTTTGGAATTGGCCGAAGAACACAGCGAGCGCAAACTGGCTGAAGCGGCGCTAACGGTCAGTGAGGCAAAATTCCGTGAACTTTTCGAAAGTGCCAACGATGCGATTATCTATTTAAACAAATCCGGAACTGTTATTGATGCAAATCAGCAACTTGAACATATGTTTGGAAATAAGCGGGTTGAGGTGATTGGGAAGAAATTTAGTGAGATGGGTTTCATGAATTCAAAAGATATGGCTGCGGTTGTCAGACAGTTTGACGACGCTATGGATGGCGGGGAAATACAGCCTTTACTTGAAGTGAAGGCGAAGCATCGAGATGGCTATGTTGTTAATGTTGAAGCCAGTACCAGCTTGGCCAAGTGCGATGGCAAAGTGGAAGGTACTCTTGTAATTCTCAGGGATATCACCAGACGCAAACAAGCAGTTGAGGCACTTAAAGAATCAGAGGGGAAATGGCGTTCACTAGCTGAAAATGTACCGGATATTATCACAACCGTAGATCAGAATGGTACGATTCTGTTTACCAATCACACTACACAAGGCGTTGCACCAGATAGAGCCATAGGTACAAGTTTCTATGACTATGTGTTGCCGGGGTATCGTGAGATAACTAAGAGATCTATTGAGCGAGCGTTTGTGACTGGAAATCCGGTAGACGAGTACGAGGCTCTGGGAAATAGTCCGAATGGAACAACGCGATGGTATGCCTGCCGTGTGGGACCGGTCAAGCAAGACGAAGAGGTTGTTGCGGTGAACGTGGTGGCCACGGATGTGACGGAAAGAAAGAACTCTGAAGAGGAGATCATGCAGCGCAATCGGGAACTCAATGCCCTGAATGCTGTTGCGACTATGTTGAATCAATCTCTGACTCTCGAGGAAATCCTGAATAATGCGATAGACAAAGTTCTGGAAATATTGGATATTGAGAATGCTGGTGTGACCTTACTGGATAGTGAGACTGAGAATATGGTTCTTGAAGTACATCGAGGGATAAGTGCGGATCTGTTGGAAGCAGTTTCCAGGTTGAGACTACGCGGTGGAATTATGGGTCGGGTTGTTCAGTTGGGAGAACCCATATTGATAGAATCGTTACCTGATTCGCTTGAATTGATTGCAGGGAAAGCTTATAAGAGGATAGTAATCGAGCAGCAATTGAAATCGGTTATATTTGTTCCTCTTCAAGTAAGGGGAAAGGTGTTGGGGGTGATGTGCGCAATAACCCGAGGTAGTCGCGTATTCACTCCAGAAGAAAGGGAGTTTTTTAATACGATTGGACAAGCCATTAGCACTGCTGTTGAAAACGCACAATTACTTGACGAAGCCTCTCGAGCTGAAGCGTTGGAGGAACTGGATCGATTAAGAACCGAGCTTCTGGCTAGTGTATCACATGAATTGCGTACCCCATTAACAGCCATCAAGGGAATTGCTGGCACATTAGTCCAACAAGATGTCGAGTGGGATGAAGAGACGCAGAGAGATTTCCTGATGACGATTGATCTTGAATCAGACAAACTTACACACATTGTCGAAGATCTTATGGAAATGTCGCAATTGGAAGCTGGTGTTATGAGGTTGGAGAAAAAACAGAGCCGAATCTCCACTCTTGTAGGTCAACTTAGTAGCCAAATGGCGGCATTCACACGCAAACATCATTTTGCAGTATCTGTGCCACACGGTTTACCTTCGATTTATATTGATGAGATACGTATCGGAGAAGTCATAACAAACCTTGTTGCGAATGCAGCTGCTTATTCTGAAGAGGGAACATGCATAACCCTGGAAGCCAACCGGGTTGGTGGTGACATTGTTGTAAGCGTTACCGATGAAGGTATCGGTATTCGCCCTGAGCATATAGACAAAGTTTTTGATAGGTTCTACAGGCTGGAGAGTGGTGTGGCTCGCCGAAGGGGCGGCACCGGGTTAGGGCTTTCGATATGCAGGGGGATAGTGGAAGCTCACGCAGGAAGAATTTGGGTGGAAAGCAAACCGGGTGAAGGATCGAAGTTTAGTTACAGCTTACCGACTATGGACAAGACGGGTGATTGATATTATGTGGAGTAGTTGAGATTTTGGAGCAATAGAGTTACAATGTCTAACAAGGCAACCATCAATAATCGAAAAAGAACAGAAAGAATAAATTGGCAACTATTGATTGTACAGGGAGTATCGTTCAGGAACTGGGCGTTCACTGAACCTGTATGTTGATGCTATTGGAATGGGAGGTATCGAAAGATGAATAACACACGTGTCCTCCTGGTGGATGACGACCCGGTAATACTGAAATTTGTTGGAGCTAATCTGAAGGCGCGTAACTTCGATGTGACAACGGCAGAAGATGGAGAGTCGGCTCTCAAAACCATGGAGCAAACGTTACCTGATCTAGTGATTCTGGATATTATGATGCCTGGAATGGACGGCGTTGAGGTATGCAGACGGATTCGTGAATGGTCAAGGGTACCTGTGATAATGCTCGCTGCCAAGAACGAACTGAATGATAAAGTGACCCTGTTGAACCTTGGGGCTGATGATTACATAACCAAACCTTTTGGGATAGAGGAACTGTTGGCGAGGGTGAGAGCAGTTCTACGCCGTAAATCCGGGGCAAATGTTCCTGATGCTGTCACATTCGTCAGCGATGAATTGCAGATCAATTTTGCAGAACGACTGGTTACAGTAGATAGCAAGGCGATAAATCTTAGCCCGACGGAATATGATCTATTGCGAGAGTTAGCACAGAATGTTGGCAAAGTGCTCACTCATCAAATGCTACTATCACGGGTGTGGGGTGCAGAGTACGGGAATGAAACGGAATATTTACGGGTATACATTGGCCGCCTGCGAAGCAAAATCGAGGTTGATCCAAAGAAACCAAAACATATCCTCACCAAGACCGGAATAGGCTACTATCTCCAGAAGCTTCCACCTAAAGACTAGTAGATACCACAGGAGTTGTCTGCCCTAACCGTATGTACTATTAAGGAATAAGGGGCAATAACTAATTTATTTGGTTTACCATATCTATCCCTGAATGATCCCCGTTGTTTCACCCTGCGATGTATTGTCATCTTCATAAAACCCTCATTTCTATATGCACTTTTCCATTACATGATTTCCCCCAAATGTTTATCCTACTTTTATGAAGTGCCCCCTGCTGTTTATGCGCTTTTTATTATTCGGTGGTACTATTGTACTACTCGCCACCAGAAGCTTCTCGGTAAATCTGCAGAAAAGTCCGGACAGAACATTACTATAAAACTCAAGGGGGAAGAGAATGAATAGGATCAAAGTACTAATCGAGGAAGAACAGGAAATTCTGAGAGAGGCGTACAGGAATATCCTTTCAGAAGAACCGTCCATTGAGGTTGTTGGTGTCAGTGACGGTGCATGCATTGCCAGCGGGGACAAAGAAGGCATCGAGAAGATGATATCGGAAACATCCCCTGATGTGGTAGTGCTGGGGACCAAACTTGTTCAGTCTGCTACCATCACAGGTCTCGAAGTGATCCGGGTAGATTTCCCCAAGGTTGGGATCGTACTCCTTTCTGCTCACTATGATGCCGAGGGTATTGGTAGATTGAAAGGATTTGCCAGGAATAATGCTCGGGGAGCATATCTGCTCAAATACTCCATAAGCACCGCCAGAGAGATTGTCCGAGTTGTGACTGATGTTGCGGAAGGACAGATAATCCTTGATCCTCAGGTGTTTGCGGGATTGATTCAAGACAGCGATCTGTCAGATTCGCGAATGTCCGAACTTACGGCTAGAGAATTAGAGGTGTTGGGATGGCTGTCAATGGGTTACAAGAATGCAGCCATTGCTCAAACGCTCTGTCTCGAACCAAAGACAGTGGAACGCCACATTAGTAATATCTTCAGCAAACTCATCAATGGTGACGCTGAAACCAAACATCCCCGCGTTGAAGTTGCGCTTTCATACCTCAAAGCGAGCGGTCAGCTCAACCAGGAGGTCTATAGAGCGAACTAGGACCCCATCCAAATCTTCTTAATGACATCACAACAAGGGCACTTGTGAATCTGAAATTGTACAGACGAGCAAGCGCCTTTGCTATGTTTAAATCCTCTTTTCTTGCTTGATGAATTGCTGACTCTCCTGTAAACTCTCATATACCACTTTGATCAGTCAGGTAGTTTCAGTTACATTGGCGTGTTTTAGCGGAATGGTCAGTTGAACTAACGAGAAGAGGTGCGTATGGCAGAAGAAGCGAACAATACCAATGATTGGGCACCATTGTTGGATGGTCTGGCAAAGAAGCGTGCTGCTATCCACAAAATGGGTGGTACGGAGAAACTGGCCAAACACGATTCTGAAGGACGTTTGAATGCTCGTCAGCGCATCGATGAACTACTTGACCCTGGCAGCTTCAGGGAGCTGGGCACGTTTGTTGGTAGCTTGTCGCGGGATGGACTACCTTCAGTTCCTGCTGACGGACTGATTGGTGGAATGGGTTCGATAAATGGTTGGCCTGTGATCGTTGGAGCTGAGGATTTTACCGTTATGGGCGGATCGATTGGACTTGGCACACACGCAAAACGTTTGCGTCTGGCACAACTGGCAACTCAGGAACAGGTGCCTTTGGTGATGCTTCTTGAGGGTGCCGGAGAACGTACCACAAATATACTCGAGCGTTATCCCCATGCTCCCAATGATTTACAGGTTTTGGCTAACCTCTCTGGGTTGGTACCAACTGTCTGTGTGGTGATGGGATCGTCAGCGGGTCACGGAGCGCTCACTGGAATGCTGATGGATTTTGTCATAATGGTTAAGGGTAGTGCGATATTCTCCGCCGGACCACCCCTTGTGGAAGCCGCTATCGGGGAACGAGCAACAAAAGAAGAACTTGGTGGTGTGGATGTTCATGTCAAAGAGAGTGGAGTAGTGCATAATGTAGTAAAAGATGATAGATCAGCGCTTGAAATGGTGCGTTGCTACTTGAGCTACCTTCCAACAAACGCATGGGCGCTCCCGCCCCGAATTGAAGATGTCGATGAGGGTGAACGAAGCCTCGATGAGATACTGGAACTTGTTCCTCCGGACCCTCGAAAATCATTTAACATGAAGCGATTGGTCGAGATGGTTGCTGACAAAGATAGCGTTTTGGAACTGCAACCACTTTTGGGGGAATCAATTATTACTGCATTTATCCGGCTTGGGGGTCGGCCGGTGGCAATTGTTGCCAATCAATCCCTAGTTAGAAGCGGTACAATCGATAGCGATGCTGCTAACAAAGCTGCCCATTTCCTGGAGGTGGCCGATGCATTTCACTTACCGGTGGTGTTTCTCACAGATAATCCAGGGATTATGGCTGGCGTGGCAGCAGAACGCTCGGGTGCCCTACGCTCCGCGGCTCGAATGTATGCAGCGCAAGCCAAAGTGCGCTCACCCAAACTTCATGTAACTGTGCGCAAAGCTTATGGTTTCGGGAGTTCGCTCATGGTTATGAATCCGTTTGATAGTCAGACGATATCTCTCGCTTTTCCCAGCGCTACTTTGGGTGCCATGCCGGCAGGTGGTGCTGGAACTGCCTCACATGCCGATTCAGATACGCAATCTGCGCTCCATGCTGCTGAACTGGGTGGTGCCTGGGATGCGGTGGATGCGATGAACTATGATGAGATGATTGACCCTCGGGAACTGCGCAACTATCTGTTATCTGTACTGGAAATGTCCTCGGGACGGGAGACTCAAATAGTCGGGCCGAGACCTGGGGGTATTCGGCCCTAGTTGGAACAAGGCTACTCACGGAAACACGGGTTGCTCAACAAGTTCCTCGAATACCTTGGTACGTAGCTTTTTCAAAGTCGATTTGAACTGATCTCGTTCCTTTGCTGACAGTGAGCCAAGAATACGAGGTATGACTTGTCGCGAGTGACTGCGGTAGGCCTTTTTCCCTTTGTCAGTTAGCTCCACTCGAACTTCCCGCTTACCCTCGGTACTACGGATGCAAGTAACCAGACCCTGTTTCTCCATACGATCGAGTAGTTGATAAATGGTAGCCGGACGACGGACCAGACGACGCGAAATCTCAATGGCCGTAAGTGATCCACCAGCAGCTTTTACCGTGTAAAGCACCCCGACCTTAATCGAGGAAAGCTCAAAAGGTCTCAACTCATTATCTCTAGCCCGCATCATACCATCCGAAACCTGCCCCAGCAGGACCCAAATATCATATTCTTCGTTCGGTGTAAGAGTTGGTCCTGACACCGGTACAGGTTTGATTGGAATCTGATTATCTGACGTAGTAGCCATCATGTGACCCTCTCGATTTAAGTTTGTGCTTCCTTGTTTCTCTTGCAAGAAATTCTATCAAAATATATGCAAATTCGATAGTATTGACAGGTAAAATTAAAGGTGATAGAATGAGCAAAGCTATATAGGTTACTATATAGTATCCTATATATACTAGACTTGTCAAATTGTAGCAACCCTCAAGAGAAACAGGGGGATCTCATGTTTATGTTCTTCGATTTTAGAAACTATTTTAGGATGGTGAAGTTGGCGATTAAGGAGAAAGACCGGAGAGGTCGACGCATGGCACGAATTATGATGCTGGTTGTGGTTCCGATTATGGTTCCAATTCATGCGTTCTTCTGCTTCCTTGACTATATATTTTTCCCTCGGCTTTGGCGACTGAAGGTGAAGGAACCGGTATTCATTATTGGGCATGCTCGTAGCGGTACTACATTAATGCACCGTCTTTTGACCAATGATCCGAATCGATACAACTATTTCCTCGCCTACGAGATGTTCTTTCCTTCATTGATTGAGAAGAAATTCCTTCGCTTGTTGGGAAAGATAGATCGTAAGCTGCTCGGCTCCCGATTCCATAAGAAACTCACTGCAAGGGAGGACAAAGTATTTGAGAAGGCGCGGGATGTGCACTATACTGGCACTTACAGTCCTGAGGAAGACGATTTCGTACTTACATTTTCCTGCGCATCAGGAATGTGGATCGTGCTTTTTCCTTACGTGGATCAACTCGATTTCTATGGCCTGGATGAATGGCCCAGGAAGCGGCGACAACGATGGATGGGAGGTTACCGGCAGTTTGTGCGCAGACAGCTCTTGCTGAATGGCCGAAACAAGATACACCTCAGTAAGAACCCAACATTCAACGGTCGTGTGGAAGCCCTTATTGAGGAGTTTCCTGATGCACGTTTTGTAGTAATGGCCCGTGATCCTCGCGAGGCCATACCGAGCCTTTTGAAACTGTTGAAGGATTCCTGGCGCCGTATGGGCTGGAAGGATGAGAGAACCGAGGAATCGATCCAGATTCTGGCGCGGCAATCTATTCACTCTTATTGGTATCCATTAAAAACGCTTGAGAATCGTCCCGAGATAAAGTGGACTGTTGTGGATTATCGGGAGTTAGTTGGAAGTCCAAAGAAAACAGTTGAATCAGTCTATGAAAAACTCGGATTGGAAATGACCCCGGAGTACGCCACTATTCTAGAGGAAGGGGAGAACCGGGCACGGAAGCACAAGACGGAGCATCGATATACCCTTGATGAGTTTGGGATCGATGCTGATGCCCTGCGCGATGAACTGGCCGAGCTTTTCGAGCAATTCGGTTGGGAGAATCAAACACCGATGCCTGCCGGAGAAACGATCGGATAAACCGGTTTGTACTTCGAAAAAGCTCAGCACGAACGATTTGGGCATTCAGACTCCGGTGGCGTCTGTTTGACCTGATCATGTTGAAGAGTGAACAGAAATTCACGTAGAGCGAGGCTTCAGCCTCGCCCAATGCGACCCTTAAGGGTCGCGCTACGACACTAATCAAGCAATTGAAGGAGGGCCAAGAAGGCTTTAGAGCGATTCTATTTGACAGATAAAGTGGCAATTGTAACTGGCTCAGGAAGAGGGATTGGTAAAGTGATCGCAAAGGTTTTTGCTGAGGCTGGCGCTGACGTCGTCTGTACATCGCGGACGCAGGGTGAAATTGAGACGACTGCAGAGGAAATCAAATCGATGGGACGCCGTTCGATCGCTATTCCCTGTGATGTTACCAAGGGTGACCAGGTGGACCAGTTGGTACAACAGGTTAAAGATACCTTTGGACACATTGATATCCTGGTCAACAATGCGGCTGGTGCCACCGTCACCAAACTGATGGAAATGAATGAGCACCAATTCGAGACTGATCTAAGGTTTTGCCTTACCACCGCTTTCATTTGCAGTAAGGCAGTTGGAAAAGTAATGCTTGAGCATAAATCAGGGTCTATCGTTAATATTTCCAGTCGAGAATCGGAACATCCAAGTCTGGGATTACCCGCTTATGGTGCTGCCAAGGCGGGAATGAATTCAATCACTCAGACATTGGCCTGGGAATTGGCTCCTCATGTTCGGGTAAATGCCATCCGTCCCGGTCCAATATGGACAGAGGTGACGGCTTTCTTCCCGGAAAAATTGCGAAATCTTATCACCGAGGCGGTTCCGTTAAAGAGATGGGGTCAACCGGAAGATGTCGCCCTGATGGCACTCTACCTGGCTTCGCCTGCCGGGAGCTGGATCACAGGCCGAATGTTTGATATCGATGGCGGAATTGAGTTCTCAGCAGCGGCATCGGAAGAGATGTTCTCCATGATGGAACAATAAGTCATCAGTAATCGAGAGTAGCAGAATGGCGCAGTCTTCAACCGAGTTCAAAGAAAAATACGGACCATGGGCCTTGATCGCGGGTGGATCGGAGGGAATTGGTGGGGCCTATGCTTCAGCCTTGGCAGAACGAGGGCTGAACATTGTGCTTGTAGCTCGCAGACCAGAACTTCTCGAATCCAAAGTGGCCGAGCTTGAGCAGCAATTCGGTGTTGAGACGAGAACCGTCGAACTTAATCTGGCTAGTCCTCATTTGCTGAATGTGATTAGTGAGAAAACGGAGGATATCGAAATCGGTTTCCTGGTGTATAATGCGGCTTTGGCAAGCGTTGGTGCGTTCTTTGATTCGACCATGGAAAATGAGCTCACTCGACTAAATACAAACTGCCGTGGTCCATTGAGCCTGACCTATCATTTCGGACGAAAGATGATCGAGAGAAAAAGAGGAGCAATTATTGTGATGTCTTCCGGCGTAGGCCTGCGTGGATCTCCCTATTATTCGCACTATGCAGCCACCAAGGCATATGATATTGTACTGGCAGAAAGCTTGTGGTATGAGTTTCGGCCTTATAATGTAGATGCTCTGGCGTGCATAGCCGGTTTTACATCCTCTCCCGGACTGAAAAGCTCTATGGAGGAAGAGGGTACGGCGAAGGGTGCTTATGTGATGACCCCGGAACAAGTTGTGAATGAAGCTCTTCGGGCGCTGGGGAAGCAACCAAGTATTATCACAGGAAGGCCAAATCGCTGTATGATGTTGTTACTTAGTTTAATGCCGCGCAAGAAAGCGGTGGCGGCTATCGGGAAGCACGCTATTAAGAATTTTCTGGGTGGGGAAAGGCCGCTCCAGTTAAAATAAATACTTTTGTGGAAGGTGAGTCGTATGGAATGGAAAACAAGAATCACAGAACAACTGGGAATAAAATATCCTATCATTCAGGGTGCGCTGGCCATGATTGGTAAGGCGGAACTGGCAGCAGCGGTCTCGAATGCCGGAGGTCTGGGTATGATTACTGCCTGGACCCTGAAGACACCGGAGAAACTTCGGGCTGAGATACAGAAATGCAGATCCCTCACCGACAAACCTTTTGCGGTTAACCTGAGCCCAACGGTCGATCCCATCCTTATCCCAATGCGGGAAGTTGCTATCGAAGAGAAGGTACCAGTGATCGAGACAGCCGGGTACCGTTCCGAAGATCATGGCAAGCGAATCAAGGAAGCCGGGTTGCTCTGGTATCACAAGGTGCAATCCGTCAAACATGCACTTTCGGCGGAAAAGCATGGAGCGGATGCTGTGTGTATCATGGGTCTCGAAGGTGCCGGGCTCAAGAGTCCGAACATGCTCACGACATTCGTTAGTGTTCCGTTAGCGGCTCGTGCACTTAAGATACCTGTGATCGCGGCTGGTGGGATTGGAGACGCGCGTACCTTTCTCGGCGCATTAGCTCTCGGAGCCGAGGCAGTACTCATGGGCACTGTTTTCTGTGTTGTTAAGGAGTGCCCCCTCGCCGACCGTCGCAAACAGGTTTTTGTTGAAGCTGATCCATACGATCCCAAATGGCGTGACCCGATTCTTCAAACACCCACCCAAGAAGAGCTGCAAAACCTGATGGCAGCGCAGGGTACAAGTGAAATAATGCAAGCTGCGGGAAATGCCGAGAGGGCAGGAGTGCCGAAAGAGGGTGGACTTGACACGGTATCTCTGGCTATTGGTTTCATCAATGAAGTGCCGACAGCTAAAGAGCTAGTTGATAGTATGATCGGTGGAGCGGAAAAGATACTGACGAGTGATGGGGTTGGAGGCTGGAAAGCCAAACCGCATTCGTCAGAATGACAGGCTTGAAATTAAGTCCCTGGAGTTGTATTATTGAATTCTTCCAAGGTTTTGATAAGTGGTTTTTAAAGGAGTGGTGATAGAGCGCAATCCTAGAATCAATGACGTCAAACAAAACCATCATATTGCAGCCGTAATGAACATGATTTGATTAACCGAGTAATTCCAAGATATCCAAAGAGAATCCAGCCTAAAGGCGTAAACCTTTATATATAGCCGATAAAAAAGGGGGGTGGATAAATGGATCTCAAGTGCAAGCTCGGAATACTTGTTATATCGATACTACTTCTGATATTGCCCTTACTGGCAGCCTGTTCCAGTGGGGATGACCAAGAACCGTCTCCTCTGGCGCAACCAACAGTCTCTCCCACGGATATAGTTACACCAGCTAAGAAAGCTACCATCACCATCGGCCATCACACGGACAAAACAGGTTTTGCATCTGCGGCAATGGAGACAGTGGATTTGGGTCTGGCAGATGTTATCAGGTATTACAACGATAACATTCTTATCCCGGGGATAGAGGTAAAACTGGTGGAATACGATGGCATGCTGGATCCTGCTAGGGATATACCGGGATGGGAATGGTTGAAGGAAAGGGGTTCTGATGTAATTATGAGTTTTCTTCCTAATGCCGGACCTGGACTGCAAGGTTCAGCGGAGGACGATCAGATCCCGTTGTTCGTAGCTAATGGGCTGTCAGAACTCCTGGAAATACCGGGGTATATATTTGTGACTGCTCCCCTTTTGGAAGACCAGGCTTGGAACCTGATCAGTTGGATCATGGAAAATGATTGGGACTGGCAGACGAATGGCCCTGCCAAAGTTGGTGGAGCCGGTGATGAAGCCAGCAATTTCCACGTCATCTATGAGCAGTTTGAGAAATATGCCGAAATGTACCCGGAACGGATGGAATTCGTGGATGGCTTTATCATCCCGCCCGGTATATACCAGTGGGAAACTGAAGTTGCGGCGCTCAAGGATTGTGACTATATATTTCCCACCAACATTTTTCCATTTTTTGTTAAGGATTATTTCCGAGCAGGTCATAGCAAAGCGACGTTCATTGGCACTGATTCTCACACCGCTTGGAACAAGTTGGTGGGGGATATGGGGCTCTGGGAAGAGATTGACGGAATGCTGTACATCGCCATGACTGAGGAGTGGAACGAGGACGCAGAATTTATGAACTTGATGACCCAAATTCTACTGGAATACCACCCGGATTCTTTCGCGGAAGTCATTCATGAAGGCAAGGGTTATGGCTCGGTGATCAATGGCATGATGGTTCTGGAGAGCATCAGGATTGCTGCTGAAGCTGTAGGTCCTAAGAACGTTGATTCGCAGGCTATTTACGAAGCGGCCCAATCAATGACGCTATCGTTTGATGGCATTCAGCGTGCCAGTTTCACGGAGACGAAACGGGTAGCTCCCGATCGTTTGGCGATCTATGAAATGGATAGTGCGAACAAGAAATTGGTAAGAATCAGTGATTGGTTACCCATAGAACCTGCACAGTAGACATGTATTTTGCATCGCGTTTCCGCATAGTGTGCGGTTGTTCGATAGCTTAAGATAATACGATCAGGGCAAAGAGTCGTTTCATTAGTGGAGGAGGACAGTTCAATGGCAGATATACCTAATGATAATGCCCGAATACACCTTCGTGGTGCCTGGGACCAGATGATCGAGGAAATAGGAAAAGCAAGAGAGGCCATCGACGATCCAAAGCTCTATCCTCCTCCACCGACAGATCGGAATCTGGCTGAGGGCTATCGGTATCTCCTTGGATTCCTTTATGGAGCGATCGACCGCGCGCTTAGCGATCCTGACTATCCGTACTTCCGGCGAGCCATTCAGCCACTCGATAAAGCTACCATCGATAATGCAGATGCTATCTATCTATGCGCTGAAATTGATGGCACTGGTACGTATTTGGTAAAGGGCAAGGCGCAGGATCACCGACACTGGCGCGGTGAGGCTCGTACGACCTCGGGTCGGAAAGCGCCTCAATATGTGATCTTCGAAGCAACTAATTCATATGCCGGGGATAGCGGTAAAATCGCCGAGTTAATGCCCGGCTCCCGCGTGAACACAGGTACACTGGACTCTTCTAATCTGATCGTGGAGTCAGACGGCTCTTTCGAAGTTCTACTGGCACCGGAGCGCCCTGTTGGGCACTCTGGGAACTTCATTGCTACCAAGAGCACTCGGCAACGGAACAATCCGGACGGAACGATCGAAGATGTCGATTACACCGCTCATTATCTGGTGGTTCGGGAACTCTTCTATGATTGGGGGCAGGAATATGCCCTTGATTTGCACATTGCTCGTGCAGGAAACGAGGGGGCTCATCCATCCCCACTGGATTCGACAAAGGCTGTTGGCCAAATGGAAAGGATCGGCGAAATTGTCAATAACCAGATGCGGTTCTGGAATGAGTTTTATGCCGTGATTTTGGAAACCTATCAAGATATGAATGGTGATGGTAAACAATTCATGCCCCGCAATGCGTTCAATGATCCGGCACCGGCGAATCTCGCCACTGGTGGTGGCCAAAGCACGAATGTATATGCGGGCGGTGTGTATGATCTTGGCGAAGATGAAGCGCTCATTATTGAAATACGAACCCCGGTTTTACCAGCCTATATGGGATTACATCTCTCCAATCTGTGGGGCGAATCGTTGGATTATGCCAACTATACCAGCAGCTTAAATGCCTTTCAGTCGGAAGTAGATAGCGATGATATATTGCGTTATGTGGTAGCACATCATGATCCCGGTATCCCTAATTGGTTGGACACTACGAACTTATCGCAAGGATTCATGGCTACTCGCTGGAGCTATACGAAGAATCCGGGAGAGTTGCCGACTGTCAACGCGAAGAAGGTACCCTTTGCTGACATTAGAGTCCATCTACCAAGTAATGTGCGATCTGTTCCAGTTGAGGAGCGACGTGAGCAAATTCAGATTCGGCAGGAACACGTACAGCGACGTTACCGTCAGTACTGACCAAATGTGCTAAATGGTCAGAGGTTGGAAATTAGCACCATAAACGGTATTCTGAGAAGCTATTAACAAAGAAAAGCGACCCCAGGCAGGGTCGCTTTTCTTTGTGATTTTACAGGAAACGCGCTATTCGACGCTTTTCCAGCCGCGTATCTATCCAAACGATCACCGTTGGCAATACAAAAAGACTGGCAACCAGTGCAAAGAAAACGTTGGTCATGGTGATAATCCCGAAATCCTGTAAGATCGGGAAGTCCACTGCGATTAGCAACGCTGCAAAACCGCCGATAGTGGTGAATGCAGAGACACTGATAGCTCGACCGATCTTGGTCATAGCGGTGACCATTGCATTCGATGGGCTCTCTCCGTTGCCACGCTCTTCATAATATCGCATCATTAAAAGGATGGTAAACTCCACCCCGATCCCCATTATCAACGCGCCCAGAGTGGCGGTCAGCGGGGTGAACTCGATACCCATCACATACATTGAGAGCGCGGACCATCCAATGATGAGAATGATTGGCAGGGTAGCCATAATTGCCCGGATTACTCGTAAGCGGAAGAGTAAAAAAAGTCCTCCGAAGATGAATCCTATACCGATGAGTGTCATCTGGGTACGTCCACCGGTGATGGCATCGATTACCTTAATCCTGATCACCGGCCCACCGGTCAGTGCCACCTCCACTTCGGAAGGAGGGTTGGACTCGGTGATATAAACATCAAGCTGTTCCTCGAGGTCTGCTACTTGCTCATCACTAATATCACCGATATCAATGATCAGGTTGCTGGCGGAATAATCGTCACTGATCAGGTTCTTCCCGATATTCGGATCGATTTTCTCCTGCAGGACCTGCTCGACTTGATCCCGGTCGGAAGGCATAATGCCGTCATTTGCCTGCATAATCAAATCCGCAATGCTTCTAGTGTTGGTGACTTCATCTGTCGGATGATTGTCCCGGATTTTCTGCTCAAGTTTTATCATCCAGTCGAGCGTAGTTGGCTCCAAAGTAGCTGATTTTTCGGTATTCTCGGACTCTATAAGCACGTTGAAAGACGAAGCTCCCCCGGCTACATCCCGCAATTTGTTCAAAATTTTTACTTCCTCTATATCCTGAGATAGGAACACTGTTTCGTCAGTTGCAGTATCGATGCGGGAATCTGCCCATAGTCCACCAACTGTTAATGCGAGCGCGATTGGTACGATTACGAAGGGGCTTTTAATTATTCGGGGAGCCAGATATTGAAGGCTGCGTTCAACGAATCCGACCTGGTCTTTTTCCGGGACCGGTTTTCCGTTTTTACTCTGATGGTTCTTGTTTTTATCATGCCAGTATAATGTAGCGGGCAATGGGAATAGGGCCACAATGTATGCAGCCAGCACCCCTATGATCAGCATCAGCCCGAAATCCTGGATCATGGGCACGGGCGAGAATTGCAAGGCAACAAATCCAAGACAGCCGGCAATAAGGGCAACTCCCACCGCTGGCCCGATATGAGTTATGGAGTTGATGATAGCTTGAGCTACCGACTGCCCCTTCAACGCTTCCTCATCGTACCGGTTGTGGAACTGAATTCCATAATCTATACCCAACCCAATGAGTATGGGGAACACTGCCATGGAGATCATGGTCATAGGAACATTGAATATCCCCATCAGTGCGAACGTGTAAATAGTTCCGATGATCACTACGCCTAGTGGCAGCCATCGCCAGGGGAAGAAGCCCCGGACTTTGAATATGAGTGCCAGAATGATAAACAGCAGAGCAATTGCCAGGAGGACCATCCGTCCCAAGGCTGTCATCATCATGTTTTCCACCTGGCTCATTAGTGCTGGTGATCCGGTGACTACCGCGGTAACCCCTTGAGTAAAATCAGCCTCGTTCACAGCATCTTCGGTTGCGTCCACAAAGCCTTTTAAGATTTCGGATTCCAGTTCTGCCTCCAGGACAATGGCAATCAGTGCATATTGCTCGCTGGGTAATACCTGTTTGAACTGTTGAGCGATTTCACCAGTTTCCGGGTCCTTAACAATCGCCAGTCTCTCTTGTTCATCCAAAGGTATTTCCGGCGATCCATTTTGCTGGGTTGCCGCCTGTCTAATAAAAGCAGCAGGACTGGTAACGGCGATGACTTCCGGATGTGTTTCCGGGTTGCCCACGGTGGTCTCGATCTTTTCCATCACTGCGAGGTTGTCCAAGCTAAGTAATTGTGAGAGGTCATCCCCTTCGATCATTACCATGATGACGTCGCTACCGAAATCCTGGTTGAACCGGACATAATCTTTATACTCTTGCGTCTCGGAGGATATCATGGTTGCAGTGCCGGTCTGCATTTTTATTTGTCCGGATACAAAAAATGACACTACTATCAGTGCCAAAGCAATAGGAAGGATCAACCAGTATTTATTCTCAACAAAGATTCCCAGCCTTCTAAAAACGCGTTCCATTTATCATTGACTCCTTCAAATTATGAATCACAACTTTCCTGTAGCTTTGATCCGATTTCTCGCAACTTCAGCAAACATTGGGATAAGTATTCCAGATCATCATCGTTGAGGCAGGATAGTTTCTCTCTCAATTTATCTCTGACGGCAGTAAGGAATATCTCAAAGGCTTCACTGCCTTTATCGGTTAGAGTGATATTAATCTTTCTGCGATCTTCCGTATCCGGTTGCCGTTCCACCATCCCCAATACGATTAACTCATCAATAAGTCGAGTCATTTGGGGTTTTGCTACCATTAGTATCTCTCCAATTTCAGCAACGTGGAGAGTGCCGTAATCATCAAGTACTTTAATGATTTCAACGTGGTAGCGGGTGAGTCCCTCCTCCAGTGCTTCAAGAGCCACTTTTACTATGTCTCTATGAGCGGTTCTATGCACTTTGGGGAGAAGGGCCAGGTTTTCCAGGATGCCCTCAAGAGTATACTCTCTCATGAGGCATCTCCTTGGAGAGTATCTAGTACATAATTATAATAATTCATAATGATAATAGTTAACAATATGAATTATTATAACTTGGAAAAAAGCCCTGTGTCAACTGCGGATTTAGAGGATGATTAGGAAATTTGTACTACGGAATCTTTGCCAGCTCAACCAGAATCGCCTTTTGAGCATGCAGGCGGTTCTCTGCTTGATCGATGAGCACGGATTGAGGGCAATCGATCATACCTGCGGCAAATTCTTCGCCATGATGCACTGGCATGGGGTGCATGAGGAGGGCATCGGGTTTTGCTTTTGCCAGCAATTCAGATGTTATGATAAAACCCGCGAAATCCTTACGACGTTGCTCGCTCTCGACTTCCTGCCCCATACTTGTCCAAACATCCGTATAGACCACGTCCGCGCCAGAAACAGCCTTCTCAGGGCTCTCATAGTTAAACATCTGATAGCTGCTTGATGCGCTGATTTCTGAGGCCTTTTCCTGTATTTCACCAGGGATTTCATAGCCTTGCGGGCAAGCGCACTTGAATTGTAATCCAGCTAGGGCACACGCCAGTAAAAGACTCGCAGCAACGTTATTCCCATCGCCTATATAAGCAACCGAGAGACCCTCAAGTTCCCCTTTCTTTTCAAGAATCGTCAGGATATCAGCTACAGTCTGGCAAGGATGTTCCAAATCGGAAAGACCATTGATAACGGGAACAGTGGCATATTGGGCCAGCTCTTCCACCGAGCTGTGTGCAAAGGTGCGTGCCATGATCAAGTCCACGTAACGGCTAAGCACCCGGGCCACATCCGAAATGGGTTCTCTCTTTCCCAAACCGATTTCTTCATTTGAGAGATATATAGCATGACCTCCAAGCTGATACATAGCTACATCGAAGCTCACTTTGGTACGCAGCGACGGTTTTTCGAAGATCATTCCCAAAGTCTTTCCGGAAAGTAGCGTGGTATTGCCCGATTTCTTCATCTCCAAAGCGAGATTGAGAATACGCATGAGATCCTCGCGCGTAAGATCGGACATGGATACGAAATCTTTGCCTTTCATCGTGTCCCTAGTATAAGCTACCACTGTATGTTATCGCAAGAGCAGACAACTGGACCTCGCGCTGTGATATAATAGCTCAAGTTTGGAAATGGACTACCAAAAAGCCCTCGATTATGTCCTCAGTTTTGCCGATTTCGAGCGTTGGCCCGGAGCGGGATACGCGGAACGATGGGACCTGGACCGGATGGAGGAACTCCTCAAACGGTTGGGTTCGCCTCACAAAGAGAGGAAAACCGTTCATATTGCCGGATCAAAAGGCAAGGGCAGCACAGCAGCGATGATCGCCTCCGTACTCAGTACGGCTGGTTTCAAGACCGGACTCTATACATCTCCTCATCTCCACACAATGCGAGAACGAATCAGAATTGGCGATGATCTCATCACGGAGTGGGAATTCGCCGATATTGTCTCTGAGATGGAACCCCATGTTGAAGTAACGAACCAAAACTGGGAAGGGACGCTCAGTACATTTGAAATTCTTACCGCATTGGCGTTCATGCATTTTCAGAAGTTGGGGGCAAATTTTCAGGTGTTGGAGACGGGATTGGGTGGGCGGCTGGATGCTACCAACGTAACCATTCCCGATGTATGTGTGCTCACTTCCATAAGTTTGGATCATACCGCAGTTCTCGGTGATACAATCGCAGAGATCGCAGCTGAAAAAGCAGGAATCATCAAAGATGGTGTTACTGTGGTGAGTTCTCCTCAGGTTCTGGAAGCAATAGATGTGATTCGGGAGATATGTTCTGAGAAAGAGAGCCGTCTTATAACAGTTGGGGAAGACATCACATGGCAGGGACATGGACAGAGACAGGGATCAAGCTTTGGAAAGCAATCAATTGAGGTGAAAGGACTGAATGGCAAATATGAATTAACTCTCCCGCTGGTCGGAGAGCATCAGATCGAGAACGCTGCCACGGCAGTTGGGGCATTGGAAATCCTTGATATAAATTCGAATCATATCGAATCTGGATTAGCGAATGTACGTTGGCCTGGAAGACTCGAGATATTGAGGAAAGAACCACTGCTGATTGCGGATGGCGCGCATAATGGGGACTCGGCCAAAAGGCTGGTAGTTTCGCTTAAACAGCACTTCGAATTCGATCATTCGGTTCTCATCATTGGAACATCTGCTGATAAAAACTCATCTGCAATTGTGGCAGAATTTGCGCCGTTTTTCGATCAAGTCATTACCACGATGTCTCAGCACCCTCGCGCGAACGATTCTCGTGGGCTAGCTGCCGAATTTGCAACGTATGGTGTGGAAGTCCAATCAACAGATAACGTCGGGCAGGCAGTCGCTGAGGCACTGGCTAAAGCTGGAAAACAAGACCTTATTTGCGCAACCGGATCGCTTTTTCTTGTTGCTGAGGTCATTGAAGAAGCCAAAGGCTTTTCTGGTGAACGGTATCCTGGTGTGGAGCCAAAGAAGATATGAGATGGAGCTAGTACGCCGCCAACTAGAAAAATGTCAGGTATGCGTATTTTCACCCTCACCTAACCTCTCCCTTCGAGGGAGAGGAAGTCCTCTCGCCCCTTGGGGGAGAGAGTTAGA
>CAZWIP010000019.1:0-23923 GCA_964634125.1 uncultured Dehalococcoidia bacterium
AAAAAAGTACAATCTAAGTATTGTTGAAGATGCAGCTGAATCTCATGGTGCATCATATCAATCTAGAAAAACAGGAAGTCTATCGAATATTGCGGGTTTTAGTTTTTATGCGAATAAAAATATTACAACCGGGGAAGGTGGGATGGTAGTTACTAACGATTCACGGTTGTGTGAAAAAGCCCGTTATTATAAAAATCTATGTTTCAATATAAATTCTCCCAGGGATTACAAGCATAACAATATTGGTTTCAATTACCGCCTTTCAAATATACATGCCGCTATAGGACTTGCTCAAGTGGAGAATGCAGAACTGCTTACACAAAAAAGAATAAGAAATGGGCTACTGTATAGACAGTATTTAAACGATATTGATGGTATTGTTTTACAGGAGGATCAACCTGATAGTGTAAATGTATTTTGGATGAACGGCATACTAGTGCAGCCAGAAATATATGGGAGAACAAAAGATCAATTAATTACCCGACTATCCGAAAATGGTATTGATACACGTCAATTTTTTACTCCGATGCATGAACAACCCTCGTTACTCAATTCTGGCTGCGATTCAACCGGCTCATTTCCGATTGCAGAAAACCTTTCATGCAATGGATTATATTTACCTAGCGGTAGTGATTTACATGAAGGGGAGATTGAATTCATTTGTTCCATCATACGCGATTTTCATGTTGCATCATGAACTAGAAGGTGGAATTGATTGTTGGTCACTAAACAATGTAGATTTGAAATAGAAATATGAAATTGTTATTTTTGGTTTCTAATAGATCGCACTGTGAATCTGCAAACCGCATAATTAAAACTCTGAAATACCGAGATCATTCTCTTGATATAAGATTCATCGTGCAAGACAGGTACATGAACACAGAATGCTCTGGTTTACTCAAGTCTTATGGGTACGATCATGTGAGTGTACCGCGCAAACTCAGTGGCAAAAGTCTATGGAATGATCCAAGTAGCATCCTGGTGAATATCTGGACAATAATAAAGTATTTCTCAAATGTTGTAAGGAATATCCGGCCTGATTTATCGATAATATTGCCCTACGAAAAAGGTGCTATTGAATTATCATTTATCAGAGCATGCCGGAAATATGGAATTGACACCTTACTTCTGCAGGAGGGTCTCATCATAACTGATGAGAATAAAGAAGCCCGCTTAACAGATAAGTCTGCACAATACTTTCATGTAAAACAGCCAAATAGTGATAATGTTTTTACATTGATACAATCAATAATTGGAACGACAGTTTCGATGATCAAAAGAAGATTAAAATATCCACGCACTATCCTGTATGATTTCAAGTATCTACCCGCAAAAATATATATAAGAAAATATCTAAAAGGATATCCCTTTGGAATGAATGGAACAGACTGGATTGGTACCATGAGTGAATACTATTCGCAAAAGCTAATCGATAGAGGAATCGAGAAGTATAGAGTGAAAGCCACCGGATTACCAAGATTTGATAAAATCCCTGAGTTGCTACGTGATAATGATTTCTCACTTGACATTAAAAGAGGGAAGGTAGCCTCAACGATTAAGATTCTTTTTCCACAAACATGGGGTTATACAACTGGCAGTAATGTTTTTGCAGATGTTACAAATGAACTGGTATTTCTAAAAATGCTTAAAAGTTATTTTAAGGATAATTCCATCGAAATTTCATATAGACTGCGCTATGAAGAGGATATCTCTGACTATACTGAACAGATCAGGAGTCATGCTGACATCGTATTTGAGGAGGGTAAAATAGTGTCGGCATATGAAAGTATTATGAATCATACCATTATCATAAGTACTGGTTCGACAATGATTCTCGAAGCATTGGCTCTGCATAGATATGCGATACTATATGACCGAAATTCAAAGGACACGTACGGATTTAGGCGGAGTGGTGCATGCCTGTCTGGAAGTAACGCAAAGGAAGTCGCGGATGCTATTAAAACAATAATTACTGATATGGATAAACGTTCTGGGCTACAAAAAGCAGGGATGTGGTATGTTGCGCAGAGGGCAATGATTGATGGTGAATCAGCAGAAAGGACGGCAATGTTTATTGAATCAATCGTCCATAATTCAATTAAAGTTAAGGGAATTACATGAGTTTCAAGAAACCAAGGGCAATTGAGATCGATGGGGTGTATACATCAAATCGAGAGAAGATATACATTAGCGGTTGTGGTGGTATGCTGGGAGAGGCATTCTATGATGTCTTTAGAGAAGATTATGATGTAAAGTGCACTGATATTGACGTGAATGATGACTGGTTAAGCTACTGTGATATCAGGGACTTCCCGCAATATGAAAGCGATGTTGTTGAATTTGCACCAGACTATCTATTCCACCTAGGTGCATATACGGATCTTGAATACTGTGAGCTTAATCCAGACGAAACTTACCTGACAAATACAACATCGGTTGAATTCGCCGTCACGATTGCCAATGCTCTTGAAATTCCACTATTGTTCATCAGCACTGCTGGCATATTCGATGGAAAGAAGGAGGTCTATGATGATTGGGATGTACCCAATCCATTATGTCATTATGCTAGGTCCAAGTATGCCGCTGAGAGGTACATCCGTGATAACTGCGAGCAATATCTGATCTGTCGAGCAGGCTGGATGATGGGGGGTGGTCCAGAAAAAGACAAGAAGTTCATTAACAAGGTGATCCGGCAAACAAGAAATGGAGCCAGCGAGTTGTTCATAGTTAACGATAAGGCTGGAACGCCGACTTATACCTATGACTTTGCCGAAACTGTCAAACACTTAGTCAAGAATAGATTCCATGGGCTGTATAATCTGGTATGCGAAGGTGGAACCACTCGTCTGGAGGTAGCCAGGGAGGTACTCAAGGTACTTCGAAAACAGGATCAGATACGGATCACTGAGGTCAGTTCAGACTATTTCGAGAAGGAATATTTTGCCCCTCGCCCGGCATCAGAAAGGTTAATGAATCGGAAACTCAGACTCCGGGGAGCTGACAAGATGAGAAACTGGAAAGTCGCGCTGCAAGAGTATCTGCACGATCGGTACAAAGATGATTTTGATTGACATAGGCGCTTTTCAAGGATACAGACAATATAGATTTCACTATTCATAGAGCATGACAGCAGATAGTATGAAAATGAAGATATCGGTCATAATTCCGACATTCAATCGACCTGAAGATCTAAAACGGGCATTACACTCAATCTATGATCAGAGTTTTTCCAGTGATGAATACGAAATACTAGTTGTAGATAATAGTAAACGTGGTTACGCAAAAGAAATAGCTGCAGACATAATTGGAGAAGGTGGACCGCAGATAGTTTATATCCACGAACCCAGGACCGGCCTGCATTATGCCCGTCATGCCGGGGCAAAACACGGGAGAGGTGAGATATTAACCTATTGTGATGATGATATTATCGCCAGCCATAATTGGCTTGAGCATATATACTCCACCTTTGATATAGCGGAAGATGGATCAATCGGCGCTGTCGGTGGTCGGGTAATAGGTAAATACGCAACAGAATTACCGGATTGGTTCGGGAATTTTGGTACTCAGGATAACTGTGGCGCTCTCAGTATCATGGACCTTGGTGAAGGCATAATGATACTGGATGAAAATCAGAATATTTATGGTTGCAACTATTCTATTCTGCGGAAGGTGCTTTATGAATGCGGTGGATTCAACCCCGATGTTTTTTACCCACCAACAGAACATTATTCAGGGGATGGGGAAACGGGTTTACTCGATAAATTGAGACACAAAGGATACTGCGTCGCATATAACTCAGATGCATATGTGTATCACGTCATCCCAAATGAGAGACTGACAGTTAAGTACTTCCTGGAACGATATACCAGACAAGGTTTATCAAGGGCATATACTGAATACCGGCAAAGGAGAGGCAGTAGAATTGCATTGATCACATACACGATTCTGAACAGCATAAGATATATGATGTACCTCATATATGATTCAGCCACTAGAAACAGGAAAAGATCAATATATTACACTGCAATGAAGGTATACTTAGAGGCAAATATAAAACATTGCCTGAGAATTATCAAAATGGACGAACTTAGAACCTATATACTGCATGATACTTATATGGATTAATCGAAACAAGAATAGTTATAACTTATGTATTAATTATTTAAGCGTAATATTGACATGACCGAAATATCAGAAATACAAAGGATTACCAGAAGAGATCCCTTCCCTGTGTTCTTCTTTATGCTTGCTATATTCAGCTTTGCATTAAGCGACCTCACGGTTGATTTCCTGTTTTCAGATTCCAGCTCTGGTACACATAACTATGTGTTACCCGTTAGCCCTGAAATGATAGTCGGTCTGATTCTGATCACATACGTGCTGTTTAACATGCAGAGAAAAAAAATATACGCCCCTCTGGGTGTCGTATCACTCCAAACCATCATGGCGATAGCTTTGTCATCGTATGTGTTTATTACGATCGTAAGTGCTGCACTCAATGGTGTGCCCGCCAGATCAATGATCGGACCAATTTCGTTTATCTTTTATTTTTATGCTGCCAGATACATCATTTCTTCATATCACCACAACATTATTCAAGCACTTCCTAAAATCTTGCTGTCCGTAAACACTGCATGGTTCTTGTTCCTGGCCATATTCATATTAACAGGGAGGGTTTGGTATAACCTGATCGGTACGATTAGTGTATTTGATATCGAGAGAATGAACATTCTTGGTGGACGATCATCGACAGAGTTAGCTATCACCAACTGCGTTCTCTTTTGCTATCTTCTTTACCTGATTTATATCCCCTCACCGAAAAAAAGTCAGTCTTTTACAATGACATTGTTACTATTGAACATCGTTTTACTATATAAATTATATCCACTCAATGCTATAGCTGCTTATGTAATGATCTATATGGTCTTCCTCTATTTCAATATGGGTGATATCAATCGGGGAAGAAGCAGGAAAAGCAGAAAACCAAAATTGGCCATCGCCCTTGGTGCAGTTATGATCATTCTAACCTCATATTTTTTATTCTCTTCATTTTATGAAATATTGTCGCAGAAGGCCGTTGAGGAATTTGGTGAAGGTTATAAACGAGCTTATACAAATACGATCTTATGGGAAACTGCAAAGAGTCGACCTTACTTTGGTATAGGAATTGGGAATATTGAAAAATATAATATTCTGAATAACGCTCCCCACCAGAATTTGCTTGGGATGATGGCTCAATCCGGAATTATCGCCACCCTTGCCTATAGCGTCTTTCTATTAACAACATTGCTAGCAATAATTCGTGTCAGATCGTTAACAAAGAACATTCATTTATTCATGTTGTCGATAATGGCGATTTCGTGTTTGTTCTCTATACAATTCCAAGGATTGACACTTGATACTGTAAATATCAAGCAGTCATACTGGTGGGCAGGTGTGTTGGCAGGATTACTTGACATCTGTAAACATGAGAAAATTATCGGCTCTCTGAGATCTGGTGTTCAATGATGTTCTCCCATTGCATAAAATAATCATAGAAAAGGTGCACTGTAAATAATATTGGGCCGGTGTGCTGAGTGAATAAAGCAAAAAGAATATTGGTCGTATATCCGACGGGGCATTTGTATGCATCTCCTGGAATTCAAGCCTTAATTGGGATCCTCCCAAGATATCAGTATGAAATGGATGTCATTCTGGTTGATAATAAAACATCGCCCCGAGTATATTATGATCATTCTAATATAAACATGATATATACACCATTGAAGCAACATGATGTTAAAGAGAACAAATACCACATCATTTTTAAATATATCTTCTGGTTGACGAAAATATGTACTAGAAAAAGATATGATCTGATTATTGCCGCTGGGGAACGTGGATTGCTTGCTACTTACATTCCTGCGATGATCACCAGGACACCATATGCCTTTTATTGCCTGGAGATAATGTTCAGGGATAAATCAGGTATAATCCGAAATACACTCGCGCGGATGTTAAATAAAAAAGCGATATTCACCACAATTCAAGATGCACAACGTGCAAAGCTGCTGGTCAGGGAACACGGAATAAAGCAGGATGCGACAGTAATAATACCAAACGCAATTAATGGAAAGGCAAGAAGAGTTAAGAGTACTTACCTTCACAGGAAATACGATCTAAAAAAGGAAGATAAAGTAATATTGTGCGCGAGTGGTATGATGCGCCCGGCAATGATCAAAGAAGTAGTTGAATATTCTCAGTTTTGGCCAAATGACCACAAATTGGTGGTACATTCGGGCATTATCTATGATCACCAATACAAGAATGAAGTGCTTTGTGCTGACAAGATGAAACGGACAATATTTTCATTCGAATCATTATCCCAGAAAGAGATGGATGACCTCGTGTCATCTGCTGACATCGGTGTGGCATTTTATGATGAGAACGCGAGTGATGACTATAAAAATATAGGATTAGCTTCCGGAAAAATAGCTCAATACCTAAGAAATGGTATACCCATCATTATCAATCAGAATGAGAGCATAAATGCCGCAATAAATCAACACAGAATAGGTCTCATTGTTGAAGGACCTTCAGATGTAACACCTTCAATAGTACAGATAATTACTGATTTTGATGAATATGTCAATAATTGCGTTCACTATTATGACACTGTCATATCACCGGATTCATATTATGAAGAAGTGAACTCAAGAATCGAAAAAATATCCTATTAAAATATTTACGTTTGGTGCAGATGAATTTATGTGCCAGTTCAAACTGATGGGGAAACCGTGAAACAGATACTACAGAATTTACGTAGCGGACAGATCTCGCTGGATGAAATACCCACACCAAAGGTCAGGCCTGGACATTTATTGATAAAAACGAATAGATCGCTGATCTCACCTGGTACAGAGAGAACCCTTGTCGAATTTGGAAAAGGTAATCTTCTGCAGAAAGCCAGAAGCCAACCTGACAAAGTGCAGCAGGTTTTAGAAAAAATCAAAACAGATGGCCTTCTTCCCACCCTCGAAACCGTATTCAATCGTCTCGACGAACCGTTACCTCTGGGGTATTGCAATGTCGGACATGTGCTTGAAGTCGGTGCTGGTGTCAAAGGATTTCAAGTCGGTGATAGGGTTACTTCCAACGGCCCGCACGCTGAAGTGGTTTCTGTTCCCGAGCATCTATGTGCCAGGGTTCCAGAGGGCGTGACCGATGAAGATGCAACCTTTGCAAACATTAGCTCAATAGCATTGCAGGGTATACGTCTGGCACAGCCGACACTTGGTGAGAGTTTCGTTGTTTACGGAGCCGGTCTCATCGGGTTGATCACAATTCAGTTGCTGAAAGCAAATGGCTGTAAAGTCCTTGCCGTGGATATCGATGATAATCGCCTGGCTCTAGCAGAACGCTTTGGCGCCGAGTGTTTGAATGGAAAGAGTGAGAACATCATCGAGATCGGCAAAATGCATGGTGGTGGATTGGGCGTTGATGGTGTTATCATCACAGCCAGCTCCAGATCCAATGAAATAATACACCAGTCCGCTCAGATGTGCCGCCAGCGTGGTAGGATTATCCTCGTGGGTGTTGTTGGTTTGGGGCTCAACCGTGCAGATTTCTACAAAAAGGAAATAGCGTTTCAGGTATCATGTAGTTACGGCCCTGGTCGTTATGATGAGAACTATGAGCAGAAGGGATGGGATTACCCCCTCGGTTTTGTTCGCTGGACTGAACAGCGAAACATACAGGCTGTGCTCGAAACCATGTCCCAGGACAAGTTGAATGTGAAGGAGTTGATAACAAATCGGGTACCTTTCAGTGAGGCCCAGCAGGCATATGAACTCATCGGATCAGATCCCGCGGTTATTGGCGTCATTTTGGAATACGGAGATGTGGCTGAGACACTTACCACTCTGAAATTCGAAGTAGCGCGGAAAGAGTCCGCAGAGATGTGTGTTGCCGCCGTTCTGGGAGCAGGGAATTTCACAAAGATGACACTTGCACCCCAACTGGCCAAATCTGATGCGCGCCTCAAAACCCTCGTTGATCCCTTTAATCCTGTGCAAGCATCCCAGGTAGCGCGAAAATATGGATTTGAAGAGGCAACCAGCGAGGGTGATAAAATTTTCAATGATCCAGAGATCAATACCATCTTCATCGCCACCAAACACAACGATCATGCAGCCCAGGTTGTGAGATCTCTGCAACAGGAAAAACATGTCTTTGTCGAGAAGCCCTTGGCCATGAATGTTGAAGAGCTGTCAGAAATTCTGACTACTGTTGCCCGGCACAAGGACAAACATCTAATGGTGGGATTCAACCGACGGTTCAGCGCTCATATTCAGAAGATCAGGTCCTTGTTGAGTCACAGGTCGGAACCACTGGCGATGAACTATGTTTGCAATGCTGGGATCATCCCGATGGATGCCTGGATTCACGATCCCCAGGTGGGGGGCGGTCGGATCATAGGTGAAGCCTGTCACTTCATCGACCTGCTGTCATACTTGACGGGCTCTCTCATACGATCAGTTGCTGCCATACAGGTGGAGGGGGAGGTTGCAGTCAAAGAGGATAAAATGTCCATCTTGTTAAGCTTCGATGATGGATCTATCGGCACTGTGAATTATTTCGGGAATGGCGCAAAATCCTTTCCGAAAGAAGGTCTTGAGATCTTCAGTGAAGGTCGAGTGCTAAGACTCAATAACTTTCGGGAACTAACTAGTTTTGGATTCAGGGGATTCAAACGCATGAAATCACGCCAGATGGATAAAGGACACAAGCAGGAATTCTCCCTCTTCAGTCGGCGTGTTGCCGAGGGGGGTGAACCACTTATTCCCCTTGAATCTCTTGTGAACGCAACTTTGGCAAGTTTCGCAGCAATGCGATCCGCCCAGGAGCACCGCCGCATTCATCTTGTCAACGAGTATCCTGAGATATACGACCAACTCAGCAAATCGATGGATCCAACCTGAATTCCTGCCCGTCTGGCTGAATTGTGATTTTCAAATTACGTGTATTCCGGCGACTAGGTATCCCAAATCTGATACGTATTGCACTCTATCGCTTCAGTAAATGGATTGGACTGTACAGGATCGTTCATGCCGATGAATCCGTGAATGGCACGGAAATCTTCTTCAATCAACAATCCGAGGCCCGATCGCCCTTTACCTATTCCTTCTTTGGTAGAAGAATGAGTCCCGACGACTTTCCGCCAGACTGGTTTCAGAATCCAATCTCCGGGAGGAGATCAGATCAGATTCACAAACATTGGTCAGAGGTCATTGAGTTCAGTGATGCATCTGGTGACATAAAAGTACTCTGGGAATTATCCCGTTTCAACTGGGTACCAGTGTGTGCCTTCAAATACAGTCAGGGAGAAGACGCTGCGGCTGGAATCCTGGAACTTGGAATCAGGAACTGGCTCACAACGAATCCACCATTCCTGGGACCTAATTGGGTCTGTGGACAGGAAGCTTCCTTCAGGGTATTGAATCTTCTACTCGCAGCATGGCAAATTAACGACCGTTTTGGCCAACCCCTTGATGGTCTGCTCGATCTTCTGGTACTTCATTTGAAACGAATTCTACCCACCACGCTGTATGCTGTTGCCCAGGATAATAATCACGGAATAAGTGAAGGCGCAGCCCTATTCGTGGCTGGAACATATTTATTAAATTTTGGTAGGGAATTCGACCGGAAGCTGGCTAAGAAAGCCGCGAGAAAAGGCCGCAAAATTCTGCATAACAGGGTTGAAAAGCTTATCCTGTCTGATGGTAGTTTTGCCCAGCACTCAACAAATTATCACCGCATGATACTGGATACCCTGTCTCTCACAGAACTTCTAAGAACAGAGCTCGGTGAGAGGCCTTTCAGTACCAACTTCTATAATAGAGCAAGGCTCGCAGTTTCCTGGCTGCGAAAAATGGTTGACGAAATGAGCGGGGATGTTCCGATCCTTGGCCACGATGATGGTAACTATCTTTTCAATCTTGAGGATGCTTCTTATCGGGATTATCGGCCAAGCACACAGCTGGCAGCCAGGGTTTTCATGCAGGAAAGTCTCTGGAGCAATGAAGTGAATCATCCCTTGCTCGGTGTTTTCGGATTAGATGTCACCACCTCTACCGATTCTAGAGGTGGGCAGCCAACCCTGTATTCGGAAGGTGGTTATTGCATCCTTGAAAGATCCAGGGGTTTCGCCATGCTACGTCTCCCGAAATACACCTTTCGGCCAGCACATGCTGATGCGAATCATTTGGATATCTGGCATAAGGGCATAAATATCATTAGAGATGGAGGCACATACAGCTATCGGGGATCCGAGGAACAACTTGCCTATTATCCCGGGACGGTATCTCATAGTACTGTTGAATTCGATGGTCGGGATTCCATGCCCCGATTGGGACGCTTTCTGTTCGGCGAATGGCTTAGCCCGGAACACATCAGATTGGATAATGAAAAGGTCCGGATCACATCAACCTATACCGACTACAAGAGCGCCCGACACAAACGTCGGGTACAGCGTACCGATACAGGCTGGTTGGTGGAAGATCAAATCTCAGGTTTCTCCCATCATGCTTCCTTGCGCTGGAGACTTGCCCCAGTTGAGTGGAACTTGGTGGAGAAGACTCTCGTGTCAAGGATTGCTGAATTTAGGATACAGTCTGACATCCACCTTGAGTTGATCATGAAGCAGATGATGGAATCAAGGTACTATCTTGAAGAGAGCGCTATCCCTGTTCTGGAGATTACGAGCAGCAAGGCGGGCAACATTATAACCGAGATTATACTACTGTGATGCGTATCCTTTATTTCCATCAGCATTTCTCCACACCCAGAGGTGCTTCAGGGACACGATCGTATGAAATGGCCAAGGCTCTTGTCCAGGCAGGACATGAGGTGATCATGATCTGCGGGAGCTATTCAGGTGGTGATACAGGGCTGCGAACCGAATTCCGAAATGGTTTACGACAGGGTCTCGTGGATGGAATCCAGATCGTTGAATTTGATCTCAAGTATTCAAATTATATGAATTTTCTGCAACGGAGTGTGACCTTCCTTCGCTTTGCACTAAAAAGCCTTCTGATTGCATTGAGAATACCCGCAGACGTGCTCTTTGCGACGAGCACTCCTCTCACCGCCGGTTTACCGGGCATATTGGCACGTTGTATGAAGCGTCGCCGATTTGTGTTTGAGGTGCGTGATCTCTGGCCAGAGCTACCGAAGGAAATGGGAGTCATCACCAATCCCTTGATCCTGGGTGGAATGTCGCTACTGGAGAAATTGAGTTACCGTGCAGCAATGGCATGCATAGCGCTCGCGCCAGGTATAGCGGCAGGGATACGAAAACGATCTGATCCTAGAATGCCGATCAAGATGATACCAAACGGTTCCGATATCTCACTTTTCCAGCGACCCGATTTGCAGGGAGTACCACCTGGGATAATTTCTAAGCATGAGTTCTTGGCTGTTTTTACAGGAGCTCATGGTATTGCTAATGGTCTTGATGCAGTTCTTGATGCAGCCAAGATTCTAATGGAAAAAGGCCGGAATGATATCAAATTATTATTCGTGGGTGACGGGAAACTGAAACCTGGGCTTCTTGCTCGAAAGAAAAAGGAAAAGCTGGATAACTGCACCTTTATGGATCCTATCGCCAAAGCGGAGTTGGTTCCCATTCTTAGAAGTTCCGATGCTGGACTCATGATCCTGTCCAACTTACCCGCGTTTTACTATGGTACTTCCCCGAATAAGTTCTTCGATTATATAGCAGCCGGACTACCAGTGATAAACAATTATCCTGGGTGGCTGGCAGATGTTATAGAGGCAAAGAACCTTGGCTTGGTTGTAAAACCAGATGATCCTATCGCTCTTGCCAGCGCCCTGATAGCGTTGGCTGATCAGCCCCATTGCCGCCATGAAATGGGACAGAATGCCTTAGAATGTGCAAAAAGGGATTTTGACCGAAAGATTCTGGGTAAACAATTCGTAACCTTTATTGAGCAGATGGCTTGAAACGAGCAATCGACATCACTATTGCCATTCTGGGACTGCTGCTGCTATCTCCAATATTCTTGATCGTTGCTCTCCTGGTAGGAATAAAGATGGGTACTCCCGTGCTATTCCGTCAGGAACGACCAGGTTTTAGGGCCAAATCATTCACACTACTTAAATTCAGAACCATGCTTGATAATCCTTCAAATGGAAGGGGACAAACAGACGCTGATCGACTAACTAAGCTTGGACTTTCACTTCGTTCCACGAGCCTGGATGAATTGCCTGAATTGTGGAATGTTCTAAAGGGTAATATGAGCTTAGTGGGACCACGACCACTTCTGATGGAATACCTGGAACACTACACTCCGCGTCAGTCCCGCCGGCATGAGGTCAAACCTGGGATTACAGGGTGGGCTCAGATTAATGGGCGTAATGCGCTGACCTGGGATGAAAAATTCGAATATGATGTCTGGTATGTTGATCATCAATCGCTTGAGCTTGACATGTATATCCTCATGATGACCCTAATCCAGGTTTTGCGGCGAGAAGGGATAAGTCATCCCGGCTTTTCAACTATGACGAAATTTGGGGTCGAGAGCGAGCCGCCACCTGAAATTAACTGAACCCAGACTCCCGAGGATAAATAACACATTGAAAACGGTGATCCGCTGACAATGAAGTGGCCACCCAGCAGCTTGAAAAACATGGTTATTTTCAACCGCCCGTTTATCCTATCGGTCGAGATTAAGCAAATGATATTAGGCAGAGATTAAATCGGATGAGAATACTCTATGAAAATGAGGTGCTGTCTGATATCTCTATATTGGAGAAAGCCTGGGGTGACACTCCCACTTTCGCCTTCGTACCGAATAAGAGCGGAGTTGAATCTGAATGGATTGAGAATGGTCTGTCTGCGTTGCCCGCATCCATGCACACCGATCATTTCTGTTTGCTGACGTCTGGCAGCACTGGAAAACCAAAATTAATTATCGTAAAGAAAACCAGGTCTGAAGCACTTACCAGGGTGATTCACGATCTGCAGCAGAATGAGCCTGTCAAGCACACGATCCTGGTGCTGCCACTCAATTACTCCTATGCATTCATTAATCAATGGTTATGGTCTCGCGTAATTCAACGTGGCCTTGTCATAACCTCAGGATTGAGAGATCCGCAGCAGACAGGCACCATCCTGTCAAAATATTCCGACACAATGGTTTGTATGGTCGGTGCGCAAATCCCTCTGATAAAAAAACATCTACCCGGTGTCTCATTCCCAGGTGTAATACGGCTCAATTTCGCGGGTGGTCCATTTCCCCAGAATGATATTGAGTCCGTGCAGGCAATCTTCCCCAACGCAAAGATATTCAATAACTACGGTTGCGCTGAGGCAATGCCGCGACTGACGATCCGTCCACTGGAGGAAAGCCCGGAGGGAAGTAATGTTGGCCCCCCACTACCCGGGATAGAGATAAAGGCCGACGAGAATGGAGCATTGATCTTTCGGAGCCCCTATCGCCTGAGCGCATATTACAATGACAGAGGCTTGACTCTCGTTGAGGACGAAACATGGATCCCATCAGGAGACTTCGGTGAAGTATTATCCACAGGACAGATAAGGGTCAAGGGACGCGCAAACGAAGTCTATAAGAGATTTGGAGAGAAAATCGCACTCCCAATGTTACTGAAAGCGGTGTATGCTGTCTGGGGGGGAGAGGCAGTTTTTTATAGGGAGAGGGACAACAATGATGAGGAAGGTCATGTGCTGGTATTATCACCCGAGCCGGAAAACATGGACATCAGAACAATACTGAATCAATTTCGCAAGCAATTTACCCGGATACATTGGCCTTTACGCATCGAATCAGTAGACAAAATACCCTTGCTCAGCAACGATAAGATTGATGTCAGGAAATTGAAATCGAATGATGAAAAGAAAGAGCATTGGCGTCAGAGGATCTGAATATGAACAACAGTGAGAAATTGAAGAATTTATTGATGGATGTATTCCTCTTGGAAGATGGTGAATTTTCATTCGATCTGACCCGATCTGATATTGAGACATGGGATTCGCTGGGAACCGTGTCAATGGCTGTAGGGATTCAGGAAGAGTTCGGATATCATATGACCCCTGACGAAGCAACCCATGTCAACAGCATCAGTGAGATCTGTAATCTACTGGAGGCAAAAGGTATATCCTTTGAAAACTAAACCGGAGCTCTGGTCAGTTGAGAAGTTGAGATCAACTGAGAAAGATGATCTAAAATTATGGGTCATTCCCCAAGTTCTGGATAAGGTGCAGCATGAATTCTCCAGCAACCCAGTCGTATTTCCCGATATACCTGAAACGGGTTTGAAGAGACTGGCGGTTGTAGGAGGTGGTGTATTAATCGACACTGCAAAGATATGGAGAGCAGAGAGAAGTCCTCAGACCCAACTGATTGCAGTACCATCAATATGGGGTAGCGGTGCTGAAAACTCACCTATCGCGGTCCAAAATGTAAACACTGGCAAAGATATTCATATTGGCGATGAGTATCTTCCAGATATCCGTGTTGTCTGGGCTGATCTAGTCAAGGATCTACCACAGAAATTGATTCTGAATGCTTGCGGTGACGTCTGGTCACACGCACTGGAAGGCTTTAGTTCACCCCTGGCAGATGCAGCAGCGCGAGAAGAGCTGGCTGATGTAATAAAAACTCTGCTTGATCTGCCTCTTGGAGCAACAAACGATTGGTTTGAGTTGAGTGCCAGGGCTTGCCGAGCACAATCACAGGCCAGTGTGGGTCTGACACATGGGATAGCCCACGTGTTGGAACACATTGTCAACGAGGATTATTCGACAGAGTATATCGGACACGCTTCTCTATGCTCTGTATTCATGTGGCCAGTGTTCCAGTTCAATATGGAGAACTCCGATAAGTTCGGTATGACATTTCGTTCTTATGGTATCGAACCGTGTCATATTGAAAAGAAGCTGCATGCAATCTTTGATCCGGATCTTTTCAACCATTTGTTTGCTTTCGTTGAGAATAGTTGGAAATTGATTTTGCGAGACCCGTCAACCCGAACCAATGCTGTTCTGGTCAAACGGGATACGATTAGTTCTTTAAAGCACTTTACAGAAAAATGAGTGAACTTCTAAAAAGACAACCCTTTGGTCGCCGTGATGAAGATCTGTTCCTGAAAGAAATGAACAATCTGACACATCACCACTTACGTGGTTGTCCTGAATATGATCGCATCTGGTCTGGCTGGAATGGGGCGGTGGGTATTGATGATCTACCATACCTACATGTGGGTTTGTTCAAGGAACTTGACCTCAAAACCGAACGTTCAGATTCATCCCATGAGCGAGTATTGCATTCATCATCTACCTCAGGCATCAGCAGTAAAATCCATCTTGACACCCGCAGTTCGTCACTTCAAGCGGAAAGCTCAAACAAGATACTGTCAGATTATCTTGGATCGGAAAAATTACCGCTACTGATCCTGGATTCAGTTAAGTCATTACGTCAAAGAGGCTCTGTCTCGGCAAAAGTAGCGGCTGCGATGAGCCTGAAGGAATTCGCCTCTGACATGATATTCTTGTTAGAGACCGAAGATCCGAGCAGCATGAAATTAGATACACTCGAGCAGTCATTGCAGAAATATGATTCATTTTATGTATATGGCTTCTCATGGATATTATGGCTGGCTTGGGGTAAAGCTGACTTCCCAGATCACATAAAGGAATTAATCGAAGGGAAGACAATAAAATTTATCCACAGTGGAGGCTGGAAAAAACTGGAAGAGGACAGTGTTGATCAAGAAACCTTCCAAAAACACCTGTTGGAAGGAGTATCGAAGGAGTCCCTTGTCCTTGACTACTACGGTTTAGTTGAACAAATAGGAATCGTATATCCCCTATGCGATCACGGATGGCGTCATGTACCAAACTGGGCAGACATCATAATTCGTGACATTCACACTCTAGAATCCCTGATTGAGGAAGCTGGTCAAATTCAACTCATGAATGCCATAACATGGGGTGCGCCTTACCATAGCGTTCTCACAGAGGATGTTGGTATAATTTCTCCAGCACCATGTCAGTGTGGACGGAGTGGTGACAAATTTCGTCTGCTCGGAAGAATCCCGAAAGCCGAATTGCGGGGTTGTGCAAATGTTTAAGCGTTACCATTCGTATGGACATGCTTATGGATTAAATCTGATCCTGACGCCATTTGAGCTTGCTAAGATCATCGGAGAGTGGAACTCGCTTCGTGGCAAAATGATCAGGTCGATGCCGGAAGATTTCGAACGCGAAGAGTGGGCGTATGTGATGACCTTTCTTGGATCATCAAATCTGAACAGGATCCTGGATCAGACTTTCGGTCCCCAGGTGGAAGGGGAAGTTTACAGCAATATTCGGCTTCATCGTCCAAGGGGACCGGTTGCCGTGTGGCTGCCAAATAATGTCAGCTTACTTGGTCCCTTGCTCGTAATACTTATATCATTAACAGGTAATCGGATATTGATCAAAGCAGGCAGTCGAAGTAAGAACCTGACATCCAGTTTCATTGACTATGCCCTTCATAATTTATCTTCGGGCGATCTTACTGCGTACCTCGAACAGATGATCAGGATTGCCTATTTTGACCATGATGATGTGCGTAATTCTGAAATGTCCGGGGAAGCGAGTGTCCGCATTTTCTTCGGCTCCGATCAGGCGGCGAAAGATATTCAGGCACTTCCCCATTCAATAATGACAGTTGATTTCTTCTTCACTGATAAGCAGTCGGAGCTTTGGCTTGAGCCGGATTCAGTAGATGATGAGACTATTGAAAACCTCATCAAGGTATTCGCCGTATACGGTCAGGCAGGCTGTACCTCCCCCAGATGTGTCTATCTTATCGATGGAAATGAGCTACAGGCCATCGAACTGCGCGAACGGATTGTAGAAACATGGTCCAGCGTCTTCAAAGGAATACCTCCTCAGCATATCGCCTCTTCTGTGACTATGGCGACACAGTTGGCAAAAACCTATGGCTGGGACGTTGCTGTGGTGCCAAACAGGGGAGCCGCTATTGCCACAGGTGATTCCGTCTGCAAGACCCCAGACGCTAATATGCTTCTACCAATTACCTGGATCAGGTTAGAAGATCGGATTAAAGCCATACCGGAAAATATTCAGACAATAGGGCATTCATCGCCTGATCAGAGTTTAGACAAATGGTTGCAGGTCCTGGAGAAAACAAATGTCAAGCGGTTTGTACCGTTGGGGGAAATGCACCATTTTGGCCCTACCTGGGATGGATTTGGATTCTGGCGTCAGTTATTCGAAGAGGTTGATATGAGGATTCAATCGTGAGAAGCGACTTGCAGGTGGGTGATCGTGCAACTGTAGTTCGAAGGATTGAAGCGGAAGATCTGGAAGCCTTTGCTCACTTAAGTCTTGATCGCAACCGAATTCATTTTGACACGGAATTTGCGTCCAGTAGCTACTTCGGCAAACCAATTGCCCACGGAATGATAGGTGCCGCCTTAATATCTGGAGCCCTTACCGAACTAATGGGAGATGGGAATATTTGGATCAATGCCAGTATTGAGTTCAACAATCCCATTTTTATAGGCGATCAACTTAAAGCCACTCTCGAAATTACTGATATTGACCGCCGGGGAGTTGCATCAATCTCGGTTGTGATCTGCAATGATACCGACAAGACTGTTATCGGTGGGATGGTTAAGAGCATGCGTGCTCGCATATAGTAGATATGATAGAATTCGTATTATCAGGAGCTATTTATGGACATTGATCTGATCATCCTTGCAGCCGGCGATCTGGGGCGTGAAATCCATTTTTCAGCACAAGCAATACATGAAAGCGATGGCGATATCTCAATAAAAACAATCGCATTTGTCGATGATGATGAAGAAAAGGTAGGGACGACACTGGAAGGTATTCCTGTAATATCATTTAACAATCTGCAGCAATATGTCTCAGACAAAACGCAGTTCATCTGTGCATCAGGAATCCCAAATGACAGGAAGAAGTTGAATAATTCATTGCGGAAGAATATAGACAAACCGTCATATGCCACATTGATCCATCCATCTGTTGTTGTTTTCCCAGGGGTGAGTATCGCATCAGGCTCATTCATTGCAGCCAACACTACCCTGGCTACAGGATGTTCTATTGGTCACCATGCCGTGATAAACCAGAATGTGTCTGTCGGTCATGATTGCATGTTGAACGATTACACAATAATCAGTCCCGGATGCATATTATCCGGTCGGACAATAGTTGGTTCTCGAACCTTTTTAGGTAGCAATGTTGTTACTTATCCGGGTGTTTCAATTGGAAAGGAATGTGTGGTGGCTGCATTATCAGTCCTGGGTCGATCGGTTGGTCCAAAGAAAAAAATAATGTCGAAACCAAATTTGTTTATTATGGATGCAGAGGGATAGACACCCTGCAGAGCAGAACTGCTGAAAATCATCCAACGTCCTTAAATATTTATGTCTAAACGTATTTATCTCTCACCACCTCATATGGGAACCGCTGAGTTCCCATTATTGAAGGAAGCATTCGAATCGAATTGGATAGCTCCGCTCGGACCACACGTAGATGCATTTGAACAGGAGGTGGCATCCTACATCGGAGTAGAACATGCCTGTGCACTATCTTCTGGTACGGCGGCGTTGCACTTAGCATTGAGGATTTCAGGAATCGGGAAATCTGACAAAGTCCTCTGCTCAAGTCTTACATTTGCCGCCAGTGCCAATGCGATTCTCTATCAGGATGCCATTCCCGTATTTCTAGATGCGGTACGAGATACCTGGACGCTGAATGTAACGCTACTTGAAAGAGCCATTCGGGAACATAAACCCAAAGGTCTCATAGCTGTTGATCTTTATGGGCAGAGCTGTGATTATGACGAGATTACATTCATTTGCAAAAAATACGGGGTGATCCTTATAGAAGATGCAGCAGAGTCACTCGGTTCTCACTTCAATGGTAAGGCATGTGGTTCCTTTGGGCAACTAGCTGTTCTTTCATTCAACGGTAACAAGATCATAACCACCTCAGGTGGTGGAATGCTGGTTGGAAACGACAAGTCGATGATAGATAAGACCCGTCATCTTGCTACTCAGGCACGTGAACCCCAGCTACATTATGAACATAGACATCTTGGGTATAATTACAGAATGAGTAACCTATTGGCCGCCGTCGGGAGAGGTCAACTCAAGGTGCTTGATGAGCGCGTAAATGCACGCCGGGAGGTCTTTAGACGCTATCTGGAGGCTTTTACTGATGTCGAAGGGATATCATTTCAGAGGGAGACAACCAATAGTCGATCCAACCGTTGGTTATCTACAATGACATTAGATCCAAGAAAATTGAAATCCGATCGAACTGCAATTATCAATGCACTGGACGCGGAGAATATTGAAGCGCGTCCAGTTTGGAAGCCAATGCATCTCCAGCCATTATACGCTGAATATCCCTATTACTCAAACCATCCAGACGTATCTGCGAGACTTTTTATGGACGGGATATGTTTACCATCGGGATCAAATTTGAGTGATTCTGATCAACATCGCATCATTGATATTATCAAATCCCAATTGTGACCTATATAACATCATATGCGGATCTTCTGTAATAGGTTGCTTCTGATAAACGGTTGAAATACTTTGGGGACGAGGGACAATGTTCACAGGAATAAGAAGGAAAAGTCGTTTAGCGATATTCATGGTCGTCGACCTTGTTTCTATCATTCTTGCGATGATCGTCGCATTCCTACTTCGCTTTGATTTCAAATTCCCCGTTGAATTCACCAATTTCCTAACTGCTTGGCTGCCAATCATAACAGTTTCTAAGCTAGGCACTCTCTATATTTTTAACATTTACAAAGGGATGTATCGCTATACCAGTATTTGGGATATCACTAATATTGTCAAAGCAAACCTGACAGCATCCTTTCTCATTATGGTTATTTTCGCATTTAGCCATGGATTTGCAGGCTTCCCACGCTCAGTGTTCGTTCTCGACCTCCTGGTTTGCACCGCCTTGATTGCTTCCAGTCGAATAGCGGTGCGATTGATCTACTCCCACCAGATCTTAATTGCTGACCCGAGCGATGGCGGATCAGTTAATTCAAATCATGCAAAACGACTGATCCTGATAGGTGCTGGGAGAACCGGTGAAAAGATCGCCCGGGAAATTCTCACGACGCCCGCGATCCCCTATAAAATTGTAGGATTTCTCGACGATAATATCCAAAAACGCGGCGCAACAATTCATGGAATTAGGGTATTGGGAACAGTGGCTGAGCTAGCCCGAATTAATTTGCCATACGATGAATTGATCATTACTGCACCTTCGGCAACAGGAGAAGAGATGCGGCGCATCGTTGAAGTGTGCAAATTGACAGGTAAGCGATACAAGACAGTACCTGATCTTCCTGAGATCATTGATGATGACGTGAGCATGAAGATGGTGCGTGATGTGTCCTATGTGGATCTTCTTAGGCGGGACGAAATCGTCCTGGACACCCAGGCAATCAATAATTTCATTAAGGGTAAACGTATCTTAGTGACTGGGGCAGGAGGCTCTATAGGATCTGAACTGGTACGTCAATGTATACAATACCATCCTGGAGCACTAATTCTCCTCGATAATAGTGAATACAACCTCTTCAGCATCCAGCAGGAATTAACGGAGTACGAACATCGGCCTCATTCTGCGTACGTATTGGGCAGTATTCGTGATAAACAAACCCTCTCTAATGTATTCAGGGACTATAAACCTCATGTCATACTCCATGCGGCAGCTTACAAACATGTACCTTTACAAGAGGATCATCCCTGGGAGGCCATCCAGACCAACGTTTTAGGAACGATGAATCTCATTGAGCTTGTTTTGAAAAACAAAATAGAAAAATTTGTATTGGTCTCAACAGATAAGGCGGTTCATCCAATCAATATCATGGGGGCTACCAAACGTCTGGCAGAGATTATGGTTCAATCAGCTGATAATGTATCCAGAACATCATTCATCGCTGTCCGTTTTGGCAATGTCTTAGGGAGTTCAGGAAGCGTCATTCCATTGTTTGAACGGCAGATCAGGAATGGAGGACCGGTTAAAATCACCCACCCGGAAATGATCCGATATTTTATGTCTATCCCTGAAGCAGCACAATTGATCTTGCAGGCCAGCTCATTTGGTGGAAATGGTGGGCGGATTTACGTTCTGGAGATGGGTAAGCCGGTGAAGATAAAAGATATGGCTTATGATCTGATCCGTCTCTCAGGTCTAGAACCTGAGAAGGACATCTCGGTGATCTATACTGGGGCTCGACCTGGGGAGAAACTCTACGAAGAATTGATCTTCGACGGAGAGGTCTTTTCAAAGACTGATCACAAGAAGATCATGACGCTACGACGAAATGGGAAGGGCAAGGTCGAGTGGACAGTTCTTCAGATGCGGATTCAAGAACTCGCCAATCTATGCAAAACCTATGATCATGATGCCCTTAGGCAGAAGCTCATGGATATCATCCCTGAATACAAACCTGAGCAGGTTCCCCCACGCCCAGAACAGCCAGACATTGGATCCCCCAAATTTATTGCGTGAGATATTTCCTGGTTTTAAACGCATACCAATTCCTATCTAAATCGCGAATAACGAACACAATGAAAATATGGCTGCGGCTAAGACTCACCCTGGTTTTACTTGGAATGCTATCCGCAACTTCGGGTTATTGCCAATATGCTGCTTTCGATGCGGACATCATTTATGGATTGGATAAAAAAACCTTACTGGGATACAACAGGGAATTCAACGAAGGTACTAATACAGCTATTGGCTCATCAGTATTCAACATCACTGATCAACTCCGATATTCGCAAATCATCATAATAACAAACCGAGATCCAGATTATCTGGGAGCGACTTACACACGCGAGGGTTTACCACTATTTAATACGGGTAGGTTTCTCAGTGGCGAGTTGACTTATAACGATAACAACTTTGGTCTCCGAGTGGGTCGGCTAGTCCCTGATTATCATCCACTTTCAGTGACAACTCCCTTTTCAGCAGTATATATATCTGGTGATGGTTATGATCTGAGCTATGATATCAATGCACTGAATTTCCACACTAGATTATTGGCGCTTAGAAATGAAAAGACCAATGATGGAACAGTGAATCGATACTTCAATTACCATGGAATTACTCTTTCGAAAAGAAGCCATTCATTCACTGCTGGCGAATTCCTGCTTTACACTGGCCTTGAAAGACCACTCAGTTTAGTATGGTCAAATCCTCTGCTTCCCTACTTCGTTCATAATTGGGATATGCATGATAACAGGAGCGATAACGCAATAAGTGACAATAACAACGTTATCTTTTATTTCGCATATAAGCGGCTTTACCATCTATTCACTGTTGAAACGCGGCTCTATCTTGATGAATTCCAAGTGGATATTACCGATCGTGAAGTATACACAGACGAATTCCTCTTCTTCAATCATATCGAAATACGACCTAAACGAGAATCACCATCCATCTTGATTCCAAAACAGATCAACATAGAATTCAGCATGAATTCAGCTGCCTTTGGTATGCATCCAGGCCTTTTTACTTCATTCTCAATTGAAGGTTATAGTTTTCTACCAAATCATCCCGGATACAAAAGATATATCATAACTAAGGCCCTGTGGCAAGAGGATGGATGGTTCTTAATTGGCCAATTTTGGACAGGTAAGAAAAAAGATATCAACAGAGTGCTTCCAGAGAATTGGAACATACGTGACATTGTAGCAGAAATCCCAACAAAAACTCACACGGGCGGTATTGCGGAGATTGGGTATTTACTCTCCAGTAACTTTAATATTATTGGAACCTTCGATGTGGAGCAAAAAGTGTTAACTACCTCTTTGTGGCTAGTGTATCAGCGATAAATATCCTTACTGAGTCGCATTATCAGTTAACCCTCTTTTGCAGAATATATACTAGTCACAACCACTAAATATCTCCAAGTATATCGAATGAACAATACCCCAGACCAAAGTGTCCTATTGTGTGCTCCCTTTTTGTTCAGTCTATTTCAGGCCAAGGTCCAAAAAAAAGTCCCTCGGAGGAGGGACTTTTAAATTCGGGTGGCTTTAGAATTTAGAATATTGCGCTGAGATCAAGACTGATAAGTATTCCTGCATTTAGCCAAGCATACGCAGCGTCCTCATCACCTGAAGCTTCCCCACCGCTGTCTAGTGTGGCGTTTCCTCGAACATAAGGACGAAGTACTACAGGAACACCGGGAATCGCGTAATCGAAAGCAGCTCCACCAGTAAATCCTATACTCGCACCATAATATCCACCGCCAACCTGAACACTTACAGCACCGGCGGGAGTCTCAACAACAGAGGTGTTAAAAGTTGCGAGGGCTACAATACCACTAATTTCCTTGGAAGCATCTTCACTATCAGTAAAACTGAATATCCCGGCCTGCAAGCCAAGTCCTATTTCAAACGGACCAATTGCGAAACCAAATGGCGAGTTAATTGATATTCCTAATGCAGGGCCGCTCTGGTCATAACTTGCTCCAAGACCGCCCAACTTGTATACAGGATACCCAAGATCCACCCCAACCGTGTATCCGATCAAAGCAGAGCCACTCGTTACCTCAACCTCTGCTGTTCCCTCTTCGGCCAGCATGGTTTCAATATCCGCACCGGTATCTTCGGCAGGTGCTTCCATCATGGTCTCTTCTTCAGGAGCCAGCATCTCTTCCATAGATTCATCCATGGCGGTTGTGTCTGCGGGAGCCATTTCTTCAGCGGCAGCCGCTTCTTGTGGGGCTTCGGTGGTTGCCTCCTCCATGGCTTCCTGGGCGAAAAGACCCGCAGCCAGCAACATAAGTAACAGGGTAAAACGTTTCATGTTTTCCTCCGATTT
>CAZWIP010000020.1:0-23490 GCA_964634125.1 uncultured Dehalococcoidia bacterium
ATCGAACCGAAGGCTGGGTAGCGAGCCTGCAAATGGCTGCGATTTCCATGAGAGGGCATAATGACATCCAAAAATTCATTTACTCCTTTAGCGGCAGCCAACGATACGTTCTTGACTATCTTACGGAAGAAGTATTCTCTCAACAACCGGCTGACGTCCAATCATTTCTCCTGGAGACCTCTATTTTAGATCGATTGACCGCTCCGCTATGCAATGCCGTAACCAAACGCAATGATGCCAAGGAAAAACTGGATTATCTCGAAGCTGCCAATCTGTTCCTTGTGCCACTGGATGATGAGAGAAAATGGTTTCGTTACCACCCCCTCTTCGCGGACCTGCTGCGCAGTCAACTGACGCGATCACTGCCTGCCCTTCCACCGTTGTTGCACCAGCGAGCCAGCCAATGGTTTGAACAACAGGGATTGACCGCCGAGGCCATTAACCATGCTTTGGCCGCTGGAGACTTTGAAAAAGCCGCAAACCTGATAGAGGTAATCGCTGTACCTATGATCACCGTGGAGAGCAAAGTCTCCACACTCCTCAGGTGGATAGCCAAATTACCCGATGAACTGATTACCACTCGACCGTGGCTCTGTATAGCCCTCGCCGGTGCTCGCATGGCTGCCGGGCGATTGGATGACGTGGAACCTCTTCTGAGATCTGTAGAAAAGATGCTGGCCACTACCGAAGAAGGAAAAACTTCTGATACCTTTGCAGATAATACTAAAATTCGCAGTGTGGTACTGGCCCTGCGCGCCAGCGCCAGTACACAGGGAGATATAGACATCCAGCGTAACCTCGAACCATTGCGTGAGGCTTTCGAACAACTGCCCGATGATGAAACGTTTGCACGTGCTCCGATCGCATTGAACCTTGGTGTGGCTTATGGCATGAGAGGTGAGATGAATACCGCCAGCCGCTTTCTGAATGAAGCCGTTACTTTAGGGCAGGCGACAGGGAACCCTTATATCGCTCTGATTGCCATGGGCTGTCTGGCGGAAATCCAGTCAAAAATGGGGCTTCTCCATCAAGCATCCGAAACTAACCGGCATGCGCTTCGACTTGGTATTGAGTGGAGTGATAGCCCAGAGCCACTATCAGCAACAAGCTATGCACATATAAGCCTGGCCCAGATTCTATATCAGTGGAACAAACTTGACGAAGCATCACAGCATTTGACTCGGGGGATTCAACTGAGCGAACAAAGCGGAACCGCGTTGATCGTGCAGTTTTTTTATCCTGGCCTGGCATTGATGGAAGAATTCCAGAGTAAAACGAATTCTATGTCAGAACTTCACGATCTGGCAAAGCGGATCGTACATACCCCACACAACGTATTACTCTCGAGACTTATGGATGCATGGCAGGCGCGTCTTTCACTGGCACATGGGGATCTTGAAGCGACGCAACGCTGGGCCGCTTGTCATGAAATCGAGTTAAGCTTGCAAAACCCCCCTGATTTATGGCAAGAGTTTTCATATCTTACCCTGGTGCGGCTCTACATAGCTCGGGGTAAAACTGGAGAAATAGATGAACTACTGGAGAGGATGAGACAGGAAGCGGAAGCGGAAGGTAGAACGGGAAGCGTTATCGAGATATTGGTTCTTCAATCGATTTCCCTGAAAACACAAGGCAAAATCGATCAATCCCTTAAAACACTGGAGCATGTACTGTCTCTCGCTCAACCAGAAGGTTATATCCGTGTGTTTTTAGACGAGGGTTACCCCATGAAGGAGCTTCTTCTTCATGCTGCATCGCGCGGCATTGCGCCGGAATACGTCAACAAACTGTTGGGATCATTTGCAGATTCGGCGCTTCACTTTGGGGATCAGCCTGTAAAAGTGATAACCGGAGCCTCACCCACTACCCCAAATAGTACTCACCCTTCTAAGCCAACAGAAATCCTCAGTACTCGGGAATTGGAGATTTTACGGCTTATGGCAACCGGAGCGACAAGCAAGGAAATAGCCAAGGAGCTCATTCTCTCAGTCGGCACGGTAAAAAAGCATATCATAAATATCTATAGAAAGCTGGATGTGCACAAACAAACTATGGCTGTGACCAAAGCTCAGGAACTGGGTTTGATTTGATCGAGACTGGCCTTCGGTAGTATATGACCGGCGTTTTCGTGTTTCTAAGTCGATAATCTCTCATGTGAGTCACCTTCTTTGCCAGAAACCTGGTGCTTATCGGTCAAAAATACACCCAAAATACACCCTTTGGACCATGGTACAGCTATTTGATTACTGCTATGCTAACTTTCAATAAAAATCAATCTTAAATGTGCTATACACATTAAATTCCGAAAAATAACCTAAAAGATGAGTCAGTTTTGGTCTATGACAATCAAATTTGATATTAGTGAATAGGAGGTATAAAAATGGGAATGCTGGATGGAAAAGTTGCGGTAATAACCGGGTCGGGCAGGGGTTTGGGGAAAAGTCATGCTGTAGCTATGGCACAGGCAGGCGCTAAAATCGTAGTCAATGACCTTGGAGTTGAATGGAACGGCGAAGGTGAGAAGGCTGCCACACCGGCCGACGAAGTGGTCCAGGAGATCAAAGATGCTGGCGGAGATGCAGTAGCCAGCTACGAAAGCGTTACTGATTTCGATGGGGCTAAAAGGATTATCGACTGTGCGGTTGATACTTTTGGCAAGCTTGATATTTTCGTCAACAATGCCGGATTCTTGAAAGATCGGATCAGTTTCAAGATGTCACCGGAGGAATGGGATGCTGTGGTTAGCGTTCATCTCTATGGAACTTTCAACTGCTGCAGATGGGCCGCTGCATACTTCCGAGACCAGAGCAAAGCGGGAAACCCGATCAACGGCAGAATAATAAACACCGTTTCACATGCAGGACTTTTCGGAAATGCGGGACAGGCCAATTATTCAGCAGCCAAAGGAGGCATAGCCAGTTTGACCATGGTGATGGCCAGGGAACTGGAAAGGTACAACTCTACCTGCAACGCTGTTGCCCCGATGGCTCGCACCAGGATGACTATGTCTACTGAATCCACGGCAGCAATGTTTGCCAAACCAGAAGGAGAGGAGCAATTTGACGCAATGGCAAAGGAGAACATCTCTCCTCTTTTAGTTTATCTGGGCAGCGAGCAAGCGCAGGATATAACCGGACATATCTTTTCAGTCAGAGGGGGCAAACTCGAGCTGTTCCAAGCCTGGTCAATTGCAAACTCTATGGACACTGGGAAGAGATGGACTGCTGAGGAGATAGGCGAAAAGATTCGCGAGCTCGGAGATCTCGGCATGCCTCCGATTATATTCTAATTCAGGTTTTGCGTTTTTCAATTATCATAAAGGTCAGGATTACCCTATGCCTATAAACAAGATAGTCTCCGGTTTCGATGAAGCGGTTGCCGATATGAAAGATGGCGACACTATAATGATCGGCGGCTTCGGTGTGGTAGTGGGCGCCCCCTCTTTGCTTCTGGAAGCGGTAGGCCGTAAAGGGGTGAAAGACCTGACGATGGTATCCAATGTCACCGGTTTCGGTAAAGATGTATGGAAGATGTTGGGCATTAAGTTCGCTGAAGATCCGGATATCCTGGTCAGGAACGGCCAGGTGAAGAAGGCCATCGCCACTGCTCCGGTGAGCACCATTTACAAAAACAATTTCGAGAAGTTGCTGCGCGCGGGAAAGGTGGAACTGGAGATGTCATCTCAGGGAACACTGGCGGAGCGAATCCGGGCGGCCAAGGCCGGACTGGGCGGCGTGTACATCCCAGTGGGAGTAGGAACGGTACTGGAAGAAGGGAAGGAAACGAAGGTTATTGACGGCCAGAAGTATATACTGGAGATCCCGATCAAGGCCGATTTTGCCCTGATAAAAGCCCACAAGGCCGACCGTTGGGGCAACCTGACTTACAGGAGAACAACAAGGACCTACAATGCTGTCATGGCCGGGGCGGCAAAGGTAACCATCGCCGAAGTGGATGAGATCGTTGAACTGGGCGAGCTTGATGCGGATGCGATACATACCCCGGGTATATATGTGGATAGAGTAGTGGTACGTCCCGAAGTGGTCGAAGATGAAGATGAAGGGGAAGTCCCCGCTGAAGTCCTGGAATCTCACAGGAAGTTCATGGAGAGGAAGGGCAACTAGCCAGATATGAGTGATAGCATGGAAGAAAAGTTCAGGCTGGATAGACAGACCATAGCTCTTCGGGTAGCTAAAGAGTTCCAGGATGGCGATGTGGTCAATCTGGGGATCGGGCTGCCCGGCCTGGCATGTAACTTCGTCCCCGAGGGAAGAGAGGTCCTCTTTCACGCCGAGATTGGAGTTCTTGGCTTCGGGGATATGACTGCTCCCGGGGAGGGGAACTACGAGTTGGTCAATGCCGGCGGACAGACGGTGAATGAACAACCCGGTATGAGCTGTTTTGATCACGCTGAGGCATTTGCAATGATAAGGGGAAAGCATATTGATATCAGCGTCATGGGCGCCTTTCAGGTTTCTGAAAAGGGAGACCTGGCCAACTACATGGTACCTGAAAGAGAGATAGGCGTCATTGGCGGCGCTATGGACCTGGCCATGGGAACCAAGAAGCTTATCATAGCTATGAGCCATATTACAAAAAAAGGCGAACCCAGGATTTTGAAAAAACTCACCTACCCCATAACAGCACTCAATTGCGTTGATCTGATTGTTACTGATATCGCTGTGATAGAAGTAACCGAAAAGGGGCTTGTTTTGAAGGAAGTCGCTCCCGGCTGGACGCCTGAAGAAGTGCAGCGGTTAACCGAACCTGTGCTTATCATTGATCCAGATTTTCGGGAGATAACGTTAATGTGAATTTGGGATGTTTAAATAGCGTCTCTTTTATCAAATATTGGTAAGTAAAACTATTTAAGGAGGAGGAAAAATGGAAAGGGAATATGATGTAATCATAATCGGAGCTGGCCCGAATGGGATGGAGATTGGCGCTTATCTGAGCAAAGCAGGGCAGAAAGTTCTCATATTGGAGAAGAGGTATGAAGCCGGGGGAGGCCTCGCCACCGAGCAGATCACCATCCCCGAATACTTCCACAACACCCACGCCATATTCCATATGATGGTCGATTATGCGCCCATCTACCAGGATTTCGAATTCGAAGCAAAGTACGGGCTAAAGCACATCCTTCCGGAAGTACAGTGGGCCATGCCTACTCCGGATGGGAGAGCTTTGTGCGTCTATAACGATCCAGAGAAGACATGCAAATCCATTGCCCAGTATTCCCAGAAAGATGCGGATAGCTATCGGGAATGGTACAAAGAGTGCGACGAACTAATGAGAGAAATTGTCGGTCCTCAGACCTTCGTTAAACCGGAACCGGCGCCACTCATGGCGGCTCGAGCAGAGATGTCTGAACTGGGTCGACTCCTTACGGAATACGCTGAGCGCACCCCTGAGGAAGTTGTCAAAGAACGCTTTGAGAACGACCATGTCCGAACGCTCATGATGTACGGCATCTGTCACTGGGGTCTGGATCATAGCCAGTCCGGCGTCGGCTATCTCATCCCTCTCTACTTCAACCGGATGAGCAACTACCAACTAGCGGCAGGAGGCTCTCACAAGGTATCAAATGCGGTCTTAAAGAGCTATTTCGAGGAGCAGGGACAAATCAGGACCAGTGCCCAAATCAAACGAATCATTGTGGAAAACGGCACTGCCAAGGGTGTCGAGCTGCTCGACGGTACCAAGTACATGGCCAACAAGGCTGTGGTGAGCACCATTGATATTCATAAGACTTTTCTGGAGTACGTCGGAACAGATAACTTGGAATCGGACTTCGTCGCCATGTGCAATGCCTGGCAGTGGGAGAAGTGGAGCTTGCTGGATACCCATCTGGCGCTCGATAAACCTCCTCAGTTCAAGGCGGCCGAGTCCAATCCGGATGTCAACAAATCCTTCATGTATGTACTGGGCTATGACAGCTGCGACGAACTGATCCATGAATGGGAATTAATGGCTACCGGTGAACTGCCGGAAACGGCTGGATACATTGCCTGCTTCCCAAGCGTTCATGATCCCTATCAGGCACCTCCGGGAAGAGCATCAGGGCTCCTTTCGCAGATGGCTCCGTTTGACCTGAAGGACGGCGGATCGGAGAAGTATCTCAATTACAAATACCGGCAGGAGTTGGCTGCATATCAACTCAAAACTCTTGAAAAATATGCGCCGAATATGGCTGGTGACTCAGTTCTCTGGTGGAATATCACCACGCCAGCGGACATCCAGAATAAATTCGCCAACATGGTTCGGGGCTCTTACAAACAAGGCCAGTATCATCCTTTGCAGATGGGATATCTCAGGCCCAACCAGGAGTGTTCTCATAACGTCACACCCATCAAGAACCTCTTCGTCGGAGGAGCTGGAGTCTGGCCTGGCGGATGTGTTATCTGGGGTCCGGGATACAACTGCGCCAACACCATTGCAGAGGAATGCGGTATAGAGAAATGGTGGAAAGAACCGGAGATCGTCACTAAGTCCCGAGAGAACGGGTATATTCTGTAAGCACTCTAAATATGGCTTTACAATAGTACAATTCGCACTTCGACGGAGATCAGAACGGACGATTTAGGAATCTCTTCGGAATAAGGCACGTTCGTCCTGATTATGTCGAAGGGTAACAGGGAACTTTATAGTTGATAACAGGATCGTGGAGGCAAGCTATGCTATTCAGATCGACAGGACTGGGCAAGACGGAACTAACGGGCAATATTTCTGGTCTGGAGTGTCAGGGCGATTATCTTGTCATGTATATAGACGTCACTGACCCGGTAAAGTGGAGAATCAGGGGAGGACTGGCATTCAAAGACCTGCTGACACTCGGTAAGTACATGGTGAATGTCGCTGTCCTCGGCTACATACTGAACCCCAAACAGTGGTTCAACAAGAAGCCACAGCACCCCGGTGAGTTCTAACCGGACGCAAAATCACTCTGTTTAGAATTGTTACTGATAGAAGGGAGAACCATAGATGGATTTAGCTTTTAGCGAAGAACAGGAAATGTTATGGAAGTCGGCTCGTGATTTCCTGGCTGATAAATGCCCCAAAACCATGGTTAGGGAGATGGAGGAGGATGAAAAGGGATACTCCCCTGAGCTTTGGAAGGAGATGGCTAATCTAGGCTGGCTGGGATTACCTTTCCCTGAGAAGTATGACGGTGGAGGAATGAGCTTACTCGACCTCATTGTACTCCTTGAAGAGATGGGGCGCGCTTGCCTTCCCAGTCCCTTCCTCTCCACTGTAGTGCTTGGCGGTTTACCTATCCTGAAATGGGGGAGTGAGGAGCAAAAACAGGATATTCTGCCCAAGATATGCAAAGGAGAGGCAATCCTTACTTTGGCTCAAACCGAATCCAGCGCCAGGTATGATGCTGTATCCATTCAGACTTCAGCTACACCTGAAGGAGATGATTATCTTATAAACGGAACGAAACTTTTCGTTCCCGATGCGAACATTGCAGACTGGATAATATGTGTCGCCAGAACCTCCCAAACTGCCAATCCTGAAGAGGGAATCACTCTCTTCCTCGTAGATGCCAAGAGCTCCGGGATAAGCACCGTGCTGCTTAGCACCATTGCTGGCGACAAGCAGTGCGAAGTGACCCTGGAAAAGGTGAAAGTACCCAAGGGAAACATTCTGGGTGAATTGGGGCAGGGCTGGGAGATGGTGAAAAAGATCATGGAATGGGCAGCGCTTGCAAAATCCGCAGAAATGGTGGGAGGGAATCAGCAGGTTTTAGAGATGACCATCAGTTATGCCAAGGAAAGGATACAGTTTGGCCGGCCCATCGGCGCTTTCCAGATAATCCAACACTATATCGCCGATATGTCCCTTGATGCTGACAGCGCTCGGATTACGCTGTATAAAGCGGCTTGGAAACTCAATGAGGGACTTCCCTGCTCCAATGAGATATCTATTATCAAAGGATGGATTAACGATGCTTACAGAAGAGTTGCTACACAGGCATGTCAGATACATGGCGCAATTGGCTTCACCAAAGACCACGACCTGGAGCTTTACTTCAGGAGGGCAAAAGCCGGAGAGGTTTTCTTCGGGGATACCGATTTTCATCGTGAGATTGTAGCACAGGAATTGGGACTATAGGCCGGCGAAAGGAGTATGATGGATTTTCGTTTAAATGAAGAAGAGCAGGCCTTCCAGAAAGAGGTGAGGGATTGGGTTCCGGAATTGTTCCGGGATGTATTGCCGCCTGATTTCGCGGGTGTAGACCCCGGACCCGAAGAAGAGGCACGTGAAGATATTGAAAAGATTGCCGCCCAAGTATGGCACAGGTTAGGCGCTAAAGGTTGGATAGGATTAGGATGGCCGAAGGAATACGGCGGTCAGGAAAGCGAGGCAAAGTCGTGGATTCTGAATCAGGAACTGATCTACAACGGGATACCGGGGATGGACATAGCCGCGTGTCAGGGCGACCTGATTTTACAATTCGGCACAGAGGAGCAAAAGAAACGGTTTCTTCCTCCCATTTCCCGTGGAGAAGTGAAATATGCCATAGGGATGAGCGAACCTGATGTCGGTTCAGACATGTTCTCCCTTCAACTAAAAGCTGAAGAAAAAGAAGACCACTATCTCTTTAATGGCCAGAAGATTTGGAACAGTGGTATCCAGCGTACCGACTGGTGCGTGGTATATGCCCGAACTGATCCAAATGCAGCCAAACAACACAACGGAATCAGTGTTTTCATTATCGATCCTAGAAGTCCTGGAGTCACTTTGCGCCCCATAACACAGATAACAGGACTTGATGCTTTTTGTGAGGTCTTCTACGACGACGTCAAAGTTCCCAAGGAAAACCTTCTGGGAGAGAAGAATAGAGGGAAAGACGTCAGCATGTACGCTTTCTCTATCGAGAGAAGCTACGGAATGGTAATCCTCCACAATGCCAGGAGATACTTTGATCAGTTGGTGGAGTATTGCAAAGAGACCTCTGTCAATGGGCAGCCTTTGGCCAAAGACCCTCTCATTAGAAATCGACTGGCTGAGATGGCCATTGAGATTGAAGTTGGGCGAAACATGGGCGATAGAATAAACTGGATGACCGGCCAGGGCATGATGACTGTAATTCCCGGTTGCCAGAACAAAATCTATGGTTCCCGAGTTGCTCAGAAGCTGAGTAACCTGGGAATGGAAATCCTCGGACTCTATGGGCAGCTTGATGACACATCCAAATGTACGCAACTTGGCGGTAGATTCAGGCATATGTATCTAAGTTCAAGGGCTTGGAGTCTTGCTGGTGGTACCAGTGAGATGTCTAGGAATATTATAGCTGGACCATTTGGGCTGGGATTACCCAGTTAAAAAAATACCAGGAAGGAAGCCTTCCGAAAAGGGGGGAAGCAATACAAATACAAGATAAAGTCCAAAGCACAAACCGGGCGACCGGACAGGATCGTCTCGAAAGGAGGAGGAGAATTGGAAACTTCAGTAAAGTCTAAGAATCTGGATGCGTTCAGGACAGCCGCTGATACTATAGTTAACCCTGAACTGCAAAAGTGGATGGATCAGGGGGGTAAGGTGATGGGCTACTGGTGCTGCTATGCCCCAGAGGAGATCATCACAGCTGCCGGCTTGGCTCCCTTTCGAGTGAGGGCTACCGGAAGTACAGGTACGGAGGAGGCAGATGCGTATGTGAGCAGCATTAATTGCAGCTTTTGCCGGCATGCCTTCAATATGGGATTGAATGGAGAGTACGATTTCCTTGAGTCCATGGTCTGGCTTAATAATTGCGACCATGTCCGCCGTATGTATGACAACTGGTGGCGAAAGGTAAATACTCCACTGACTAAAATGATGAGCCTTCCCAAGTTCACTGGTGACAAGCAGGTGACCTGGTGGCGGGAAGAACTGGTATTCCTCAAAGAGGCTCTGGAGAAGCACCTGGGCATCACTATTACCGACGATAAGATTCGGGAAGCGATAAATATCCATAACGAAAAAAAGCGCCTGCTCAGACAATTGTTCGAGCTCAGGAAGAGTGATAACCCACCGATTACCGGCGCAGATTCGCTGGCCGCTGTCGTGGCCAGCACCGCCATACCTCCGGTAGAATTCAACCAAATGTTGAAAGAACTTCTGGAGGAATTGAAAGACACGGAAGGCATCAAGGACTACAACAAGAGACTGTTACTGGTGGGCAGCATCTTTGATGACCCGTCGTATGTCAAGACCATGGAAGATATCGGAGGGCTGGTGGTCGCCGATTCCCAGTGTTTCGGTACTAGGGCATTCGCGGTAGACGTCGATGAGAGTATTAAAGATCCGCTAGACGCCCTTGCAAAGTTTACTATAAAGGATAGACAACACTGTCCACGGTTGTTTGGGGAATATAAGAGAAGATCCCAGTATATCCAGGACATGGTCAAGGAATACAAGGTTGATGGCGTGATCGGTCTGAGGATGACGTTCTGCGACCTTTGGGCCGGCGAATACTACATGCTTAACCTGGACATGAAGGAAGCAGGTATTCCCTTCTTCTATATGGACAGGGAGTACCTGATGGCCGGGACTGCCGGACAGGTAAGAACCAGAATTCAGGCATTCATGGAAACACTTTAGGGAGGTAAAAGATGACTGAAACAAGTATGGACGATAAATGTTTGTATAAGTTAATACAAGAACGCGATATGATCCAAATGATGGTGGAGAGCTTCACTCAGTCTGTTACGGAGGGTAATAATCTTTTTGAAACTCCGACGAAAGCTTTCGTTGAACATCACAATGAATTGATTAGGCGCTATATATCTGGCGAACCATTTATCAGCAGCTACTTCTGCTGTGCTCCGGAAATATACACTGCCATGGATCTTCCGTGGAGCACTTTCCTGACCCCCGCGTTCACCGGTATGCTTAATCCCGACTATCAAGATGAGGTTGATGCAAGCGGTCAGTTGTTTGCAACGGACCTGTGCACCATCATCAGGCAGGCAGCTTACTATGTGGTAGCTGATATGGTTCCGCCACCCACCGCGATCATCGCCATGATGCATCCCTGCGACGGTATTAATGTGGTGCACCAGGTAATGGCCAATGATAAAAAGTGGAAGGATGTCCCGGTGTTCGGCGCTGACCCGCCCTACTGGGATGATCAGCGGAGCCTGGATTACTATACTGACCAGCTCTATGAGATGGTAGCATTTCTTGAGGAGCACACCGGTCTCAAATTAACTGAGGACAAGCTCCGTGAGACTTGTGAAGAATCAAACAGAGCCTACGCGATTTGGGATGAGTACAGCCAGACTAGACGGGCAGTGCCCTGTCCTCATGGCGGAGGCATGGGACTGCAGGTTTTCGGAACACTGACAACCAATCTATGTGGCCAACCCGATGGCACTGCCTGGGTGAAGGCTGTCCTTGAAGATGCTGAGGCGCTGATAAAGGAAGGAAAGGGAGCTGTTCCTGAGGAGAAAATCAGGCTGTTGTGGTTCGATGTTTTATCTCTGGGAACTACTACGGATCTATTCCCTTGGCTTGAGGAGGAATGGGGAGCGGTGATAGTCATGGATATGTTTGGTTATGCACCCTACTCCCAGCTTGACACTACAAACATGGACACCATGATGAAATCACTGGCTGCAAGAGCTTTGAATGACGTGCCCATGATCAGGCAGGCACGGGGTCTGGCGGACCTCTTCCTCATAGATATTGCGAACATCGTAAAAGACTACAAGATAGACGCCGTTATCTACCCGGGCTACATGGGACACAAAGACGGCACGGCCAATATTGGCATGATGCGAGAGAAGTGCCGCGAACTGGGAGTTCCCTTCCTGACCATTGGGATGGATTTTTACGACGACCGGTATACTTCCCCGGATGAGGTCAAGGACAAGATAAACAAGTGGTTCGAGTCTATGGGACATAAACCTAAGTCAGGTTGAGTGAAATCGAGCCCTTGCCAAGGGTTAGATGAAAAGAGGGAAGAATCCGATCGATATTTCTGGCCGCTGGAAGCTATAGAGGCAACAGCGCTGGTGGCAATCTAAATAGTAGTTGAGAGTTCTGATACATTAATTTAGGAGGTAGTTATGCCTGATGAAACCTTTGATGCGGTAATAGTGGGAGGAGGGACTACGGCTCTTTACACTGCCATGTATCTAATGAGGTACGGTGGCATGAAAGTAGGAATATTTGAGAGGAGGCATGAGATTGGTGGCTGCATCGCCACAGAGGAGGCCGCAGCTCCGGGTTTCCGTGGTAATACCCATGCGTGCATGTCCTTTCCCTGGTACCATGCACCAATCTATCGCGATTTCCCTGAATTCTGGGAATACGGGGGGCAGCGCGACCAATATCTAGTCGCTGATGGTGGCAGTTTCATAAAAGAAGAAACCTGTCTGGCCATCTACAGTTGGAAGGATGACCCTAACCAGGAAAAAACAGCCAGGGAAATCGCCCGCTTCTCTCAAAAGGACGCCGACCAATGGCTGAGATTCTGGAAGATGTGGCAGACCGACCTTATGCAGGGCGTTCAGATGGATCGGCTGTTCAATCCGGCGGAGTTTCGCCTGGCCCCCGAGCACGCGGAAAGGCAGGTCGAGTTGTATCCCGTGCTTCTGGAGGCCGGTTTCGAACCGGATCAACTGTTGATGAATGCCAGCCACCTGCGGGCCGTCAGGGAAATGTGGGATAGCAAGGAACTCCAGTATTGCATTGAAAGGCTCGCTCTTTCCGGGGGATTCGATATCTCCCATCCGGGAGTGGGAACGGAATCGATGGGCGTAGCGTTGCAGATGCCGGGTCTGGGTTACTTCCGGGGGGGAACCCACCAGGTAGCTCATGCCTGCCACCAGATACTGGTGCAAGGCGGATGCAAGTTCTTCACCCACGCCCATGTAGAAAATGTCATCATTGAGAACGGAGAGGCTAAAGGTATTCGTCTGGCGGATGGCTCTCAAATCAAGGCAAACAAGCTGGTACTGAGCACCCTGAATCCCCGGCAGCTTGCATTTGACCTTATTGGAAGAGAGCATCTTAATGACAAATTCATACGCCGCGTTGAGCTGACGGAAGCCACTTTTGGTTGCCTGTTCTGGTACTGTCTCGCCTTACACGAAGCACCCAAATATCATGTAGCTGCGTTCAATCCGGATATCAATGAGACCTTCTGGCTCGGACTGGCAGAGACGGCCGACCCTGAACATATACTCAAAGAGACCGAGTACTTAAAGCTCGGTATTGACCCACCCATGGAGCACTTCTGCTCCACAGTATGGTGCGACAGCCTGCGAGATCCTTCCTATGCACCACCCGGCAAGCACTCGGCTCACAACGAACAGGTGGCACCTCCCGCCAGTTGGCATACGGAGCGGGAATGGCTGGAGATAAAGAAGCGATTCGGCGAACAGCTGATTGAATACTGGAACCGCCATTCACCCAACATGAATTGGAACAACGTGATCGGTATAGACTCACAGACGCCATATGATGCCTGCCACATGAAGAACCTGGAGCCCAACGGGGCCATGATCGGCGACGATCGTCCACTGTACCAGTCGTTCGACTGCCGGCCAACTCCCGAACTGGCTAATCACCGAACCCCGATTAAGAACCTTTTCTGTACCGGTGGTTCCTGGTGGGTGGGGTCCAACATCGGCTGTACTGAGTCTTACAACTGCTACAAGATCATCGCGACAGACCTGAATCTGGAGAAACCATGGGAAAAGCCGGGCAATGAGGAGCCGTGGTCACTGGTTAACCAGGTAAACGCTATCAACCAAAAAATGCGAGATACATTCCCGAGGCCTAATGGACCAGGAGTTTTGTAGAGAATGGACCAGGAGTTTTATGAAGAGTTGAAGGCACTGGTCGGGGAAGAAGCTCCCCCACGAGAGGCTCTCGATGAGGTGTGCAAGCCGATGATACGGCAATGGTGTGCGGCGATGCAGGATGGTAATCCCCTGTATACCGATGAGGAGTATGCCAAAAACAGCAAATATGGTAGTATTATTGCTCCACCAACGATGTTGCTGACATGGCCTATGCCCCCACTGTGGCCTCCGAGGGAGGATCCACCGCATCCATTTGAGCAGTTTCTTGAGAAGCTCGATAAAGCCGGCTATTTGGGGATAATCGTTTCAAATGTGACCCAAAAATACCATCAGCCGCTATTTCCGGGTGACAAAGTAAGCTATTCATATAAGGTGACGGATGTGTCGCCGGAAAAGCAGACTGGATTAGGGAAGGGCTTCTTCGTAACGGCGGGTTTCGATTTCAAGAATCAAAAAGGGGAGACGGTTGGTACCCAGAGTTTTACCGTCTTAAAGTATAGTTTTGGCTAAGAAGCCAAAACTGATACGGAGGTAGAAATAAATGGCTTGGAAATCCCTTTACTGGGAGGATGTTGAGGAAGGACAAGAACTTCCCACGGTAAGTATGGACATAACTCCAACCATAGTAGTTGCTGGCGCTATAGCTAGCAATGACTTTACCCCAGTGCATCATGATAGTAACTTTGCCAAAGCTGTGGGTATGAAAGACATCTTCATGAACAATGCCACAATCTGTGGACTTTCTGGTAGGTACTTGACAGATTGGACAGGACCTGAAGGAGAGTTGAAAGGGATATCACTTCGCATCGGGACATCCTGCTTCCCCGGTGATAGCATGACAATGACCGGAAAGGTGGCTAAAAAATACACCGATGGAAACGAACACCTGGTAGACGTTGAATATGAATTCAATGTTCCACAGGGGCGCAACTGTGGTGGAACAGGAACTATTGCTCTGCCTACCCGATGATACCAACTGAACTTACGCCCTTTTAGCAGGGAAGGCAGATAAATTTTTAACTCAACTCAATAGAGTGAGAAGGAGGTGCACATGGCTGAGAGAGTGGGGATTGTGGGATTAGCCCAGACCAAATTCCAACCTAAGAGGGAGGAAGTAAATGCGGGGGAGTTGGTATGGGAAACGATAGAACCGGTCATGAAAGAGGCAGGAGTCCGATTCACCAACGACGATGGTGACGGAGAAATTGAATCTATTGTGACGTGCTCCCAGGATTTCTGGGATGGCATGACTATTTCAAGTATGGGCATTATGAGTTTTACCGGTGGGCACCATGCGACTGAGGACAAGATAGCTGAGGATTCACTTAATGCCTTATTTGCCGCATATGCCCAGATACTGTCGGGCCATTTCGATTACGTTTTGGTTTCTACTCATACTAAGGAATCCATGAGCGATAGGAGCATCATCGAGAGCGCTTCTTTTGATCCCGTCTGGATGAGACCATTGGGTCTCGACTTTTTTATTTCTGCTGCCTTGCAGGCCAGACGATACATGGATAAGTACGGTGTAACCGCTGAACAATTCGCCAAAGTGGCGGTAAAGAACCGCGGCAATGGTTTGAAAAATCCAGTTGCTCAAGAACCAATGAAAATCACTGTTGAGGATGTCCTCAAATCAAAGATGCTGATTGATCCTATTCATCAGCTTGATACCAAGCCAGTTTCGGATGGTTCTATTGCCATGATTCTGGCGCGGGAGGATAAAGCCAAGAAGCTCACTAATAAACCGATCTGGATAACAGGTGTGTCTAACTGCTATGAAACGCACTACCTAGGAGACAGGGATTTGGCTGAGTGTGATGCCCTGGTAACAGCTGCTAAGAGGGCCTATAAAATGGCCGGTATTACCTTACCCGCAAAGGAAATTGATGTAGCTGAGATCGCCGACGAATACTCCTACCAGGAGCTGCTGTGGATGGAGGGACTGGGTCTCTGCGGGCGAGGCGAGGCAGGCAGGCTCATCGATGCCGGAGTAACTCAGTTAGGGGGCAAGCTCCCGGTGAACACTTCGGGCGGGATGCTCTCCGGCAACCCAACTGTTGTAGCTGGGATGGCAAGAGCGGCCGAAGCGGTGCTGCAACTTCGTGGTGAAGCAGGCGAAAGGCAGGTTCCAGGAGCGAGTGTTGCGCTGGCTCACGGTACTACCGGGGCCTGTGGTGCACACCAGTGTGTTATGACCTTAAGTAATAAGTAATCAGGAGGTGGAAAATGGGCAATAGAGTAGCTATTGTGGGTATAGGCCAGACCTATCATAAAAGCCATCGGCCTGACGTTAGCCAGATGGAATTGGTCAACGAAGCAGTCAGACCGGCCCTGGCCGATGCTCAGATGAATATGAAGGATATTGACGCGGTATTTGTCGGCAACATGGAGACGTTTGAAGGAATCTACCTTCCCGACCACTCAATGGCCGATTTCTCCGGCGCTTACATGAAACCAGGTTTTAAAATCGCCTCTGGGGGTACTACCGGATGCTCAATTCTGGAAGAAGCCACCCATTGTGTTACCGCAGGCATTTTCGATAAAGTCCTGGTCGCAGCCTTTGAGAAGCAGGACTCAGGTGACTCCACCGGCGCTATCACTGCTGCCACTACCCCGGCATGGGGCAAGGGCCAGGCCAGAGGGGCTATCCATGAATTTGCCAAACAGGCATTGAGCTATATCAAGCACTCCGGAGCTACGGAGGCGCACGCTGCTATGGTCCGGCTAAAGGCAGACAAGGGCGCATGTAGAAACCCCTACTCTCATCTGAAGCTTGGTCTTAAAAGTATCGATGATATTCTTTCATCCGAGCCCCTTGAATATCCTCTACGGCTCTTTGATTTTTGCCCTCAATCCTGCGGCGCGTGTGCCATCATTATTGCAAATGAGGAAGAAGCAAAGAAGATTACCAAGAAACCTGTTTGGATCGCGGATACCATCTGTGTTCATCAGGAGATCTTCCGTGCTGGGGCCTTCTGCGACTTTACCGGCAAAGAACGCTACAGCCAGGAAATAGCCGCCGAAAGACTCTACAAGCGGAATGGAATAACCAATCCTCGTAAGGAAATCGATATGGCGGAGGTCTATGAGCCCTCTGACTGGGAAGAAATGCTTATCTACGAGCTTTTCGGCCTTTGCCCAAGGAACGAAGGCTGGAAAATGGTCGAAAAAGGGATAACTGAGATAGAAGGGGAATGGCCTGTTAATCCATCAGGTGGTGTGTTATCTACCAATCCAATTGGGGCTACCCCTACAGTCCGTATTGCTGAATGTGTCCTCCAGATTCGTGGTGAAGCAGGTGAACATCAGTGTACCAAGGACATAAAAACAGCCTTTGCTACTGCTCTGGGTGGTCCCAACTGGACATCGATGATACTCCTCAAGAAATCTCTATAGGAGGTGAGAGAAAATGGCAGATGAACCCGTTCAGGAATTAATAAAGGTAACCTATACTAAACCCCGACCTTATCGATGGGCTGCTGGCGAATACTTGAGCAGGCTCTATCGGGAGTGCAGGGATAACAAGAGACTGATGACCGTCAAGTGTCAACACTGCAATGAGCATGTATGGCCTCCAGCCAAGGTGTGCGGAAGATGCAAACTCCCTTCTGGTGACAACTGGGTAGAGGTGAGCGACAAAGGAACGGTTGTACAGTTCACCTATACGAATTTCCCAATGTTTGATCCACACGAGGGAAAGTATATGACGGAGGAACACCCCTTCGCCACGATCGATCTGGACGACTGCGAAGTGTTTTGGGTGGCTAAACTTGAAGAAAAAGACAGGGACAAGCTGAAGCCGGGAATGCGGGTACAGGCTGTATGGAGGGAAGAGGGACGTGGTGGTGGCCTGGATCATGACATACTGTACTTCAGGACCATTGAGGAATAGGAGGGAAAGCGATGGCAGAGAGAACCGTTGAAATACTTGAAGATTCGGATCGATTCGTCTTCCCCTGGCAATTAGCTATCCCAAATACTTATCCTGCCGGTGTGGTGGGAAGTAAGTTTCTCATTGAGCTGAGGGATAACAAAAAAATCAAAGGCATAAAATGCCCCACCTGTAACCAGGTCTACGTTCCGCCCAGGTCTACTTGCAAATACTGCTTTGGCGAGCTCAGTGAAATGGTTGAAGTAAGCGACAAGGGAACCTTGCTTACCTATGCCATTGCCAACGAGCCGAATCCTATCCAGCCAGTAGAAGGCAGCCCTGTTATATACGGGATAGTTCAGTTGGATGGAGCCGACACTGGCTTTGTACATATGCTAGGAGAAGTCGATCCAAAGCAACTTGAATGCGGAATGAGGGTTAAGGCAGTTTTCAAACCCAAGAAAAAACGCGAAGCCAGCATTCTGGATATCAAATACTTCAAGCCGCTTAAGGGCAAGTGAGCAAGAAGGGGCGCTTAGAGACGCTGTAGAAAAAGCCGTTGGGAACTTTCCCAACGGCTTTTCATATTGATCGGCTTTGGTTCCTTTTTATATCAGTAACCATGTCCCATCAGCATCGAGGCTACTTCCCAACCTTCACTTCCAGCCCATGAGATTCTAAAATCAGTTTGCATTTATTCACCACATCACTATCCGGTTCAAGCATGCCATCCACATCATTATGACCATATTGCTTTCCCAAACTGGAATATTTATCTTTTCCCCACTCATGATATGGTAGTAAAGATATCTTTTCCGCTTTAATTCTGGAAGCAAGCTCGGCTGTCTTTTGTATATTTGATTCCGAATCATTGAAACCAGGGATTAGTGGGATTCTCAGCCAGATCTTGGTCGTGTTTGAAGCTTTATCAAGATTCTCCAGAATCAGTTCATTAGATACTCCGGTTTTTTCCTCGTGCTCGCCAGGGTCCATATGCTTAACATCAAAGAGAATCAGGTCTGTATGATCCAAAACCTGTTCCATATTTTCCCATGGACAGTACGCCGTCGTATCAAGCGCTGTATGAAAACCAGCCTCTTTGCATTTCTTGAAGAAGTCCCGCACGAATTCCCATTGAAGTAGTGCTTCACCTCCAGAAATTGTTACTCCACCTCCTGAAGTGCTATAGAAATCTCTATCCTGCGCAGCAATCTTGAATGCTTCATCAACTGTTTTGTACTCCCCCATCACCTGGATGGCATGGGAAGGGCATACCTTACCACACTCCAGACAATTGGTACATAGATTCCAGTCAATGGTGCGAGCATTGTTATCAAATGTAATGGCGCCCGGACTACAAGCTTCTGCGCATTTCTTGCATCCGATGCATTTGCGCTCGCTTATCATTATTTCGGGTTCGTCGCTCAATCCTTCAGGATTACTACACCATGGGCACGTCAAAGGGCATCCTTTCATAAACAGGGTGGTCCTTATACCAGGACCATCTTGTATCGAGAACTTCTGGATATTAAATATCAATCCGCTTTGTTCATTTGAACTGTCTGACATCATTTGTACCCCTTTCGGTTCTACACATTTCCGCCGTGGACAAAACTGGAGCCTCCCTCTGGTCTCCCCAATGAAGATAGCGTGGGACGGATACCCCACGCTATCTTGTACCCAATTGTGATCCTGAATGTTATTTAGCTGAAGGACTGTTCTGTTCTATGAATGATGCTGTCCTGGCTATGATCGGGAAGATCGATGAAGTGGGCGCTATACCCCGCGACTCTCACGATAAGCTCTGCATGGTCCTCCGGCTTGACCTTTGCATCACGAAGCTCTTCACTGTTCACCACGTTGAACTGGATATGAGGAATCGTTCCCTTGTCATGCCAGGTCTTGAGGTACGCAGCAAAGAGTTCTTTGTTCTCCCCTTCCAGGAAGTTAGGCATAAACCGCTGGTTAAACAGTTCCGTATGCATGAAGGGCACTTTAGCCGCCGAGTTCAGCACGGCGGTTGGCCCCGCTGTATCAGTTCCGGCCATCGGTGACATTGATCCATCTGCCAGTGATGTGCACGCCAGTCTTCCATCCGGGCTGGCTCCGGCCGCCAGACCCATCATGGTGTACCCGGTGGCGGTGCTGCCATCCATCGTGAAGGTATGGCCCCAGGCGTCCTTGAATTTTGCGACAGTATCGTTCATCCCAACCAGGAACCGCACTGCCCAGTCATCGGCGAAGTCGTCATCGTTGCCGTACTTCGGCGCATTGAGGAAGTCCTGCCACATCGCTTCGTATCCTGACCAGTTGGCATCCAGTGCCTGTATCAGTTCCTCTAATGTGTATTTCTTCTGATCGAAGACCAGTGCCTGAATTGCGGCAAGCGAATTGGCCACGTTGATTCCTCCGAAAGGAGTAACCTCCGGCCAGGAATCGTCCACCTTGTGGAAGCGCACCAGGTCCATTCCCTGCTCGAGCGTCTCATCCATGAGCAATGAGTTGCACGGGTCCGGTTTGTGTTGCATCAAAATCTGCTGTGCGATGTTCCATGACACCTTTCCGACCCTGACGTAATACTTCAACCTCTCAAAGAAAGCCTCCATGATTTCATTCGCCGATTGCATCTCAGTCGTCTTTTTTCCGGCGGGGAGGACCACTGGGCCACATCGTGCCTCCTGGTCATTAAGGCGCAACACTTCGGCAAGGACCTCGGGACAGTTCATTACCGATCCTGGCGCCAGGCCGGAACTCTGCATACCTTTGCCCATCACGTTGTTGGCAGCGCAGGCACATACCTGGACCTTCTTGGAATCCTCCTCGCTATAACCTCTACCTATGGCCCACTTCTCCAGCAACTCTCTGCTGAAGTATGAGGGGTGCCCGAGTCCTGTTCGCCCGAGTTCTATCGCCGCCTCGATAATCTCCGGAGATATCCCGGAGTGATACTGGAGCGCTACTGGCGGCTGTGTCAAGTGCAGGTTGCCGAGCGTCTCCAGGACAATGAAGCTAAGCTCATTGGTGGCGTCTTTCCCATCGGCCGTTATACCGCAGATATTGGCCGTGTACAGGGTGCCTGAACCGGACACGCCAGCGAACTTCAGCGGCCAGTCGAGTGGCGCACCGATTTCCTGTATCTTGAGGAAAAGGCATTCGACGAGTTCGACTGCGTCATCCCGTGTGATTCGGCCGGATTTGATATCCGCCTCGTAATTCGGCCACCATACCTGGTCAAACCTCGTGCTGCAGCCGGTGCCCCATCTGGCAAAGTAGTGGGCTACGACTTCAACGGTCCAATAGAACTGCAGGCACTCATGGAACGTGCGGGGTGCATGGGCGGGAACGTGCTCAAGGATGTCAGCCATTTCCTCGAGTTCCTTCTTTCGCTTCTCGTCTTTTTCTTGCGCTGCCTGCTGCCGAGCCATCTCAGACAGTCTCTGGCCGTAGCGAATGATCGCCTTGCCGCAGCGCACCATCGCCTGCCAATTGTACCGTTTCTCAAGATATTCTGCGGGATCCATCTCTTCGACTTTTTTATCCAACTCTCTGAGCTTTGCTTCGGCTGTCGCGATCTTTGCTTCCAAGCCTTCGCTGAAGAGACTCTCCCAATCGTATGCCGGAATTACAAGCCCCTGTTCCCACAGGTTTGACATGAATGATCCGTAGGTGGTGATTAAGGGTACCATATCCTCCGGCAGCGAGGACCTGATTATTGAAGCTGTGCTCCTTTTGTCCCAGAAGGGGCAAATTTCTTCGATGAGTTCCTTTCTCTCCTCGTCCGTGACGATATCGGAAAAGCCTCCCGTAGTAACCGCCTCGGGCATCCAGTCGACGTTTATCTCCGGATACCATCTCACTTTGTTGGCTCCACCGTTTGGGTCTCCTACAATGAGCTCGCCATCCTTGATGAAGACCGGCATCTCATCACACAGTTTCTCCACCATACGAGCATACTGTAGCTGTATGGGCAGGCCTTCAGTTTCTTTAAAGGCTGCGGTTACGATGCGAGTCCTGTCCATATCGATCTTGATACCTTTGCGGAACCCTTGCCTCGAAAGACCCATTGCTGCGTTTTCCAACTCGTTCATGGTAACAGCGCCCTTCCAGTTGACAACGCTCCTCAACATGCTGGTTCTCGCTGTGGAGCCATAACCCCACTCGAAAGGTACGGCCCTCTTGAATTTCTCCTCCGTGGAAACTCTTCTAGGTTCCGATGTTGTAGTCATTGTTTTATTCCTCCTTTGGTGATTGGCCCACTTGAGAGCCTTCACGCAATTTACGGATGTAAATTTTGGATCTCGTACCCATTTAGCCGGAAAAGCGTTCCAAATCCGATATTTTATATTTCATAGAATTCCGGCTATCCTAACTTTGCTTTTAAAAGCGGTGTCGTCTTTTAATCAATTTTACTGAAAGTGATAAGGAAGCTTGCTTATGAAGCAATCGCATCGTAATCAGCCGTCTTTATCCTCCTTTCCAAAGCTAACAAGGGATTATATGTTATATCAATAAAAGATATTATGCAAGTTTACTCGGTAGGAAATCAGCCGATTCCCAGCGGTCCGTCCTCAAGGTATGTTTTGATGTATTTATCCATCTCCGGTGTGGGTTTCCACCACTTGTTGGCACCGAGGTCTTCAGCTACTTTGTTCGCGCCAAGGTAACCGGGTCCACCAAGTACCAGTCCACCCGGATAGTTGGAAGCACCGCAGGTATAGAGGCCTTCCATCGGTGTATCCGTGCCGGAGCAATCCTGATTCGGCCGGAAACAACCCAGCTGGATCGGTTTATAGTCGCCATGCTTTATCCCACCGAAGCGCATATTGGGGAAGCGGACCTCTATTTCCGGAGGTGTTTCCTGACTCATGGCGATGATGTTGTCCCCACTCATATTGGGAGCGAACCTGGCCCACTTTTTCATGATCGCTTCCCTAAGTTCCGGCCCTGTTTGTTCCCAGCCGCCTTCAATTTCATACGGGGCATGCATCTGGAAGAAGGAAACTTTCCGGCCCGGGATATCGCTCAGGAACGGATCGAACAGGCTCTGGCAGGTAGCATGGCCGGCGAAGTTGTTCATATCGATCTTATCGCCAACCACATTCTCCCAATGCTGCATTAGTTGATCGGTGTTCTCCGCGCCAAAGATTGTCAGGAAAGAATCGTTGATCCAGGGGTCATCGCTCTTGTACTGCGGAATATCGTGGGTAGCGACATGCAGGGTGTTGAAGCTCCACTTGTCATACTTCCAGCCTTCAACCGGCTCAATGAGTTGCTGCGGCATGTTCTCTTTACCCACCAGGTCAAACCAGGTTGTCCAGGGGTCAAGTGTGGACATTACCACTTTACTGCGAATGGTGCGGCCTTCGGTCAGGTGGACTCCAACGGCTTTGCCATTCTCAACAATTACTTTGTCTACCGGGGCATGTTCCAGTATCAGACCGCCCTGTTTGACGAATTCGCGGGCCAGGGCGCTGGCAAACTTGTGGGAACCACCATAACAGTAGTTTTTATTAACCATACGATTGAGGTACAGTGCTGCCAGCATGCCAACACCGGTTTCCTTGGGGTCAAGTCCCCAGACGGTCATACAATAGAGTATGAGTGTGCGAACCTTTTCATTCTCGAAATTATTCATGACCATGTCATAGGGGCACTGTTCCACCAGTTCCAGCATTTGCTGTCCGACCTCGGTTTTTTGCATGGCCATGCTGATCTCAATCGGGGCCATCGGCGGGATGAATGTTGCCGGACCGATGATCTCGTTCACTACCCGACCCCACTGCACGGACAACCTGCCAAATGTCTCAGCATCCTTGA
>CAZWIP010000021.1:0-23418 GCA_964634125.1 uncultured Dehalococcoidia bacterium
AAACCCCAAACACAACATGTAGTAGGTAGTCCAACGAAAGGGATAGCCCTATAGCTTATTTATGAACCGTACTACCTTCCAGTCATCGAATTTGAGTTATCTTCAGACTCGCCCGAAGATTGGGAGCTGTCCAATACTCCAGTGCTAGGCACTACATTCGTATTCCCTGAGGAATCTTCCACCTCTCCGCTATCAGGTTCGTCAGGGACATCCACAGATTCACTCTTTTGCACCCATACAGTATGAGCCAGCAGTGAGCCATCTGGCTGTACTGAAAGCCAAACCCTGGCAGACTGACCAATACCAGGTTCTCCCCTCATTACAGTATCTTCATTCACGATTACCGTTCGAAATCCCACAGTCCACTCCGTATTTGTAATCTTCCGTATAACGCCGGTGAACGTCCGAACATCGGGGACGTTACTTACTTCAGTTGGGGTTTGTATCGCAGTTATCGCTGGCGCATCATCGATAATGACAACTGGCTCTGTATCCGTTTCAGGTGAAACTGTTATCGAAGGAGTCACAGACGGTCTGATAGTAACATTGACGCTCGGCTTCGGATACGGTTCCAACGAGACCGGCTCAGTTACAGTACCATCAACTTCACTTACAGCATAACTTGTTGGAAGTACTCGCACATTTTTAGCCACCAAAGATCCATTACTTTGTACTTGAGCCTCGATTCTTGCAGCAGATCCAATGTTGGGAGTGACATCCGATAACGTACTGTCATCAATATTCACCACCTGGTCACCAACCACCCATTTCCCATCGACTATCATTCTCACTATATCGTCCAACTCGGTAGTTGTTCCAGCACTTACCATAGCCGATTGCCCCGTATTTTCACGTATAGCGATATTCAAATCCTCGATCGCTTCTGCATACTGCATCTTTGCCGCTTGGAACACTTTTACGATAACAGCCTTTTCTTCCGCTGGCATCTGCTCCACAGCTTTACGGAAAATCAGTGGATGATCAGAAGCATAATGTACCATGGTGGTCATTAGCTTCGCTATGTCCTCCCTATCCAACTCACCTGCAACTCTCTTTTCTGCAGCTACATCTACGATCTTCTCAAGGTGACTGGAGAGCCTTTCGGCAGTTGCCTCAACCTTGCTCCACTTACCTTCCTCAGCCATTTTGGCAATTTCGTTAGCCCGCCGATCTGCGAATTCAGCTTGCAACTCTGCTTTTTTAACGTCTGATCCGGTGAACGTCATACGCACGTCTTCAACAGCTAATTTCACCGGGTAGAGAAGATCATCGGGCATGGCATTTGAAGAAGCAGCTACCGTTGTACCCCCACCCACAAAAATCACTAATAATACGGCTACCGTTGCCATAGCCCAGCGATGTTGCCACTCTAAAACGGAATACCATTTCGGTTGTCTCTGTGCTTCAGCTTTGGCACGGACTTCAGCGAGGAATTGTTGCCTTGTCAGTTCCCTGAATTCCTGTTTTGGCTGAGCCAAATTAGCACTGGACTTCACAGTCAAAGCTGTTTCAAGTAATGGTCTCAGTTCCTCCGACAGATCAGGATAATCCTGGAGGCATTGCTCCAAATCTTCACCTGCAGCCATACGGTTGAGGCACTCATTTAAAATGTCATCAAACTTCTTCGACATAACTCCATTCCTCGGAAAGCGCTCGTTTAAGTGCAGCTAAAGCACTGTGCTGTAACGCTTTCACCGCCCCCTCCTTTTTCCCCATCACCTTGGCTGCTTCTGCTGTTGAAAGTTCGCCCGCAAATCGTAAGGAGATCACTTCACGTTGCAGGTCTGTGAGACCAACCATCGCCTTCTTGACCCGTTCAACATCAATTTCCTTCTCGACAATATCCACTGGATCGGGATCAGTACTGGCCATCGGTACTTCAAGAGATGTTGTCTGCACTTTGGAAACCTTCCTATGATGATCAATCACCTGATTATGCGCGATGCGAAAAAGCCAAGAAATAAAAGGCACTCCCTTCCATTTGTAGGAAGATATAGATTGCAGTGCATTGAGAAAGACCTGTTGCGTCAGATCTTCCGCTTCCATCCGGGTCCGCACCCGCATAAATACATATCGATAAATTTTATCGAAGTGCTCTTCGTATATCTGGGTAAATGCATCCGGATCATTTTTCTGAGCCCTTTCGATAAGGCTCTTTTCCTCTTGCACCTGACAAACCCCTATAATGTTGGTCCAGTGGGCACTCGCTGCCTGATTTATCCTGTGCACATATTATATAACGATCCAGAATCGAAAAAGATAGTTCTGAATTCGTCACGTATGTTAGAATAGGCCAATGACCAAGCCGATTATCGCCGTCGTTGGCCGCCCGAACGTGGGGAAATCGACCCTCTTCAATCGACTAGCCGGCAAGCGGGTAGCTATTGTCGAAGATTTACCGGGCACAACTCGGGACCGGGTTTATTCTGACATCGTCTGGAAAGATCAGGGATTCACCCTGGTTGATACCGGCGGATTGGAGTTGAGCCCTGAATCGAGCATCAGCGAAAAGATCAAGGATCAGGTCGAAGTTGCCGTCGAAGAAGCCGATGCCATCATCATGCTGGTCGACGTCAAGGATGGGCTTACCATTCCTGATCAGGAAATCGCAGAGACGTTACGACGTTCCCAAAAACCAGTGGTTTTAGCGGTAAACAAATGCGATAACGAGGAACGCGTAAATCAGGCATTCGACTTTTTCCAAATGCCCATCGGGGAACCCGTTATCATCAGTGCCTACCATGATATCGGTGTGGGTGATCTCATGGACAGGATTGTCGCCAATATGCCCGCAGCGCCTCCTGCTGAGCACGAAGCAGGCATACTTAAGATAGCCATCATGGGACGGCCCAACGCGGGGAAATCGATGCTGCTGAACTCACTTTTGGGACAGGAGCGGGTGATTGTAAGTGATGTACCGGGGACAACTCGCGATTCGATTGATACCATCGTTGAGCGAGACGGTAGAAGGGCACTCCTCATCGATACGGCAGGGATTCGACGGCGGGGCAAGATAAATCGTGGAATAGAAAAATACAGTGTATTGAGGGCCCTGCGCGCTATCGACCGATCAGACGTTTGCCTCCTGATGCTAGATGCAGCTGATATGGTTGCAGCCCAAGATGCTCATATCGCCGGATACATTCGGGATGCGTATAAGGGAATCTTGATCGTGGTCAATAAATGGGATTTGGCTGATGAACTGAGCCTGAGAAAAAGAGACTGCAATCTGCAAATAGAGAAAAATTTGCGGTTCTTGCACTATGCCCCAGTGGTGTTTATATCAGCAAAAACAGGTGCTGGTATCGAGCAAATATTACAACAGGCTTCCGAGATCCACGCGTCAAGGATGAAACGCATTGATCATGCTGAATTGAAAAAGGCAATCACCAATGCTGTTGAGAGCCATCCCCCAATGACAAAGCGGCACTTCCAGATTAAAGATGTGATCCAGCCAGATATTCTGCCACCAACATTCATCTTTGCAGTCAGCAATCCAGCTTCGGTTCATTTCACCTATAAACGCTACCTGGAAAACAGCCTTCGTAAAAACTTTGGCATGGTTGGTACACCACTAAAATTGATTTTCAATAAACGGATCGGTAAAAAGAAATGATCCTTGATATTGTGATAGTTGCCTTCATCGGTTACTTTTTAGGGGCTGTTCCTTTTGGTCTTATCCTTGGGAAACTGGTGCGTGGCATCGATATTCGCGAATATGGCAGTGGGAATATAGGATTCACCAATGTCCTGCGCAATGTTGGGAAAAAAGCCGGCGCTGTCACTCTCGTTTGCGACATAGCAAAAGGGGCAATACCCACACTGCTCGCAACAGTCATTGTTGGTGACAATACCACAGATATCGGATCACTCACGTTAGATGACCAGGGAGCTCAGGTTATTGCAGCAGTATCGGCTGTGATCGGTCACAACTGGTCAATCTATCTCAAGTTCCGGGGCGGGAAAGGGGTCGATACCTCTCTGGGTGGACTTATAGCCATGACACCTTTGGTCGGTGTGGCCTGCTTGATAATAGGGGTTGCAATCATGGCAATTACCCGATATGTATCGGTTGGTTCGATGCTTGGGGGGATGATCGGTGCGGTGATCCTTACACCCTTAGTCATAACAGGCCATGAGCCGGTTGAATATCTCGTCTACGCAGTGATTGTTGCTTTGTTAATTCTGGTTCGCCATAAGGACAACATTCAAAACCTGCGTGCTGGTACTGAACGTAAGATCGGGCAGAAAGGGGAGAAACGATGACCAAAGTTGCTGTTATTGGCACCACTGGCTGGGGAACGACATTGGGAACAAAGCTGGCCGTTTCCGGTACCGAAGTGATCCTCTGGGCTAGAACCGAAGAGGAAGCAACCAAACTTAATACGGATCGAGAAAACATCGCACATCTTCCCTCAGTTCCTTTCCCCAAAAACCTGTGGGCATCTTCATCCCCAAGCGAAGCCCTGGCAGCAGCGGACCTCACTATTCTGGCTATGCCGGCTCAGACGATGAGGGATAATCTCCAACTCATTGGAAAGCACCTGCATGATTCTACCTTGCTTCTATCCATCAGCAAAGGAATCGAGATCGAAACCACAATGCGCATGTCCGAGGTCATTAGCGAGGAACTAGGGAAGAGTTTTGCCAGCCAGATTGCGATCCTTTCCGGTCCCAACTTTGCCAAAGAGGTAGTTCAGGATTTACCGACTACCACTGTGATTGCCTCAACCAACACTGAAGCTGCCAGCAGGATACAGTATATTGTTTCATCACCAAATTTCCGGGCATACACAAACGAAGATGTCATTGGAGTAGAACTGGGTGGGGCGCTTAAGAACATCATGGCTCTGGCCGTCGGAATGTCTGATGGAATGGGTTTTGGTGATAATACCCGCGCCGCTCTGATCACACGAGGGCTGGCAGAGATGACCAGACTTGGCGTAGCTGCTGGGGCACAGCCATTGACTTTTGCCGGTCTTGCTGGAATGGGGGATCTGGTTGCTACTTGTACCAGCCAGTTAAGTCGTAATCGTTTCGTAGGACAGGAACTGGCGAAAGGTCGCCAACTTGAGGAAATACTTTCATCCATGAGTGGTATCGCCGAGGGTGTGGATACAACCGTCGCCGCACTTCGGCTGGCAAAAAAGCTGAATGTAGAAATGCCTATCGCCGAGCAAGTCAACCGAGTCCTGTTCGAAGGATTAACCGTGAAAGAAGCTGTTCCTGCCCTGATGGAGCGGGAACTCAAACACGAATTGAACATAGAAGTGCCCGAATAGAGAAGCGGTACTCAAGTAGGGGCACGATGCATCGTGCCCCTACACATGGCCGGGATGTGATTATTTCTTATCTTGCATTAACATACGATTGCCCGATCGCCCCGTTACTTCGACTCCCATCGAATTCAGGTTTTATGGTAGAATACTCTCGTCATGACTGAGAACATCCTTGTAGCTGTTGCATGGCCTTATGCAAATGGGACATTGCATTTGGGGCATCTCGCCGGTGCTTACCTTCCCGCCGATACCTTCGCCCGATACCATCGTATGAAGGGCAACCGAGTGTTGATGGTCTCCGGGAGCGATATGCATGGCACACCCATCACCATCAGCGCTGAAAAGGAAGGTATCAGCCCGGAGGAAGTGGCTACCAGGAACCATCGGGGATTCCTTGAGTCATGGCAGAAGATGGGAATCTCTTTTGATCTGTTCACTTCCACTCATACCGAAAACCATACCCAAGTGGTTCACGATATGTTCCTCACCCTCCTGGATAAAGGGTATCTTTACAAGGACACCATGCCTTCAGCATATTGCCCGAATTGTACTCGTTCCCTTCCCGACCGTTATATCGAAGGCGAATGTCCCTATTGTCACTCCACCAATGCCAGAGGCGATCAGTGCGATGAATGTGGCAAGACTCTCAATCCCAATGAGCTGATAAATCTCCGCTGTAGCATCTGTGGGACTTCACCTGAGATCAGGGAATCCGAGCATTTTTACCTCAAACTATCGGCCTTTAGCGATCGGCTCGAAGCATGGGCTAAAGAGCAAAGCCAGTGGAAACCAAATGTCTATAGTTTCACCATGCGATATATCAAGGAAGGTCTTCGAGATCGGGCAATTACCCGCGACCTCGAATGGGGCATTCCCGTTCCGGTTGATGGATTTGAAAACAAGCGCATCTATGTCTGGTTCGAAGCAGTAATCGGATACCTTTCCGCCAGCAAAGAATGGGCCAAACAAAACAACAATGATGAAGCATGGCGGCAATTCTGGCAGGGTGACTCTCGCTCTTATTACTTCATCGGCAAAGACAATATTCCCTTCCACACCCTCATCTGGCCAGGGATGCTGATGGGTTACGAAGGTCTCAATCTGCCCTACCGTGTTCCTGCCAATGAATACCTGACTTTGGAAGGGAAGCAGTTCTCCACCAGCCGAAACTGGGCGGTCTGGCTCCCCGATTATCTGGAGCGCTACGACCCCGATCCATTGCGCTATATCCTTTCCGTCAATATGCCGGAAACCGGCGATACCGATTTCTCCTGGCGAGAATTTGTTCGGCGAAACAATAGTGAGTTAGTGGCCACCTATGGAAACCTGGTTAACCGCGTACTGACCTTCACCTATCGCAATTTCGATGGCCATGTCCCGGCTATAGGAGAACTTGCCCCAATCGATAATGCCCTGTTAAACACATCCAACGAGACGTTGAACAACGTTAGCGAATCCCTGAGTAATTGCCGATTCAAGGAGGGTATCAAGTCGGCATTTGCGCTGGCTCAAGAGGCCAACAAGTACCTGGACGAGAAAGCCCCGTGGAAAGCAATCAAAGAAAATCGCGATGATGCTGCGCACACCCTCGGGGTTGTGTTGGGAGCTATTTCCTGCCTCAGGACTGTACTGTATCCGTTCCTGCCTTTCAGTTCCGAGAAACTACACCATCTTCTCGGCTCCAAAGGCGCTATAACTGATATCGGATGGGATTTTGAATTTCCATTAACTGACCAGGCTTTGCCCAAACCCGAACCTCTCTTCACAAAGCTGGATGATGAAGAGGTGATATCCCGGGAGACAGCCAAACTTGGATAAAAAATGAAGCTTGAAGAGATTCTATCACCTGTTCAAAACGAAATGCCCTTGATTTCAGAGAGCCTGGGACAAGTAGCTGACGTTGATTTCCCTCAATTCGCTGACGTGATAAAGCAGGCTATCGGCACCCGAGGCAAGGGTGTTCGTCCCGCTCTTACGTTACTCACCGGTAGTTTCAACAACTACAACCTCGAAAACCTTATTCCCATGGCAACTGCAGTAGAGCTATTGCACACTGCCAGTCTGGTGCATGACGATACTATTGACAAGTCTCCCCTGAGACGAGGGCTCCCAACGTTATACAGCACCCTTGGCGATAATGCTGCAATAATGGCCGGCGATTACCTATTCGCTAAATCAGCGGAGCTCGCCGCTATGCCCGGTAACCTGAGAGTAGTCCGGCTCTTTGCCCAAACACTCATGGCTTTGGCCAAAGGTGAATTGGAAGAGACATTGAGTGTATATGAGTGGCGTCAGACGCGTGAAGATTATTTCAGGCGAATAGACGGAAAAACCGCTGCTCTGTTTTCCATGGCTACCGAATCCGGGGCCATCCTGAGCGATAGCCCGGAAGAAGAAATTCAGGCACTCAAATCATACGGGCATAATCTGGGACTTGCCTTCCAGGTTGTGGATGATCTCCTTGACTTCACCGGGGATGAAGCAACAATGGGCAAACCGGTTGGCAACGATCTCTTACTTGGCGTGCTGACACTCCCGGCGCTGATGTACCTCGAACAAAATCCGGACGGAAACCCGATAAAGATCGGTTTCGAGAACAAAGGAGAAGGGACTGATTTGAGCCAGGCCATCACTGAAATCCGCAACTCGGCATTCATCGACGAGTCTTTTACTGTTGCCAGAGATCTGGTGAAAAAAGCGCAAAAAGCCATCGAACCGCTGGCCGATAATGATTCCAAGAAAGCGCTACTGGCATTAGCCGACTACGTATTCGAACGTAAAAAGTAGGGCAACTCCACATGGGAAAGCATGCCCAACTGGTAATTGTCGCTCTGATCATCAGCATTCTTTTCGCTTCAAGCTGCACCTTTTCCTCCGATGATGAGTCTCAAGAAAGTGTTGGGAAGATAACAAATCCTTATGAGTTCAGCATCCCAAAGTGGGAATTCGATACGCTGCGCAGCGAACTCTGGGAATCCCTCAAACCGGCAACAAAAACAGATATCGATGACGTTGACACAGTAAAAGAATACCTCTCTTCATTATCTTCCGAAACTACTTTGAATGAATCCGAGATATCCGAACTGGAAGATAAAGCCGAACGCATTCTCGCCAAACAGGTGCGAGAAGCATTGTTGGATGAAGGTATCGTCAATCCCCTAGATTCCTTTCTACCACTGAAGATTATCTTTCCCCCGGTTAATTTCGAGTTCGAATCACCGCCAAGTCTTTTGGTTGTTTCTCCCAGAGATAAGATCAAGCTTTTACGAAGGAAGACTCTGGAACCGGACCTCACAACTGCACAGAAAGAAGAGATTGAATTGCAGGTTGATAGTCTTGGGTGCTCGTCCCTGGTAGTGCGACTTGGGGGTGTGGGCTTCACGTATCCCACAATGGTTATCGAGAGTTCAAACATCCGCCGCACTATCGATCGTATAGTCGAAGAGTGGTTTCATCAATACATGTTCTTCCATCCTCCAGGTTTTCTTTACGCACTTGATGGCCTTGGGTGGCGCTCGGATTATGATATCATTACCTTTAACGAGACCATAGCAGGTATCGTCAGCAAGGAGATTGCGGCAAAAGTATACTTCAAGTACTATGCTGCAGAAGGTGAAGAACCTGATATATCTGAAGGAGAACCTTCTGAATTCGACCTCCTGATGTGGGAAACGAGAGTGAAAGCCGATGAATACCTTACTCAAGGAAAAGTGATAGAAGCCGAAGAGTATATGAATGAAAGACGAGACTTTTTAGCCTTAAAGGGTTATCATATAAGGAAATTGAATCAGGCCTATTTTGCATTCTACGGGACCTATGCTGATGATCCTGCAACGGCTAGCCCCATAGGTCAGGGCCTACAGAATCTGAGGCAACAGTGCTCATCATTAACCGAATTCCTGAACAAGGTAAAAATGATGACCAGCTATGAGGATTTGCAGAAAGCTGTGGAGGAACCCGCGAAATGAAAATTATAGCTATTATTGGCATTTTGTTACTACTACTGGTTGTTGCGTGTGGCAAAGATGATGACACCCCACCGACTGTGACTGTGCCATCACTGACTCCGGAAGAGATAGTCGCCCAGGCTTCCCCTATGATGGATACCTTAACCAGCTTTCATTTTGACTTGAGCCAGACAGGTGGAGGAACTCCTATCGCTATGGATCTGGAGATGACGGGAGCCTACGGTGACATTGCCCCGCCGGACAAGCTCAGAATGACGATCTCAGCCAAATGGGGAAACATGTACGTAGAAACGGGACTCATCACCGTTGGCGAGATTACTTACATGCAAAACCCTCTCAACGATAAATGGGAGGAACTGTCCGACGATTTTAAAGCCGTTACGCTTTTCAAACCCGAAACAGGAATAAAGGCCGTAATGGAAAGCGTAACAAGCCTTTCATTGCTCGATGAACAGACATTTGGTGGAGTGCTCTGCTTTCACTTGAAAGGTACGATTCAGTCCGAGGTGCTGGATGCAATCGCCGTTGGACATGCTGCTGAAGGATTGCCTGTTGATGTTGATTTCTGGATCGGTATTGATGACCTTCTATTGCGTAAAGTGGTTTTCGATGGACAGATTTGCGAAGACGAGAATCAGGGAATTGTCAGAACTCTGGTTGTATCTGATTTCAACGAGCCGTCAAATATCGAATTACCGGAATAGGTCCATAGCAGTCCCGGATTGACCAAATCTTATTTGCCAATTCACGTTCAAATCGTTATGAGAATACCCTCTCTAAAGGCATCTTCTCCTAACATAATCCTTTTCGTCCTCTGTTTAGGTATATTCAGTACCGCAATCGATCAAACGGTTATTTACGGTGCACTGAACAGAATCATGTTCGATAACCGAATGAACGTGTCCGACCTGGACAAAGCTTCCTGGATCGTCACTGCTTATTTGATAGCTTATGCATCCATCTTGCCATTGGCAGGCCGCATCTCCGACGCATTTGGGCATGCCCGAGTATTCATCATTGGCAATCTGATTTTCATGGGAGCATCAGCTTTTATTGCCGTAACAGATGATTTCAATTTAATGATTGCTGCAAGAGTGTTCCAGGCAATAGGAGGTGGCGCGACCGTTCCAGCAGGGATGGCAATCATCGCAGATACATTCCCCGGCAAGAACAGGCCCATCGCCTTCGGGTTCCTTAGTGCCTCTGTGGAAGGTGGTGCAGCAATTGGGCCAACGTTTGGTGGGGCAGTGACGGAATACCTGAGTTGGCGTTGGATATTCTGGCTGGATGTCATCATTGGAGCGGTGGTCATAATACTTATCTTCCTTATGATAAAGAACAGCCCGCGTGTTCAGCATAAAATAGACTATCAGGGGGGACTGCTCATTGCTATTGCGCTGGTGCTCCTCAGTTTTGGCCTTTCTCAGCAGTTGCATCGGCCAAATGCTGAGCTTTACATGACTATATATCTTATAGCCTCTGCTGTAACTTTCGGTCTGTTCATACTCAGACTCAAGACGGCACCTGAACCACTATTTCGGCCCTCCATTTTCAGGCACATGAGATTTTCAGCTGCCAATGCCACTCATCTGCTTATTGGTGGAGCTTTGGTCATTGCCCTAGTCATCGTCCCTGTTATGGGCTATACATTGATGGAATTGGGAGACGTAGACGTGGGATTACGTCTATTGCGGTTGACACTGGCAATGGCCATTGGTGCGATTATTGGAGGATTGATGTGTCGTCAACTTGGCTATCGTTTCCCCACCATAATCGGATTAATCCTGAGCAGTACAGGTCTTTTCCTTATGAGTCGATGGACTCTCGATATTGCAGAACCCGATCTCACTCTTCATCTCATTATCGCAGGATTAGGGTTTGGTTTGGTCATCTCACCTATCGCTACTGCCGCCATTAACTCGGTAACTGAAAGTGAATACGGTATTGCATCCGCTTTAGTGATGGGTACGCGCATGATAGGGATGGTCATTGGTCTGGCTTTCATGAATATGCTAGGAATGGGACACTTCCACGTGACAGCAGCTGATATTTCGATCGACGAATTCGCAGAAGAACTGACCCCATTTGCGCTGGGCCTATTTCAGGATTTCTTCCTGGCCGCCGCAATTGTATGCCTCATTGCGATTATTCCCGCATTATGGATGAAAGGAAAACAACAGTTATCATATTCATAATATGCATTGACACGGTCAAATTGAGCCAGTTATTATAATCTCAACCTGATATATCACGGAGGATTTCACAAATGTTTAAAACGATCCGGCATTTTTTATTATTAGTGGTGATCGCTGCAATGGTACTCGTCGGTGCATTAATGACAGGTTGTTCCGACTCTGATGAGCCATCCAATCCCGTTGTTATTATGAAAACCAACTATGGAAATATCACTATCGAGCTGTTTGAAGACAAAGTGCCGGTTACAGTGGGTAACTTTGTTCATCTGGTCAAAGATGGCTTCTACAGTGATGTAGTCTTTCACCGAATCAGTGACGATTTTATGATTCAGGCCGGCGTGTTAGCCGCAGACGGAACTCAGAAGATCAGTCCATACGGACCAATAAACCTGGAAATCCACCCGGAAGTACGGCACATTGATGGAACCATCTCCATGGCCCGTACCAACGATCCCAACAGCGCAACCAGTCAGTTCTTTATCTGTGACGGACCGCAACCATTTTTAGATGATGGTTATGCAGCGTTTGGCGTGGTGACAGAGGGAACAGAAGTTGTACGTGAAATAGCAGCTCAGCCTCATGATAACAGTAATCCCGCAGGAGGCGGCATACCATTAAGTCCCATACTAATTGAAAGTATAGAACTCAAAAAGTAGTATACGGGTTAATACTAGTGGATCGTTTAAGGGTAACTAGATAGACCACACAATAGAAAACAGGGGGCTTCTACATCATACCTTTTTGGGAATGGAGACGTGGAAATTACTACCTTCGCCTGGTTGGCTATCCACCCACAATCTGCCATGATGTTTTTCCACAATCGTCTTGGCAAATAGCAATCCCAACCCCTTGCCACCAGCCCGCCTTACAATTTCGCTATCTGCCTGAAAGAACCCATCAAAAATTGACTTTTGATCTTCCTCAGAAATTCCAATACCATGGTCCCTCACGTCAATGGTGATCTGGGACGGCTCATCGTTAATCTTGATTTCGATACTTGATTTCTCAGGCGAGAATTTACCGGCATTGGTAAGCAATTCGGCCAGGACCTGTCTCAAACGCTCCTTATCTGCCATTACTTTACAATTCGAAGGGACGTCTAAGGTCTCAATTACCTGATCCTTTTTACCGGTAATAATTTTTGCCTCTTGAACCGCTGCATCAACTATTCGGCGGAAATCAGTGCCCCTTAATTCAACATCTATACTACCGGACAGCACACCAGCAATCGGATATATGTCATCGGCAACACCAATTAATCTATCTGTTGCTCTCATTATGCTTCCGAGAAGCCGTTTTTGAGTTTCAGTATCGATCGCTGATGGATCGGTTTCGTCCATCAACCTCGCTGCTGTTTTCAATGAAGTAAGTGGTGTTTTGAGCTCATGAGAAAGAATGTGGAGCAGTCTGGATTTAAGATCGTCAAGTCTCATTAGTTCCGCTGTATTATTCATCTCATTTGTATGGAGCCATGCTCTTTCCAGAGAGATGGTCGCTTGATGAGCAAACACCAAAATCACGCGCTTCTCTTCATCTGATAGAGTTCCTCCATTTGACTTGCCGAAAACAACAATCCCGAGGCTCCTATCTGGCAGTTTCAACGGTAACAAATTAAGGCTGGTAATACCTAGTTGAGAAACCAGGATGCCTAGCAGAGGATCAGCCTCAGTCAAGTCATCACGATCTGACATATCATCCAGATACATAGGATTCCCGCTTCTGAAAGTCCTGGCAACAAGACCTCGATTTTCTTCGAGATCTATGCGGCTCTCGTTCACTGAGATGGTTAAGACTTGTTCATCTGCCTCGGCTTCTCCTCTTTCTGGAGTTATGAAGTTCTTGGTTTCCAGATATCCCATGTTCTCATCAGCAAGCAAAACCCATACGGTATCACAGGAAATAATATCACGAACTCCGTTGCTAATAATTCTCAGAACCTCTTCTGGAGAGAGTGCGCTGGCCAGTGCCAAACTTGCCGCTTGGAGCTTTCTCAATAGAACATGCTCTACTCTGAGTTTTTCGGCGGTTTGCAGATTGCTGGACATATCATTAAATGCCAAGGCCAGGCGCCGTGTTTCTTTCGGTCCGGAAACCGGCACACGATGAGCCAAATCTCCCAAACCAACTTTAGATGCCCCAATCGAGAGTGCCTGAATAGGCTTGCTCAACCTATGAATCAACAGGATAATCACTATCACAAATAGTAAGATTAAGCCCGCAACACCCCATGCTACATCCCTGATATTATCTTCCACCAGAGCAAAGGCCTCATTTTTCTGTTGAGATACGATCACATACCATTTTGGGCCTTCTTCCCAAAGAGGAGCCACTGCCGCTACCATTTCCTCACCATCCTCATCGAAAGTAACATATCGCGCCTCGCCGTTAACATCACCATTATCATTCAAACCGTAACTGATGTATGGATCCAGCAAATCTGTAATATCAAGACCATTGAATTCGGTTAAGATTTCATCTTTGTTTATGTGGGAAAATGTCATATATCGAGGTTGACCTTCATTACTTCCTACCACACCTACAATTCTGGAAAAACCCGTTTCTCCCATTGTGGTGCCGTCTGTTATTTCCCAGATCGTCCTCATGTCCATCCGGCCTACCATGATTGCAACATATTCACCTAAATCGTTTACAATGGGAGACGCATATGCCATAACAACGTCACCTGATTCGTCATGTAACCGACTGGGAGAAGCAATTAACGTTAAGCGCGTTTCAGATCCATCGTCATTGACTATGATCACATTTTCCTTTTTTCGCGCATCGTCGAACCACGGTTCTTCAGTCCAAACAACACCGCTATCTTCAATCGCGCCTTCCGGATCACTGATATAGATAATCTCTGTGCCATCACGTCCTACGATGGCGATATCAAGAAACATACTGTAATATTCTTGAAATTGATCGTAAAAATTCCATGCTTGACGAAGCTCTTCTCTCTGTTGATCCAGAGAGGTCTGGCTTGAACTTATAACAGGATTGCTGGCCAGTGTTTGTATATCTTGATACGGACGAATAAGAGCACGATGCAACTCGTCGCTTACCTGGTGGGCAATAGTTGTCAGGCTCTGTTCCGTGTTTTCCTCAAGGGAATCCCGTGCATTGTTGATGGTTAACATGCCTATGCACGCTGCCAGTGGAAGGAATATCACCAAAAAGCTCAGAATGATAGTCCCAGCCATCGTCTGATTTTCAATGAATTTGTTTAGTAATCGTCGGATAGTTTTCATGCTATGTCGACCTATCTCTCTATTTATACACATTAATCTGTAAAACACTCATGCTAAATAGCGATATTCAATGCAGCCGGAATAATTTTGAATGAGGCAGGTCCCTCACCTACAAACTCTCCATCAGCTTGCACCATAATTCGCTCTGATGATTCAATTATTACCTGGGCGGCCTTTTCAATACGAACTTTGGGATGCGTTACATGATCTCCCTTATAGGCACTGGGAAACACCTGCATTAATTCCAATTTCCCAATATCACCTAGAATCATTACCTCAAAAAGACCATCTTGCAGATTGGCATCGGGGGCTATATGCATTCCTCCGGCATAGAATCCACCATTGGCCATTATCACACTACATATACGAATATCTTCAACGTTGTCATCGAGATGAATACGGATATCTTTGTTGTGGTAAGTACCCAGCGACTGTAAAATACCGAAAAAATAGGGGAGATTCCCGTGGATCACACGGGGCCCTTTCACTGCCGTCTCTACGACTTCGCCATCCATCCCCATCCCAGCAGCACTAATGAAGTAACGACGGATGGCCCGACCTTCTTTTTGGCACTCTACAACCCCAACATCAGCCCTTACTTTCCGTGGGTTAACGAGATGAAGGCTTGCAAGACGATAATCCCTAGATACTCCTAGAAAACGTGCGAAATCGCATCCTGTGCCAGTGTTTAGTACACCCAGGGTAGTATCTTTTGTATTGCCAGAATCTAGCAATCCATTAACTACTTCATTCAGGGTACCATCACCTCCCGCTGCAATCACCATCTCATATTCTTCATGGGCAGCTTCCATAGCCAATTCCATGGCATGGCCTCTGCCCTCAGTATGAACGAAGTCAAACGAGAGACCTGACTTTATCAGATACTCATGTATGCGCTTCCATTTCCTGCCTGTTGAACCACAACCTGCAGAAGGATTCACAATTAATTTAGCTTTTGGCCGTGTTGTCACGGTTACCTACCTATCACGTTCATACTTGCCATGGGAGAAATTGCCTATGGCATTGTTATCATGCCTTTAATTATGCCTTGCTGAAGTGCCGGTATCAATATTTCACCGGTAAACATCTGGTTAAATTAGGTTAAATAAAGGTAAAAATGAGATTTCAAATTTTACCTAAACCTGTCCCAATCTCGGCATCTTCCCTCCTCAACCGATCGCGAAACCTTGTAGATTTTATTTCTCTCTCTAACAGGTAGCGGATATATCCCTGCATTATCCGTTCCAGTTCCCGAGATAAATCAGGAGACAATAGCAATCGATTGGCCGTTGGGAAATCCCCACGCTGAAGCAATCTTATCACTTTTAGTGCATCTACCGAAATGGTCTGAACTACTGGTTCGGTATGAGCGCAATTCGGGCACAGTATTCCACCACCGCTGGCACTAAACAAATTCTCAATAGGCTCGATAGTCGCCTTGCAATTAAGGCATTTGTATAGTTGGGGCTCATATCCAACGTGCCCAAGGAGTTGAATTTCAAAATAGCGGAATAGCATCTCAACGTTGCGCACTTTCGCAAGCAAACTGAGGGAATCGAGTAACAGTTTGTAAACTGGATAGTTTTCAATTCGCTCTGAAGTGAAAGCATCGGTAAGTTCAACGAGATGGAGAGCTTGCACGGTCAGCTTGAGATCATTGCGGATCGGAAGAAAGCTTTGAATGGTCTGTCCCTGAGAAACCACATCGAGGGTCCGCCCGTGCGACAGCATCAGCGAACAGTTTATTAAGGGTTCAACATGCCCTCCAAGCCTGCTCTTCATCCTGCGAACACCTCTAGCCACAGCACGAATCTTACCTTGATTGGGCGTGTACAAAGTGAGGATTCGGTCAGCTTCGCCCAAGTCAATATGCTTTAGGACAATAGCCTCGGTTTTATATGTCTTCAGTGCAGGCATTGGAACTCGTTAACCACAGACTTCACGGATTTTCACAAGAATGTTATTGGTTGTTCGTTATCGGGTTACACTGCTTGTTTCGTCCGACGTCAATCGGTCAATGTAGAGACGACCGGACCGGTCGTCTCTACTTGTTGCGTAATATCGTGGTTTCTATTCAAACCTCACGCCTACCTTCAAGTGCTCGTCCCAGAGTGATTTCGTCAGCATACTCGAGATCACCACCCACCGGAAGTCCACGAGCCAGAGAAGTTACTCGAACACCAAGTGGCGAAAGCAGCCGCTGCAAATACATCGCTGTGGCTTCACCTTCAAGATTTGGATTCGTAGCCAGGATGACTTCCTCAACTTCTCCAGCTTTCATTCGCCCCAGCAGTTCGCTGATCTTCAAATCATCCGGACCTATTCCATCCATGGGAGAAATAACGCCATGCAATACGTGGAAGAGCCCCTTGAACTGTCCGGTACGCTCAATAGCAAGAATGTCCAAAGGCTCTTCTACTACACAGATGACGCTATGGTCTCGGTCTGTGTCTTGACAAATTGCACAGGGATTATTATCGGTGAGGTTCTGACAAACGGAACACAGAACGATCTTTTCTTTGACTGCGACAATGGCTTCAGCAAGGGAACGAGCACCCGATTCAGGGATGCGGAGTATGTGATAGGCAAGCCGCGCTGCACTTTTCGGTCCAATACCGGGCAGCTTATGGAATTCCTCTATCAAACGAGAGACGGGTTCGGCAGCAGATCCATATTTGAGATGCACTCCGATTACTACTCCGCTTTGAACTTCTTAAACAAGTCGAGGGCTTTCTTGCTATAGGGGGTTTCAAATTCGTAATGAATTGCGCAGGGGAATTTCTCACAACTGAGACAGTATTCTACCTTGTTTTCAATGGCACATTCAAGTACCGGACAGGGATTTCCCTTTCCCTGTTTCATTCTCTCCAACACTTTGGGAGCATCTGGATCAGTTCCGGATACACACCCGCCACACTTCTCTTTAAGGCCACAAACCTCGCATGATATGCCACAGGCTGCTGGCAGCAAAACCATATTCTTATGATTTAGAAACAATCCACATGATACTGGACACATTTGATCTCCCTTCTTCCTCACTACATCATGTCATTCTGCTAAAGCAGGAATCCAGGGCGGGTTTCAAACACGCCCCTACAGATTTATTACATCCCCGGTATTTTAAGACCTCCGGTTAGAGCACCCATTTTCTTTTCTGCCATCTCCCTTGACTTTTGCGTCGCTTCTTTAACAGCGGCCAGTATCATATCTTCCAGCAACTCAACATCTTCCGGATCAACTACTTCGGGGGATATCTTGATCGATCTAATTTCCTGCTGGCCAGTCATGACTACAGTCACAGCACCGCCACCGGAGGTTGCCTCAACAGTGGCATTTGCTAATTCATCCTGCGTTTTAAGCATCTTTGCCTGAAGCTGCTGTGCCTGTTTCAGTATCTTTTTATCCATCATCTCACATACTCCTCACCAATGATTTCAGCCCCATGTGCCAGTGCCTCTTTGACCAAGGGGTTTTCTCTGGCAGGCAGAGGAGTTGGCCGATTCTCCTCGCCAATTGTAATACAATGAACATCATAGCGAGTTCCAAACATCTCTTCAAGCTTACCAGAAATTGCCTGAGAATACTTGGAGTCCTCAATTTTGCTTTTCTGAAATTTGGACTTGGCATAGAAACCCACAACCAGAGTATTCCCATCGATAGATACAGGTTTGCATGATCCTCTTAGCAAGGCATCTAATTGCCCCGCAGCACCTTTACAGGCTTTTACAAAGTCACCCCAATGCTGCTGTATATGTTCAATCTCGGAGGATGTCTCTGCCCTTGCAATCCTTTGTGGCACTACCGGAACTGACGGTTCAGCAATTTCTTCTTGTGGCTCATCCTGAACCACAGCCTTCACTGTTTCTTTCTTGGGTTGCGATGGAGCTTTCACTTCTGCTGCAGGATCTGGCTTAATCTCCGATTCGCCCACACTGAAATCGACTAGAGCTAATTCCAAAGGTAAAGTCGATTGTGGACTGTAACGGAAATCTGCCTGAGAAAAGAGTTTTACCGACTGTGATATCTCTTCCAAAGAAGTATCGGCGGCTATAACCTTCATTTCTTTTAACTCATCTGGAGTAAGCCCGGTTGCATCATCAGCACCAGCTTTTATTAGTAAAACTGCGCGAAGGGCATCTATCAATTCTTTATTGAAATGTCGCAAGTCCAAACCATCATTCGCGATGCTATTGATGATAGTGAGTCCACTTTGTACATCCTTTGATAGAATCGATTTCAATAATTCTTTAATGCGTGCATCGCCAGTAAGTCCCAATTCAGAACGAACTTGCTGCAAATCGACATTCGTTCCATGGTATACAACGATCTGCTCCAGAAGGTTTTCGGCATCTCGTAAGCTCCCGGTGGCACTTTTAGATATGAGCGCTAGCGCTTCGGGATCAATATTGATACCTTCCTCATCGCAGATGTATTGCAACCTACCAACCATAGCCTCCTGAGGAATGCGACGCAAGTCGAATCGCTGGCAGCGAGATGTTATTGTGGCCGGTACCTTGTGAACTTCGGTTGTCGCCAATACAAAAATTACATGGGCAGGTGGTTCTTCGAGTGTTTTAAGTAAAGCGTTAAAGGCAGAAGTGCTGAGCATATGCACTTCATCGATTATATATACCTTGTATTTTGCAACGGTTGGAGCAAAATTGACTTTCTCCTTCAGATCCCTTATGTCATCGACTCCGGTATTTGATGCAGCATCTATTTCTATCAGGTCGATGGCTCTGCTCTCATTGAAAGACTGGCACATTGCACACTGGTTGCATGGCTCACCCGTTTCATTATGCAAACAATTAACTGCTTTGGCCAGTAAACGTCCCGTGCTGGTTTTGCCGGTTCCCCGAGGTCCAAAGAAAAGGTAGGCATGAGCCACCCGGTCTGTCGTCAGGGCATTGATCAAAGTACGAATAACAGGCTCTTGACCCACAACTTCTGCTAGAGTTTGGGGACGCCATTTACGATAAAAGACTTCTGCCATTAGGCATGTTCCTCGCGTTGAAATATGCCACCCCGTAATGTAAATGGAACATCCAGTATGTCATCTATCTGTTTTATCATATTTTCCTTTGCTCCCGGCAATTTGCCATTTAAAGGAAGGTGGTTCGAAACATGATCGCTCACAAACTCGGAATTTACTTCCAATAATTCCAACAACAACTTCTCTTCACGCAATACGCCTTCGGAAGAAAGCTGTTTGAATTCTCCTCTTTCCACAGTTTCATAAAGAGGAGTGCCCGGAAAAACAATCAAGGTGCGTACCCGGATAAAATCGGGGTCGATAGCATTCAGAACTCTGGCAGTTCCTTCCGCATGTTCTTGCCATCTGTCTTCTCCTCCCATCCCCAGAATCACATATTCGGAAAGCGATATACCTGCTCCCTTCACTCTTTTACCAGCTTCGATCATTTCATCCGCAGTTGCGCCTTTATCGATGAATTTCAGAAGTTCATCGTCACCGGTTTCGAGGCCAAGGTGAAGTCGGGTAAGCCCTGCTTGATGCAACTGCTTCAACTCCTCCTGAGTTTTTCTGAGAACTGTTTTGGCCCTGGCATAACTGGTCACTCGTTCGAGTGTAGGGAAAGTCTGATACAAGAACTCAAGAACCTCGACCATGTCTGGAGTTTTCATAATCAGGCTATCAGAGTCGCCGATGAAAGCCGTCTTCACTCCATCGTTGGTTAGCCAGAGAACTCCATTGGTGGTGGCTACCTGATCAATTCGATCCCAATATCCGACCTTGTCTGCCCACTGGGTTATCTCATCAGCCAGTGCTTTCATGGCTAGAATATCTTGTTTGATATCCTCGACCGGTCTCAGTTCAAGCTTATTGCGATTCCAATGGACGCCATAACAAAATCCACACCGGTTCCATGAACAGTTTCGAGTGGCTCTCACAAGCAAGGAATAAGCTTCACTGGGAGGGCGATATGGAGGTGTTTCAAATTGCATCATTGACCTATGAAATGCGTAGCCGAATTCCGATAAATCCATGATATCAGGGCATAGATAGGGGGTCAAGGAAAGGCACCAATACTTCAGCGCGTTGACAACTTGTCCCCCCAGAGGTTATTCTCTAAGCTGGATGTTTTTGTCGGGCCGTAACGCCCAATCTCGATTTATTGAAAAGGAGAGCATAATGGAAAAAACCCGATATCTTCTCGATGAAAAAGATATGCCCACACAGTGGTACAATATCCTGCCCGATTTACCCGAGCCGTTGCCGGATGTTTTGCATCCGGGCACTGGTCAGCCGGTAACTCCAGACGATCTGGCGCCCCTTTTCCCTATGGGCCTGATCATGCAGGAATTCAGCCCGGAGCGCTACATTGATATCCCGGAAGAAGTGCAGGCTATTTACAAAACCTGGCGACCCACCATCCTGCAGCGGGCTTACAGATTGGAAAAAGCACTGGATACACCGGCCAAGATCTTCTACAAATATGAAGGCACCAGCCAGGGCGGAAGCCACAAACCGAACACCGCCATCGCTCAGGCTTACTACAACAAGATCGAAGGCACCAAGCGCATCAGTACGGAGACGGGCGCCGGACAGTGGGGAAGCTCACTGTCGCTGGCTGGCGCATTCTTCGGCATCGAGATCAAGGTATACATGGTCGGCGTGAGCTTCTACCAGAAGCCATACCGCCGAATTATGATGGAAACCTGGGGTGCCACGTGTGTGCCCAGTCCCAGCCCGGATACCCAGGCCGGACGCGACATGCTGGCCAAAGACCCTGATTGTCCCGGAAGCCTGGGCCTGGCCATCAGCGAGGCCGTTGAGGACGCCGTCTCCAGGGATGACACTCATTACTCCCTGGGCAGCGTGCTGAACCATGTGCTCCTGCACCAGACCATCATCGGGCAGGAAGCCCAAAAACAGATGGAAATGGCTGACGTCTATCCGGATATCATCGTCGGCTGTATTGGTGGCGGGTCAAACTTCGCTGGACTTTTCCTTCCCTTCATAAAGGATAAGATCGAGGGAAGGAAGCCAGATTTGCGAATCATCAATGTAGAGCCCGCCAGTTGCCCGACACTGACCAAGGGGCCGTATGCCTATGACTTCGGCGATGTTTCCGGGCTTACCCCACTCCTGAAGATGTACACCCTGGGCCACGATTTCATTCCGCCTCCGGTTCACGCTGGCGGCCTTCGCTATCATGGCATGGCGCCAATCGTCTCCCACCTTTACCATCTGGGGCTGGTTGAAGCACAGGCGACATATCAGCTGGATACGTTCGAGGCCGGGATCAAATTTGCCCGCACCGAGGGCATTCTCAGTGCCCCGGAGACGATGCACGCTATTAAAGTGGTCATCGACGAAGCGCTCAAGTGCAAAGAAACCGGTGAGGCTAAAACGATCCTGCTGGGCCACAGCGGACACGGACATGTGGATATGGCCGCCTACGAGGCCTATCTCTCCGGCAAACTGACCAACTACGAATATCCGGAGGAGATGGTTAAAAAAGCTCTGGAGAATCTACCAAAGATATAGCAACATCAGTATTACTGTTTTACAATGGGGTGGGGCAAAGCTCCACTCCATTTGTGTTTTTAAGTGAGAACAACCTATGATCAAAGTAACCTCGGAAAGCATCCCGGTTGAAGAAACAATCAACTCACTCAGAAGTCCGGATTGTGGAGCTGTCATATCCTATCTGGGTACGGTGCGCAGTTATATTGAAGGGAAGCAGAGTAAAGGACTTTCATTTGAAATCGAGGATTCTGTGATGCAGCAGAGTCTGGAAGCAGTGGAAGCTGAAGCCATCCAGAAGTTCGCAATCAACAAGATTGCAATAGTTCATCGCACCGGGTCTTTTGCAGTGGAAGACGACATCTTGCTCATCGCCATCAGCTCCGGGCATCGGGGCCCGGCATTCGATGCCTGCAAGTACATTATCGACCGCATCAAAGAACTGCACGATGCATGGAAAAGAGAAGAACTGGAAAGCTAGTTCTTCTCTTTAATCCCGATTGAATTCCTGCTAAAATTAAGAGCGTTGGCCGCTCAGCATCGGGGAGTAGCGCAGCCTGGTTAGCGCGCCGTGTTCGGGACGCCGAGTTTGATATTACGGAAACATTTTTTAATAATTGAATAATTTAAACAAAAAGTCGGGGCGTAGCGCAGCCTGGTTAGCGCGCCGTGTTCGGGACGCGGAGGTCGCCAGTTCGAATCTGGCCGCCCCGACCAATTATCTTCCCATATAATGGTGCTAGATCATGCTTCCACATTGAAAAACCTCTCGATACCCTCTCTAAAGCCATTTTACTCAGAACCACATATTTTCAAGAAACCATGTCGCGATTTCAGCTATAAGACAAAAACAAAAAAATATGGTAGCATGCCAACACAGCGTAATAATCATCCACAATTGATTTAAATATTAGGCGGTATTGATTGCATAATTACAATCCACTAATGGGTAGGGATGATAACCGGAGGTATAACAGATGGCTGATGATTCACACTTAGATTCCAAGTACTTCATTGACGGACATGTTTTCAATTGCCCTTTTTGCAATAGGCGAAACGTTGCTTATGACATTGAGCGCCCGCATCAGTTTGATTGGTCTACCCAAAAGGAGTGCTATATATATATTGCCAAATGCCGCTCGTGTGATAATGAGTCTATGCACCTGTCGTTTCAAAAAATATCCTTAACTAGGGCCTGTTAACACTAATAGTCACTTTGTGATATAGTGGCTGTATGGA
>CAZWIP010000022.1:0-23298 GCA_964634125.1 uncultured Dehalococcoidia bacterium
GGTTATCATGCGTTTTGGTGCTCTCAACCAAGGGCATAGAGGCCGGCATCGGGCCGAGACCCCGATTAAAAAGCTCCCGGCGCATCTCAAGGTATGTTTGCACTGGGTGGAGACCCATAGCCTCATAGCAGTGGGCATCGCAAGCGCCACAGAGCGTGCAATTGTAAACGCGGTCACGAACCTTTTCATTCCACTCCAAGTCGCCCTCGAGAATGGCCCGGGCGATGGCGGTTCGGCCAATGGAAAAATAGGATTCAAAGCCGAAATGCTCACCTGCAGGACAGGTCGGAAGGCTTTGTCTATAGGCAACGCGGCAGGCGCCGCATTTGCTGCAATGATAGATTTGTGATTTCAGATCTTCTAAAGCCATTATTTCCTCCTATAAATCCTTGAATACCTGGGACGGAGCCATGATACCGTTGGGATCAATCGATTTCTTAATATCTCTCAAAAGTTTCGAATAGCTCGGGAGCAGGCCCGGCTCCATCTGACGGAAGAACCCGGCGCTGGCCTGCGCCGATCCGTATTTCATGGTCTCCTGGAAATACATCGGCATGAATTTACGGAATTTGTCGATGGACTCCTGGTCCTCAGGTTTGAACTCGATATCATACTCCATCATAAAGCACTCGGTCCGTTCCCACGGCGCCAGCCAGATTCTTGGCGGAATAGTTCTGCCGGAGGATGAAGTCATCTTGTAATCCAGTTTATCCAGCAGACTGTGGGCCAGCCTCATCGCGCCCGGAATCATGTGCGGCGGCACGTAGACAAAGGCCATCAGATGAGGCTCGTGACGCAGATAGTGGATAGCTACCACTGAACTGCCGCCCCAAAGCATATCGAGGCTTTCTTTTACATATCCTTCAAAGGTGATGATCTTGCCGTTGTTTTTGGTGATGGCGTCGTTGATCAGTTCTCGATAGACTTCAGCTTGCTTTTCGTTGTGACAACTGATTTTGGCCATCATCAGGAATTCCGGCAGGGAATCCTCCAGTTTGGCGAATTCTTCCTGGTTGTGGAAAACGTCGGACGTAGCCGCAATCGCTGCCGTCTGATACCTGTTGGTGGCGACGATCTGCTTGCAAATGCCGAGCTGGGTAACATCTTTCATGCCACCAACCACGGATTCAATATCCGGGAAGGCAATCTGGATCGGTTCCTCGATAGCACGCACTGGAACCAGTCTGCGAATCATCTTGGTGACGATGCCGAAAATGCCCATCGAACCGCGGAAAAGCTCGTTCATGTTGGGACCCCAGGCAATTCGGAAGTACGGATTAGTTTCTTCCATGCCCTGGAATGCCGCGGAGCCTGTCCGGAAAATCTCTCCGTTCGGCAATACAGCTTCCAGCGAAACCACATCGTTCATATCCAGTGCGCCGGTAGAACCGCCGCCAAGGTTGAAATTACCGACTGGTCCACCAGTATGAGGGCCACCGCCCAGAGGCAGAGGCTCAAGCCCGACCTTCTTGGCTTCAAAAATGAGCTTTGACCAGGTTACACCCGGCTCAATAGTGGCTGTCCGCGTTTCCTGATCGATCTTGTGAATACGGTTCAGCCTTCTCAAGACCACCACTGCGCCGCCCTTTCGCGGCGATGTGGCGCCACTCAGGTTCGTTCCGTAAGAATAGGGATATAGCGGAGTCTTGGTTTTATTCGCCAGTTTTACAATTTCCTGGACTTCCTCCCCCGTTCCCGGCACTACTACGTAATCCGAATCATATGCTTTGAGTGCCTGCGAAACCTCGTCACGGCAATAGGGGATAATGTCTTCTCTGTCAGCAGAGACATACTTCTCGCCAACAATTTTCACCGCTTCTTTGAAAAATTCGTCCTGTGGGCTTCCCATATGTTTAGACCTCCCTTATAGATCGCTTATTTGAGTCTCCCTCGAGGTGCTACCAAAAGCCCCGTCAGGAGGCTTGCGCACATCCTATCCATTGTATAATATATCCATTCTCTGTGCCACCTGACATCTATTGTACGATACATACGGATGAGAGACTATAGGACGAGCGTTCGAATCATGGGAAATAAACACCCTGTTTTTCTGGGGTAAATCACCCCGTTTTACCTTTCTAGTTAGCATGATACAATACAGCTACCGATTTCACCGGGAAATGATTATGTCAAAAAGATCGGAAAAACCAGCTCTGGATATCGCCGAGAAGCAGACCGCAGAAGTCGCCCAGCGTCTAGCAGCCCTGAGTGACGTTGCCAGCACGGTTAGTCGATCACTGGACCTGGACTTGACGCTGAACACGGCCCTTGATAAGGTCATGGCCTTGGTTCGAGCCGAAATCGGGGGAGTCCTACTGTATCATGAACGTACCGAAACGTTATACTACCGGGCATATCGGGGATTATCCGAAGAATACGTCCGTAAAATCGGCAGGTTGAAATTGGGGGAGGGAATCGCTGGGAAAGCCGCCGAACTTCGCGAATCGATCTATTCTCCCGACATCTCCAGGGATTCGAGGATTACCGAGGCGCTTACAGGTATTGAGGAATTCGGGGCGTTTCTGAGTATACCACTCGTGGCCAGAGACAGGCTGCTCGGAGTGATGAACGTTGCAACCAGAGATGAGAGTGGTTTTTCTCCGGAAGCAATTTCGCTTGTGACAAGTGTCAGTGATCAGATCGCAGTAGCAATTGAAAATGCGCAACTATACGAAGCCTTGCAACGAAAGGAACAGGCACGTGGAGAACTCCTTCGGAAAATCATGTCTGTTCAGGAAGAGGAACGAAAAAGAATCGCCCGCGAGTTGCATGACGAGGTCAGCCAGTCTCTTACCGGTTCGGCATTCCGGGTAGAAGCTGTTCTAAGTCGGCTGCCATCTGGCGCCGAAAAAATCCAGAGCAGTCTGGAAGAGATCAGGGATCTTGCCATTAGAACGCTGGATGAAATACACCGCGTGGTCTATTCGTTACGACCAAGCCTGCTTGATGATCTGGGACTTATGTCTGCCGTAAAGTGGCTGGCAGATAATTACCTCGAGGAGGCAGGGATAAAAGTGTTGTTTGAGACGGTGGGCTCTGAGCGACCGTTGTCAGCAGAAGCAGAAATTACGTTGTTTAGGATCACGCAGGAGGCGATTACGAACATCGTTAAACACGCTGACGCTGAGAGTGTTAGTATTGCAGTAGAGTTCCGCGATGCTGTTGCTGCGGTTCACATAGAAGATGATGGCACGGGGTTCAGTGTTGAAGAAGTAACGGGCTCAATGAAATTGGATCGCGGGCTTGGTTTGCTGGGCATGAAAGAGAGAGCGGAGCTTTTGGATGGATCCCTCAAAATTGAAGCGAAATCCGGTCAGGGAACGAAGGTGTCGGCAGAGGTTCCGGCTTAAAATAGAGGGTGCAGGGACTCTTCTCTATCGGGGGTTGGAGTGTCCCCCAAAAACCCTATTGGGTGAGGGAGTGGGTTCCGAATTGAGTCAAAGAATGACATGATGAAAGATGGGGCAGGGTGGGATTGGCCCACCACTACAAAGGCAATAGGACATGGATTTCAGATCGAATCAGAAATAACAAAAGGATGTCATTCTGAATGGAGTGAAACGAAATGAAGAATCTCACTCATCAAACGGGGAGATCCTTCGTTAGCACTCAGGATGACACATCGGGAAATGTCATTGTGATCCGCCGAAGCTGGAATGACATGACTGGTTTTTGGTGATAATGAGCAAGATAAGAGTTTTAATAGCTGACGACCATTCAATTGTTCGGGGTGGCATCCGTGCGCTTCTGGAAGCACAGGATGATATTGAGGTCTGTGGGGAGGTTGCCAACGGCAGAGAAGCTGTTGAGGCAGTCCAGAATCTGTCCCCCGATGTCGTTCTCATGGACGTGGCCATGCCCTTGATGGATGGACTGGAGGCTACCCGGCGCATTGTGAAAATGAACTTGGGAGCACGTGTGATCATCCTCACACAATATGACAATAAGGAGTATGCCCTTTCCGCCATCAAGGCGGGAGCAGTAGGGATCGTACCTAAGAAAGCCGGGCCGTCCGAGTTGGTTTCCGCCATTTGGGCTGTGTATCAGGGCGACTCGTTTATTCACCCTTCAATGGCCAAGTGGGTGGTTATGGATTATGCGGAACGAGCTGATGATGACCCCTTCGATAGTCTCACCGAGCGAGAGAGAGAAGTGCTCAAACTGGTTGCGGAGGGATACTCTAACCGGGAGATATCGGAGCAGCTGTTTATCAGTGTGAAAACAGTGCTGGGCCACAGGGAAAAGATCATGCAGAAACTCGATATCCACAGCCGAACTGACCTGATCAAATATGCCATCCGCAAGGGCGTGATCTCAGTGGATAGCTAAATAATCGTTCCGGTAGAAATTGAAAGTAGGGGCTCAAGATTTTGAGCCCCTACTGTGCTAGAATGTAACCAAATTGTGCATTGAGCACGGAATATTTTGTTATAATGGCTCACGCCGATTACATCTGCGTTATATAAGGGTAAAAATTGACGCTCATGCTAAGGACACACCCCTCAGTCCCCTCTCGAGAGGGGATGGGAGGGCTGACATCTGACAACTGTTTTCAGAACAACGTAGGGAGTGAAGAATGGAGTTCATGTGGGCACCCTGGAGGATAGAGTATATTCTGGGGGAGAAGGACGAGGATTGCATTTTTTGTTACAAGCCAAAAGAAGATAAGGATAGAGAGAACCTTATCCTTTTTCGGGGGGAGAGGAACCTGGTGATGTTGAACAAATACCCATACAATCCGGGGCATGTTATGGTGGCTCCGTATAAACACGTTTCGAGCCTGGATGCACTGGACGAAGAGGATTTGTTTGAACACATTAAACTGGTAAATCGCTGTGTGGAAATGATGAAAAAAGAAATGAATCCCGAAGGATTCAACATAGGGATAAACCTGGGTAAGGTAGCGGGTGCCGGAATTGAGGAGCATATTCATACCCATATAGTGCCCAGATGGAATGGAGATACCAATTTCATGCCGGTATTTTCTGATACGAGAGTTGTTCCCGAAGCGCTAGAAGCAACCTATGACAAACTTGTGGGTAAGCTTACATAAATCGTAACACCCACGATATTTTAAAGATGGCTCGGCTTTCGTGTCTGGAAGAACATGTCACAATACTATTTACTGTCTATCACGCCTTTTGCTTTGACCTTGATCTGTTTGGGTTTGACCTCTTCCGCTTTGGGGATGGACAAAGTCAGGACACCGTTATCAAACGATGCTTCAGACTTGTCTGACTGAAGATCTCCGGGGAGACTGACTGTGCGAGTCGAAGCCCCATATCGACGTTCACGGTAGAAGTAATCAGTATCTTTGTTCTTTTCCTCAGCTTTGGTTTCAGCCTTGATTGTGAGGACATCACCAGCAATAGTGATGTCTACATCATCTGGATTGATTCCAGGAATAGTTGCCTTGACCACGACTTCGTCAGCGGTCTGGTACATATCCAGCGGCATCAATGGGTGAGATGTCATACCTCTCCACAGTGATGGTCGAAGCTCGTCTTCAAACGCTCTATCCATTACTTGTCTTAGATCGGCGAAAGGCTCCCATCGGACTAGATGCATGATACACCTCCCTTAGTAAAATTTTCACCATAATTATAACAAAGTTATTAAATTATTATCAGGTATCCTAGTGTAAGGTTTATTAAAACTTGACAAAATAGTTTTAAGTTACTACAATTTAACAGCTTTTGAGGAGTATCTGAATTGGCTAAAAAAGACTACTATCAGGTTTTAGGCGTAAATCGGGGAGCCTCAGAAAAGGAAATTAAGCAGGCTTACCGGAAGCTGGCGCGTAAGTATCATCCCGATGTAAACCCCGGTGATGCATCAACTGAAACCAAATTTAAAGAGGTAAATGAAGCTTACGAGGTCCTCTCTGAGCCTGATAAGCGTAAAAAATATGATCGTTTCGGTGATCAGTGGCAACATGCTGACCAGTTTGCCGGAGCTGGTGGTAGAAATCCGTTTGGCGGACGTGGCCCGGGGAATGTACATTTCGAATTCGGCGATTCTGGGGGTGGATTCGAGAGTATTTTCGGCGATCTCTTTGGTGGTTTTGGTGGTGCGACAGGAGCTAGAGCGAGGCCTCAAAGAAGACGGAGCGTTGAACATCCGGTGGAAATAACTCTGGAGGAAGCGTTTTCTGGCGCTACCCGAATGATAGATATGGGCGGACGCCGATTAGAGGTAAAAATCCCTGCCGGAGTTGACAATGGTTCAAAAGTGCGAATAAACCAGCCTACTGGGGATATACACTTGGTGATTTCAGTAAGGTCCCATAAACGATTTGAGCGCAAAGGTGATAACCTGCATGTGGAAGTACCCGTTACTCTGATCAGCGCAATTCTTGGCGGGGAGATCGAAGTTCCGACGCTATCGGGTAAGAAGCTGGCCCTGAAAATTCCGCCTGAGACTCAAAATGGCAAATCATTTCGGCTGGGCAAACAGGGCATGTCTAAGCTGAGTAAGAAAGGTGAAAGGGGCGACCTCTTTGCTAAAGTCCAGGTAGTTCTTCCAACTGAACTTACGGAAAGTGAAAAGAAGCTTTTTGAGGAATTGAGAGAGCTACGTCAATAGGAGAGTATTATGAGACCAAGAGATAGGGAACCGTGTTATGTGATAAGCATTGCTGCGAGGATGATAGGTGTGCATGCTCAGACATTGCGTTACTATGAACGGGCAGGAATCATTGAACCTTCGCGCTCTCAAGGAAACCAGAGATTATATTCCGAAAGGGATATTGCCAGACTTCAACAAATAAAAACCCTGGTTGATGACTTGGGTATCAATCTGGCAGGAGTGGAAATCATACTTCGTTTGACCAAACGCATTAGCGAGATGGAGAACCAGATAAAAGGGCTTGAGGCACAAGTATCCCGGCTCAAAAAGGAACGCAGTTCATAATAAACTTGCCCCACAAAAGGGCGGATGTTGAAAATGAATTTGAATAAATTTACCGAAAAAGCGCAGGAAGCCGTACAGGGCGCACAAAAAATAGCGCAAGAGAGGCATCACACCCAGATGGAGACAGAACATCTCCTGCTGGCGCTTATTGATCAGGAAGACGGGGTGGTACCGCAGATACTGCGTAAATTGAACGCCAATATTGAAACAACGAAAGATCAGATTGAAACCGAACTCAACCGCCAGGCGCAGGCTTCCGGCGCAATTCAGGTTTACATGTCCCAGCAATTAGGCCACGTGCTCGATCAAGCGGAGAAAGAAGCCGGGACATTAAAAGATGACTACGTCAGTACCGAGCACCTGTTGATCGCTATCGCCGATGAAGACAAAAGGGTCGCAGGCCAGATTCTCAAAAAGAACGGGGTAACCCGCGATAGCATTTTGAACGCTCTTACCGGCATCCGGGGAAGCCAGCGAGTGACCGATCCCAACCCGGAAGGCAAATACAACGCGCTGGAAAAATACGGGCAGGACCTGACCGAAATGGCGCGCCGAGGCAAACTCGACCCGGTGATCGGGCGTGATGAGGAAATCCGGCGCATAATCCAGGTTCTCTCCCGCCGGACCAAAAACAATCCGGTGCTCATCGGCGAGCCCGGCGTCGGCAAGACGGCCATCGTCGAAGGACTGGCCGGGCGCATCGTAAACAAAGACGTGCCGGAGGGGCTTAAAAACAAACGCATCGTGGCTCTGGACCTCGGGGCGCTGGTGGCCGGGGCCAAGTACCGCGGCGAATTCGAGGAAAGGCTCAAGGCCGTTCTGAAAGAGGTCAAAGAATCGAACGGCGAAATCATCCTCTTCATCGACGAACTGCACACGGTTGTCGGGGCCGGTGCTGCCGAAGGGTCAATGGACGCTTCCAACATGCTCAAGCCGATGCTGGCCCGGGGCGAACTCCATTGCATTGGTGCCACTACCCTGAACGAGTATCGAAAATACATAGAAAAAGACGCGGCACTGGAGCGACGGTTCCAGCCTGTGCTCTCGGACGAGCCAACAGTTGAAGATACCATCAGCATCCTGCGAGGTTTAAAAGAGCGATATGAGGTTCACCACGGAGTGAAGATAAAGGATGCGGCTCTGGTTTCGGCGGCGGTGCTTTCCAATCGCTATATCAGCGATCGGTTCCTGCCAGATAAAGCCATCGACCTGATGGATGAAGCAGCTTCCAAACTCAAAATGGAAATCGACAGCATGCCCGCCGAACTCGACGAGGTGGAACGCCGCAAGATGCAGCTTGAGATCGAACGGGAGGCCCTCAAAAAAGAGAAGGATTCCGCTTCCAAGGAAAGACTAAGCAATCTGGAAAAAGAACTGGCTGATTTGAAAGAAGAAAGCGGCGCGCTGCGAGCGCAGTGGCAGCAGGAGAAGGATGCCATCCAGGCAATCCGGCAAATCAAACAGCAGATCGAACAGGCCAATACCGATGTAGAACAGGCAGAGAGGAAGGCCGACCTGGAAAAGGCGGCTGAACTGCGTTACGGCACACTGGTGGAACTGGAAAACCAGTTGAAAGAAAAGGAAGCCGCGCTTAGCGAATTGCAACAGAATCAGAAGATGCTCAAAGAGGAAGTCGGGGAAGAAGATATCGCCGAAGTTATCAGCCGATGGACACATATCCCGGTGAGCAATCTTCTCGAAGGAGAAATTGAAAAACTGCTGCAGATGGAGGATAGACTTCACCTGCGGATGGTGGGACAGGATGAAGCCATTGTCGCCGTCAGTAACGCCATTCGGCGAGCGCGAGCTGGATTGCAGGACCCCGACCGTCCGCTGGGCAGCTTCATCTTTTTGGGGCCTACCGGTGTGGGAAAAACGGAACTGGCCCGGTCGCTGGCGGAATTTCTATTCGATGATGAGCAGGCGATGGTCCGGCTGGACATGTCCGAATATATGGAAAAACACACCGTTTCCCGACTGATCGGCGCGCCTCCGGGATACGTCGGGTACGATGAGGGTGGTCAACTAACCGAGGCGGTGAGGCGCAAACCCTATTCGGTGGTTCTCTTCGACGAGATCGAAAAGGCCCACCCTGATGTGTTCAACACCATGCTGCAAATACTCGACGATGGAAGGTTGACCGACGGGCACGGACGAACCGTTGATTTCAAGAACACAGTGGTAATCATGACCTCCAATTTGGGGACTTCTTTGTTTGGCCAAATGAAACCGGATGATGAGAATAATATGCACGATAGGCTCATGGATATTCTGAGAGAGCACTTCAAACCGGAATTCCTGAACCGTGTTGATGAGATTATCATTTTCCATTGGCTGACGCGCGATCATGTACATCAGATTGTGGATATACAATTACAGAACCTTTTGAAGCGTCTTCTTCGTCGGCAAATACATATTGAAATGACCGATGCCACCAAAGACCTGCTGGCCAATGAGGGATTTGATCCAACATACGGAGCCCGGCCTCTCAAGCGTGCCATCCAACGGCGAATACTCGACCCGCTGGCCCTGAAGATAATTGATGGCACCTTCATGGATGGGGATACCATAGTAGTGGATGCTTCGGGGGATGAGATTGAATTCCGCAAGGCGGTGGAGGCAGTAGGGGAGACTGGAGCAGTCGACCCTACTGAAAACCGGTTTTCACCTTAAAAGTGCCACGTAGCTATCTAGCGGCACTCCCAGTGATCTGGCCACGGGCACGCATTTGGCTTTGAGAAGATGAAATACTTTTTCTTCCGCAGGTAGCTCGGAGAGGGTTTCCCAGTATCCCATTCCTTTGGCTAATACCAGGTCGGCCGCTTCAAATTCGGATTTGAACTCGTCCGATGCTTCCTCCATTATCACACCAGGGGTATTGGTGCCGGTAGTGATGACACTGGGAAGTTCGCCGGTAAACCCGAAATATCCTATATCCGATAGGGTTATATCATTTTGGACGGGCGATTCCTTTACGACGTATGTGACATTGCCAAAATCCCCAAATCGGCGTACAAGATTCAGGTCGAAAAACACCTCGCCGGTATTATCTGCCAGGTAGAGGATGTTTTTAGATTCTACTAATTTCGCTTCCAGCTTATCAATGTCATCGATTGCGAACTCAACGGGCTGAGCGAAGTCTTTCTTGATTTCATCGGGGTCCCTGAAGAAATCAATGCAGTTCCCTCGAACAGCAATCTCAATATCACTCCTGAGATCATTGTGAGCATTGGTTTTCCATTCTTGATAGAGTATTCTGGACATGGCCACTTCAGTTTCTTTCATTTTGAAATAGGGATCAGGATTACCGGTCACCGACCTGATCAATTGGTGTAACGGAGTGGCGACGGCAATGGAGGTCTTATCCAAAGAGAACTCTCTTTCGAGAAGTTTTAGTCCTTCTTCAATTGCCTTGGATTTTACGGCAGGGTCTTCGGTGGCCAGATCAGCGGCTTGATGGACCAATCGACCCAGACAATCGTAGCATTCATTAGTGATCTTCATTATTACGTATCTCAGTATACTTTTTGTAATTACCTTTGACTTCCTCAATGGGGTATTTCGATTCGTTCTTTTGAATTTTTTGGGTCACGGCATGAGATATGTCTATCCCAACTGCATTGGCAAAACTCAGACAGTAGATCATGATATCGGCAAGCTCATCCTGTAATTCCGCAGACTTTTCCTTGATAACCTCGTCAAGTTCGTTCTCTTTGATCCATTGAAAATGCTCCATTAATTCCGCAGCTTCGATGGCGATGGAAATGGCAACATCTTTGGGATGGTGATATTTGTTCCAGTCCCTGTCGTCCACAAATTTCTGCACTTTATGCCGCAGTTCAGCGATGGTTATGGTATCGTCGGAAGTCATGTTTGCATCCAAAAGGTAGATCCATTTTAGCATGGATTTCCCCCGGATATCATTAAAAGCTGGTGCAAAACCACGTGAGGAACTTGTTAGTTGACTTGGCTGAGGGATTCCTTTAAAGTTGGTCGAAGAATACGAGCGTAAGCTCTGCGAGGCGAACGATGGCAGTGTACGGTTATGCCGGTAAAATTCTGCGAGTAGACCTCTCCTCCGGTAAAATATCGGAGGCCTCAACCCTTGATTATTCAAGCGCATTTGTTGGTGGTCGGGGTGTTGCTACCAAGATATACTGGGACGAAGTATCCCCGGAAGTAAGTGCATTTGACGAAGAAAGCAGGCTCATATTTGCCCTTGGGCCCATGGCAGGAGTTCCGGTAGTTGGTGGGTCCAGGTGGGGGGTCTTCGGGAAATCACCTCAAACAGAACCGGAAAAGTTTTGCTATAGCAATCTGGGTGGGTTGTGGGGTGCAGAGCTAAAGTTTGCAGGATATGACGGGATCGTTGTTCAGGGAAAATCCGCAAGTCCGGTTAATCTTTTCATCCACGACGGTATGGTTGAGCTTAAAGATGCCTCCGACGTGTGGGGCAAAGGTGCCATCGAAACCCGGGAAATTCTCAAAAACGATTTGGGCAAATCTGTTCGAGTGGTGACCATCGGCCCTGCCGGGGAGAATGAAGTGGTAACAGCCAACCTGCTGGCTGATAACGATGCTAGCGGATCAGGTGGCTTGGGTGCGGTGATGGGATCGAAAAAGTTGAAGGCCATTATGGTCAAGGGATTACAAAAAGGAGTGAACGTTGCTCAACCGGAGAAACTCCGCGAACTCACGAACTATTTCCGAAGCCTCAGTAGCGGTTCTTTTACAGCGTGGGGAACAGACTTCATGGTATCGGGGGCAAAAGCAAAAAAGGATCCCTGCTATGGTTGCATGGCCGACTGTATAAGGGTGAAATACACCACCGACGATGGAAAAAGCGGTAAGTACATGTGCCAGTCCGGCATGTTTTATCTCCAATGGTCCTGGAGATACTACGGCGAGCAGAATGAAGTCCCTTTCCATGCTAATAAAATCTGTGATGACTACGGGCTCGATACGTGGGCACTGGAAGCGATGCTTGGCTGGTTGGGCCGGTGTTTCAAAAATGGGATTGTAACCGAGGAAAGTACCGGTCTCCCCTTTTCAAAAATCGGTAGCCTTGAGTTCATTGAAACCATGGCGCGAATGATTGCCTTCCGTGAGGGTTTTGGGGGAATACTGGCTCAGGGTATGGAAAAAGCTGCCAGAGAGATCGGCGGTGAAGCGCCTTCTTTTATCAGACATACTGATCCCTACGATCCAAGATTGTATATTACTACCGCTCTCCTTTGGGCTATGGAACCTCGGGAGCCCATTCAGCAACTCCATGAAGTGGGGCTGACGTTGGCGCAGTGGGTTAGCTGGGTTAAAGAGATCGAGGGGGCTTATGTTTCCACCGATGCACTCCAAGGTATTGCCAGGAGATTCTGGGGGAGTGAGAAGGCAGCGGACTTCACATCGTATGAAGGCAAAGCCCTGGCAGCCAGAATGATTCAAGATCGACAGTATGCCAAAGAGTGTTTGATCGTCTGTGACTGGATATATCCCATTCTCGCAATTAAACACACCGAGGATCATGTCGGCGATCCTTCATTAGAGAGCAAACTACTCTCCGCTATCACTGGAGAAGAAGTGGATGAACAGGCACTTTATAATATAGGCTCAAGAGTATTTAACTTACAGCGAGCAATCCTATTACGGGAAGGGTGGAAAGCAAAAGTGGATGACAAACTTCCGGACGAATGGTGCGAAAAACCGCTGAAATTTGGCGTGATGGACCCCGATTGTCTCGTACCGGGAAAAGATGGCGCTCCAATATCACAGATAGGATCGATCGTGGACAAGAAAAAGTTTGAGCAAATGAAAGAAGAATACTATAAGATTCGTGGTTGGGATGCAGGTACTGGACTTCAGACAAGGGAAAACCTTGAAGAACTTGGGATGAAAGATGTTGCCGATAAAATGACAGAATTGGACCTCGTTGCACCTGGCAAAGATAGCTGAAAACAAAGCGGGATCCGTTTGTCATTAACCTATTCAAATGTTAAAATTTCCACGATCCTAAAACATAATTAAGGGGGGATAAGATGGTTTTGCAGAATAATGTTCCGGAACATTGGGATATGGAAGTTGATTTGGCAGCTATGGGTTCAAGCTCGGGTGGATTAGCCGCTGTGATCATGGGCCACGATCTGGGCCTTAAAACTGTGCTGCTGGAAAAAACAGATTATCTGGGTGGGGGTACCGCACTTTCGGGAGGTGTTTTCTGGGTACCATTCAACGACCATATGGCTCAGGCAGGCCTTGATGATTCAAAGGAAGAGGCCTTGCTCCACATTCGTACCACCAGTATGGGTCGCCATGATGAGGACGTTCTCAATGCTTTTCTCGATACTGGCCCAGAAGCAGTGCGTTACATTGAGGAACACACTCCGCTAAAGCTGACGATAGAAGCCAGTCCGGACTATTATGCTGATCTTCCCGGAGGCAAAAAGAAAGGACGTCAGATTTACTCCGATCCTGAGATCATGATCCCTCTGTTGACCGAAGCAGAAAAGCAACATCCCCTGGTAGGCAAGGTTCGCCCTGATCCTGTTCCCTTCTTTGCCGGTATGCGCGAAAAATGGGCTGAAGGAAGGGGACTCATCGGTGGACTGGTGATGGGATGTGCGGAGCGGGGTATCGAAGTGATCACCAATGTCCGGGGCCGTCAGTTGATAGTTGAGAACGGGAGGGTCGTTGGCCTCAGAGCTGAAAAGGATGGCAAGGACTTTTTTGTGAAAGCTAATAAAGGAGTTCTACTGGCTTCGGGTGGGTTCGAATGGAATCCCGAGTTGGCTCGTAAATTCATGAATGTTACCAACCTTCGCGGCATGTCCCCAAACTCTCTCGAGGGAGATGGTCACATTATGGGGATGGAGGTTGGCGCCGCTATTGCTCTCATGGAGCATGCCATATTTCAGCCGATGTATCATGTTGATAAAGAGGTGGTTCAGGGCAAACCGTTTTTTAGACCGCTCTCGTATGGATATCCGGGTAATATCATTGTGAACAAGCATGGCAAACGGTGCTGTAATGAGTCCTTCTACCCTGATATTGGCAGAGCTTTCCTTGATTATAATAGGAATACTTCAGAGCTGGCCAACGCACCGCTCTATTGGATAACCGATAATTCGGAAATGGACAATTCAGGTATGAGCATGCTGGCTACAATGGTAGCCAATACCGATTGGCTGATAAAAGCAGATACTTTACCAGAACTGGCTGAAAAGCTGGGTATTCCGGGAGATACTCTGGTAGAGACAGTTGACCGTTTTAACAAGTATGCCAGTGAAGAAAAAGACCCAGATTTTCATCGAGGGGAAAGCACATACAATCATTACTGGGGCAGTCGGCGGAACCCCGATTTTTCACCACATCCTGTGCTGGGCCCGTTGGAGACAGCACCATTCTGGGGAGTTAAGCTCGAATTAGGCACTGTTGGGACTTTGGGAGGTCTGGTGACCAACTCAAATGCTCAGGTGATCAATTCTCAGGGAGAAGTCATATCGGGACTCTATGCCACCAGCAATACGGCGGCTTTCCTGACACACGGTTTCATGTATACGAGTGGTGCCTGCCAGTCCAAGAGTTTTATCTTCGGGTATATAGCTGCGCAACATATGGCGAAAAGGTAAGTTAGGCCTTAAACCTTAAATCTTGCGCAAAATGGATAAAAATCCTATCTACCACGTAGAGACGCCCCGCCGGGACGTCTCTACGGGATTGCATTGCAGATTGTTACACTCTTACATTCTATTCTTCGTGGTTTACAAAAAAACCAAATATCACGATCAAGACGTTTTGGGTCCGGTTCGTCTGGGTCAGGATAAAAGAGAACCTCCCACAGGTTTCTAAGCTGCAAGAGGTTCTGAAGCAATATCGACATTCCTTGAGAGTGACTACTCAGGTCTTTCCATTGTGAGTTTGATCGTGACTTCCTTTTGTTTCTTACCACGCCAATATGTTAGAGTCACTTCTTCATCAACATTATGATGCCACAGTTCTTTGATTAGTTGTGTAGCTTCGGTTACTTCCATACCTTCAAACTCAGTGATGACATCGCGGACCTTAAGGCCGGCCAGATCTGCAGGACTATCCTCTTCCACATTGGCAACGGCAACTCCGGATTGCCGTGGTAGATCAGCATCAACCGCGACGTCTGGGGTAACCGTCTGCAGGTGGACTCCGAGCCACGGACGTATGACCCGATGCTCATCACCTATGAGGGCCTCGTATACCGGATCAGCAGTGTTGGAACTGACGGCGAATCCAATATTCTGGGCCAGTCCTGCAAGAACTGAGTTTATGCCAACAACGTTCCCATTGAGATCGATGAGTGGTCCGCCACTGTTTCCCTGATTGATAGCGGCGTCGGTTTGGATAACATCATAATATGTGGCATTGCCCACTGTGAATGAACGTTCGGTATTGCTCACTACTCCCAGTGTGATTGTAGCTCCATGCTCCAGGGCCAGTGGGTATCCCATGGCGACGACCAGATTGCCTGGCCGTAATGCCGAAGCATTCCCGAATGGAACAGTGGGGAAATCATCTCCTTCGATTTGTATCACGGCAAGATCAGTCAATGGGTCTGTCCCGATCACCTCGGCTTCGAATGCCTCGGGAATACCGGGTAGAGATACCTCCAGTTCAATAGCATCCCCGACGACGTGGTTATTAGTTAAAATATAACCAGTCGGAGAGATGATCACCCCCGAACCGGATGTGGTCTGGACACTGCTCTGGTTGAAGAAAAAACTCTGTGTTTCCACTTTTGCCGAAATAAAAACCACAGCCGGTTGAACGAGTTCAACGATATCAGCGATGCAAGTGGAAAGCTCCATAGCTGATATGGCTGTTGAAGGGGGTGGCGGTTCCGATTGAGTCTGAGATGGTGCGTCAGCCGGGATCGGGTTGCTGGGGGATGTTGGGCTGCTTTCTGTCGTAACGTTATCCTGAGGGCTGGAGGTTTCTTTTTCTGAATCTACACAGGCCATTCCACTGAGGGCTAAGACCAGTACAATAAACACCAAGCACACGTTCCTAATCATTTTTGAAGTGTCTCCTTCCATAGTAATACGGGAAAATCAGTCTTTATCAGGTCTGTTCTGGCTGATTGGACTTATTTCAAAAGGGTCGGGGCCACCGAACCGCCCTGGTGAGGCGTTGGTTTTTATACGGTTACTAAGTCTGCGTCTGCCGGTCCATTTTCTGGTGGTGGGGGTGAAAATTCTACGCCTTGAGTGGATCGCGGTTAGCTTGGCACAAAATAGAAGAATAACAACTGAAACATATACCCAGACCATCAACGCGATGATCGTTCCAAGAGAGCCGTAGATCACACTGTACGGTTCCTCTGGAGAGACATACAAGATAAATACCTGTTGGGCTGCTCCAAATCCGACTGCAGCAATCAATGCCCCTCCCCATATATCCCCCCATCGTATCCGTGCATTAGGGATGAACTTATATAGCATCATAAAAGTAACAAATGCCAGGCCAGTGGTGATTAGAATTCGGACCGCGTTCCAGAAAATGTTTTCGCTGAAAAAACCACCTACAGCAGTGTCACTTGCTTCTCGGACACCTTCAACGCTAGCGTTGATGCCAAAAGATATCAGCAATAACAGTGCAACTCCCAGCATCATACACAGTTCCAGTAATCTTTCCATGAAAAAAGAACGGGGCGTTCGTATTCCCCAGGCGGCATTGAGAGCCTTTCGCAGCGCACTAAAAACGGCCATTCCGCCCCATAGCAAAGCAAGTGTAGCCAGTGCTCCTGCGGCGACCCATTGTTCACCGGTATCGTTGATGACGTCTGAGATAACTGCCTTCGAGACTGGCAGGAACCCACCAATAGCCTGGATCACGTCGTCTTGAGATTCAGTGTCATGTGTAATGGCACCCACAATTGTAATCGCGGCCAGCGTTAGGGGGAAGATAGTTAACAGTACGTAATAGGAGACGGAGGCAGCCAAATGGGGGCAGTTATCGGTCAGGAATTCGTTTACTACTTCCCTGATGAAGAAAAAGGACTCTTTTGTCCTTATGGCTATACGGCGTCTTTTGCCTGGACTTAGATTCAATTTCACGTGACGCCCTCTCAATGTATGTTGGGCTGATGGTAGAGACCACTCAGAGAAATACGTTACATCGCAGAGGAACTGTAATGGCGGATTCAATCCACGTTGAGCCTAATCCTCTGAGAGATCCGTCTGCTGTTTGCCCATAATACTGTTCTTGAGGAATTTGACTCTAGTTCCGTCTTCAACTTTTAAAATAAAGTCTTGCTCGTCAACGGAATCTATTTCGCCAAACATACCTCCGATTGTGATTACTTTATCTCCTGTCTGCAATTCCTCGATGAACGACTTATGCTCTTTCTGCCGTTTACGTTGCGGGCGGATCATGAGAAAGTAAAATGCCGCAAATATCAGTGCGAGGAATATAATCATTCCTGCTTGATCCATTCCAAGAACTCCTTCTAATCAAACTGGATTAACTTACGTAGGTCCAAATCGTGATTCCAATAGACATCAGTAACGGAGTTACCAGCACCACCAGGATATTTGCGCCCAGAGATGGAACCAGTTTCTCAATGTCGTCGTGATTTCTGATAGCACCTTTGATTGCTTTGATTCCAAACGGCAGAGTCAACAGACCGAGCAATGCCAGAACTGGAATTGCTTTTGTGACTACACCCACAATGATTGTAGCATACGCAAGAAAAACAACCAGTGCATATACTTTAGCAGCAGCTTGAGTTCCAAATGTTATTGGCAGGTGCCTTCTTCCCCCGATTCGGTCGGCTTCCGTGTCTGGAATCTCATTAATGAGAAGTAGATTAGCAACCAGGAAAAAAGTGACCATTGTCACCACAGCCGACGCACTGCTGTAAGTTCCGTCTTGAGTGAAATAGGTGCCCAGCGTAATAAGAGCGAATCCGCCACCGGCAGCAATCTCGCTGGCTCCAGGCATCCTGGTGATGGTTGGAGTGTAAAGGGAAGCGCAGATCACCCCCACGATCCCTATCGGTAATATATCCACTCCATACACCGTGATGAAGTATATCCCAATACCGATCACAACTGCCAAGCTGCCAAGACCGAGCATAAGGACTTCCCTGGGCTTCATTGCGGCCGAAGGAAGAATTCCGCTTCCACCGCTGAATGGTGTTCGAATGGTTTTTAGATCTACTCCGCTTTTGAAATCAGAGTAATCGTTGAGTACGTTAACCGTAATATGCGCGCACAGCCCTCCTATTAGTGCAAGGGCAAAATATAGGCCGTGGAAAGAAACACCATCATATAAAGAAGCTGCAATTCCAGCGAAAACACATATTGGTGTGAGCAGTAAAAATTGCGGGCGGGTTTCCGCCACCCAAACTTTCACGGTAGCCACTGTATCCTCCAAAATCCGTATTCACCATGGACTGTTAGCCCATGGTCTTTCTGTGCCAACAGCATATCAGCTGGTGCCTTGAATATCAAGTCAACGTATGTTTATGGGTTTGGATTCGTAATGATGTTTACCCTGTCTCCGTATTCTGCTCCTAAAATAGCAGCTGCATTTCCGTTCTTGACTCCTATCTCAAGGTGGTCGTTGCTGCCAATGAGTGCTAGAAGTTCATCTCCCTCTGCGTATGACGAGATCAGTCTGCTAATCACGCTGTTTTTCAACTCGATGACGAAGTCGGTTTGCGGAAGGTCATTGCTCTTTATATTGGTGATCAGATTGCCGAAGTGATCGATGTGTATCACCTGGCCGATTATAGCGCCATCCGGTTCAATTTTCGGTTGGGGACTTGCAAGTGTGATGATGGAAGAGATGGTCTCCCCGAATTTATTAGGAGAGATACCCAGTGAGAGATGGGCTGCCACAGGTGCGAAAATATCCCGTCCATGAAAAGTTGCACTTACTTTACTAAGCCAGTATTTGGGATTAGTAATCGCTATTGTTCCGATTCTATCTTTGGCCACCAGACTCAGGACTCCATTATCCGGTGCAATAAAAAGTGCTTCAGGGGTTTTAACAACTACTGCTTGCCGTTTTGTTCCAACGCCAGGATCTACTACTACAATATGGATGGTGTCTTGGGGATAATAGGCATAAACGGTATCCAGAAGGTATGCTGCTTGCCGGATGTTTTGGGGTTGAACGTCGTGAGAGATGTCTACAATAGTGGCGTCTGGGTTAATGCCCAGGATCACCCCTTTCATGATGCTTACATAACCATCGCTCGTACCAAAATCTGTAAGCAGGGTGATGATCCTGTTGCTGGTGGGCATTTTGGGTAGCCCTCCTATCTCAAACTAACACCGAAGGCCTCTTTTTACGAATGGGCTCCCGTAGTCTATAATTCAGCTGATCTTTACGCTAATAGCTGAGATAGCTACAAATATCACTGCCAGAATAATGGTTAGTCTAAATAGGGTTTGCTCGATACCTCGCCGGGTTCTATACCCGCCAGAACTCTGCGCTCCACCGAAAATACCCCCCAGCCCTCCCGATCCTTTTGCCTGGATCAGTATCACACCTATCAATGCGATGGAGATGATAATTGCTGCGATTTGAATTGAAGAATTCATTGTAACTTTTCCTTAAATAACTTATTCACTAAATCTGGTTTAGCCTGTCCCTTGGTCTTCTTCATTACCTGGCCAACCAGGAATTGTAATGCCTTTTCTTTGCCACCTTTGAACTCGGCCACTACTTTGGGATTCTCCTGCAAAACCTGATCCACAATGGGCTCGATCTCATCGGTTCCGCTTATCTGTTTTAGTCCCTTTTCTTCAACAATTGTAGCAGGCTTCTTGCCTGTGGTAAAAATTTCCTCAAATACTTGCTTTGCCAGGGTAGTACTTAATGTTCCCTGGTCTATCATGTTGAGCATCTCTACAAACTGCTGTGGTGCAATTTTGGATTTGGTTATCTCGATTCCTGCATCATTGAGAAGCCTGAGATGCTCCCCTAACATCCAGTTGGCTACAGTCTTGGCTCGACCTTCAGTTTTCTGTTCTTCAGATGCTAACTCCACACATGATTCAAAGTAATCAGCAAATTCCCTCGAACTGGCGAGGAGTTCTGCATCATACTCTGTCAGACTATACTGTACCATAATGCGGGCTTTTTTGGCATCGGCCAGTTCCGGGATGCCAGACCGAATTGTTTCGGTCCAATCTGAACTTACGATAAGCGGAGGCAGATCCGGTTCAGGAAAATACCGATAGTCATGGGCGTATTCCTTGCTTCTCTGTGATACCGTGATCCCTTCATCATCAACCCAACCCCTTGTCTCCTGGATCAGTTTTCCTCCTGATTCAATAACCTTCCTCTGTCGTTCCTCTTCGTATTTCAAGGCGGAGTAAACGCCTTTAAAACTGTTCATATTCTTGACTTCTACCTTGGGAAAGGCAGTACCATCCTCTACTGAACGTTGACTGATGTTGGCATCGCAGCGGAAGCTTCCCTCTTCCATATTGCCAGTCGAGACACCCAGATATCTAAGAATACCGTGCATCTTCATCAGATACAAACGGGCCTCTTCAGGGGAACTGAGATCCGGTTCTCCCACGATCTCCATGAGAGGCATTCCGGCGCGGTTTACATCCATCAAACTATATGTTTCCCCGGAGGGATCGGTACGATGTATCAGTTTGGCAACATCTTCTTCCAGGTGAACGCGCGTAATCCCACATTTTTTATTGATTCCGTTGATTTCAATCTCAATCGAGCCGTCAATGCAAAAAGGCAGGTCGTACTGGGAAATCTGATAGCCCTTCATTAAATCGGGATAGGGATAGTTTTTTCGGTCGAATTTAGTGAAATTGGGTATGGTGCAATTGAGCGCCAGACCGGTCATGATGGTGTATTCCACTGCCTTCTGATTAATGGTAGGAAGAACTCCCGGCATACCTAAACATACAGGGCATACATGTGTATTAGGCGGATCGTTGATGTAGTCCGTGCTGCACCGACAGTACATCTTGCTCTTGGTCAGTAATTGAGAGTGGACTTCCAATCCTATGACAGTATCGTATTTCATCCTGCTCAATGCTTCTTGCGAAACGAGTGTTAGTATAGCAAATCGCAGAGATGGGGAGCAAGTTGAACACGTCCATAGACCGAAGCGAACATGCAATGATAGAATGAGTTGAAAAGTGGTAGAAAAACAGAGGCCGGCCGGAGGGCCTAGACTTGTGATTCTTGATACAGTATTCTGGCGATCTGATGAGAGTTGTCGAGGTCGGTCTCGAATTTGTGTTGCCAGGGCTCTGCATATGTATTAGCTATCATTGTTGCTTGCTGCAGTCTCTCTACCGCTGTAGTTTGGAGAAATTCAATTCTCTCTTCTCGAGAATGGGCAATAGTAGCTTCTTGCCAAACGGATCGGCCTGCCAGAAAGCCGGAAGCCCCGGCCTTGCATGCTATCTCTAATTGGTGAATAAATATCTCGAAATCATTTCCCGCACTGAGCAGTACCCAGGGAACGAGCGATGCCGCATTTACCTGCATACAGATATTGAGCAATTCTTGTTCACTCATTGCAGAAATCGTTTCTACCGGGAACTCGATCTTAAGCAGGTCGATAGGTAGTGCTGAAAGCTGGTAGACTGTATCAGTAATCAGTTCAGGTTTCTTTTTGGCGAACCTGGGATGATCCCTTTCCAGCTCTCTCACTCGGTAGCTTCTTGGTCCAAGGACAAGTGTCATATCGGCCTCCGTGCATTCGAATGCAAATCGGCTGACACTTTTCAGTTGGTTAAAAGCAATATTGGGCATATCAGGGCGATACAAGAAGGGGACCTTGACAGCTGAGGCACCAATCCCTTTTGCTTTGCTGACGTCCCAATCTTGGATCACTTCGGCGAACTCTGCATTATCTCCAGGGACATCATAGTCCTCCCCTTCCAGAGTGACAATGAGCCCGGTGTCATCGGGAACGATCCTCATGGCAATTGCTTGGGTGGCACCGTAGACCGGATCAAGCATAACGGCACTGGCATATGGAGCTAGCTCCCGGCAGAGGTCTATTTTAAAATCCACCAGCTTTTGGTAACTGACAGATGATGGATCATCGTTGCAGAGCATCTTCCTCAGTGATCTGCGGTGATCCATGGCACACATACTAAGGATGCCTTTATCGTTAGACAGTTTCTGTAATCCGGCGAGTTTGCCGCTGGTCAGTTCTTTCATTTTTCTTTGCTTCTGCGATTGATAGGATATATCCAAAGCTGAGAACGTTCAAGCGTGCAGACGCCCAAGTTATATGGGACTAGCCCCCAAATTTATTGCGGGGACATCCATATACAGATGATACTACCTTAATAGAAACACAGATTTTGTTAATGTACATTTTTACGGGTATAATCGTGATGATATGAACAATACGCCGACTTTCATCGAAGAAGAAAGACTCTGGAGTAAAGGATACAAACTTGTTGCCGGGATCGATGAAGTTGGTCGAGGGCCATTGGCGGGGCCAGTGGTGGCTGGTGCCGTGATTCTCTCATCAGAGAATGACTCATCCTGGTTATCTCAGGTTAGGGATAGCAAAAAAGTTGCCCCTAAAAAACGCCAGTTTCTTTCAGATTGCATCCATAGAGAAGCAGCGGCAGTAGGTATCGGGATGGCCACTCATGAGGAGATTGACCTGTACGGAATTGTCGGAGCTACTCGCAGGGCCATGTGTAATGCCGTGGCTCATCTTTCATGTCATCCAGATTCATTACTTATCGATGCTGTCACTTTGCCCGAACTTGAAATTCCTCAGAAAAGCATTATCAGGGGAGATAGCCTCTGCCTTTCCATTGCGGCTGCTTCAATTGTTGCCAAGGTCTACCGGGATCGGCTCATGATGGAATATGACGTTCTATATCCTGGATTTGGCTTTGCTCGGAATATGGGGTATCCCACCAGAGAACATATGGAAAATCTGGGGAGAATAGGCTGTTGCCCAATCCACCGCAGCAGTTTTGGCCCCGTGCGACGAATACTGGAGAAACATGGGGGATAATCGAAAACGACTTGGAGTATTTGGGGAACAGGCCGCCAAAGATCACCTCGAAAAGCACGGGTATGAAATTGTTCAATGTAACTATCGTTGTCCCATAGGCGAGATCGATATCGTTGCCCGGGACGGAGACTATCTAGTATTTGTTGAAGTTCGCACCAAAAGAGATCGGAAATTCGGTAGCCCTGAGGAATCGATAACCCTGGCCAAGAAAACCAAACTTGTCGAACTGGCCGAAACTTATTTGCAGGAGCATCAGGATTCGCCTGAATTATGGCGTATTGATGTTGTGGCAGTGGAAGTTACCGGAGTAGACAGGATCTCTCGTATTGAACTAGGGCCTGTTAACACTAATAGTCACTTTGTGATATAGTGGCTGTATGGAG
>CAZWIP010000023.1:0-22012 GCA_964634125.1 uncultured Dehalococcoidia bacterium
ACTGTTCCAGAGATATACACATCATTACCCAGGTTTATACCTTCGTTGATTCCAGAAACAACCAGGTCGATCCCATCTTTGGCTACTAACTGCAAACCGATAATCACACTATCGGCTGGTGTACCTTCAACAGAATAGGTTTCCACACCTTTTATTTTCGGCTGAACTTTCTTCATTCGGAGGGGATGGTGAAGAGTGACCGACGTCCCAACAGCGCTCTGTTCACGATCGGGGGCCACGACACTGACCTTACCGACTTGCTTCAGCTCCTTTACCAGAGCCCACAGCCCTTCGGCGTAAACACCATCATCATTGGTAACAAGTATTCTCAATCCGGGCCTCCCAGAATCACATTATCCAGCAACCGAGGTTTTCCGATTTTAATTACTAAAGACACGAGAGCTTTTTCTTTGATACTATCTAACTCCTGCAGAGTATCAGTATCAGCAATGCTTATATAATCGATCTCAGCCCTCGGTTCGTTTCCTATCATCTCATGCATTTTACGTTTAATTAAATCCGCGTCCCTCTCCCCATCAGAAAATAGCTGTTGTGCAAGTTTCAATGATTTATGCAGTACGAGAGTCGACCTGCGCTCTTCGGCATTCAGATAAACATTGCGACTGCTCATTGCCAGGCCATCAGGTTCCCGTACTGTGGGACAAATGATGACTTCCAAATTCATGTTTAGATCTTTGGCCATTTTCTGAATAACCAATGCCTGTTGAGCATCCTTCTGTCCAAAATAGGATCGTGTTGGCTCAACAATATTGAACAGCTTAGTTACGATAGTGGTAACTCCCCGAAAATGCTCTGGACGCGCGGCCCCTTCAAGACCCTCTGTCAATCCCTCAACTGAAACCCATGTGCTTGCATCAACGGGATACATTTCCGATGGTTGAGGCATGAAGACCACATCTGTATTCTCCGCTTCGAGCTGCGCCAGGTCGCGTTCTTCATCTCGCGGATAGGCTTCGAAATCATCATTGGGACCAAACTGTGTGGGATTGACGAATATACTGGCGACTACGCTTTTGTTATCGGCACGAGCTCGCCGAATCAGTGAAAAATGTCCTTCGTGAAGGAAACCCATGGTGGGTACGAATCCCACCGATTCCGGTAGTTTCCTTCTTAACTCCTTCATTTCAGCTATGTTATTAGCAATTTGCATACTTGATACCCAATGCAATATGTCCTTCTGATCTTCAGCGAAGAATCTCGTTCCTCTACTTGGAGATTCTTCGGTCGCTTTGCTCCATCAGAATGACAAGTTTACTCAAGTGTGATTGTCCCACTCTTCCCGCCCGTCTTTTTCACCAATCGAATATTTTCAATCGTCATTCCCCGATCAACAGCCTTGCACATATCGTAAATAGTTAGCGCACTCACTGATACAGCTGTGAGCGCTTCCATTTCAACTCCGGTCTTTTCCGCAGCCTTTACCGTAGCTGTTATGTCAATGGCACTCGACTTCTTGTCCATCGAGAACACTACCGATACATTCGTAATTCTCAGTGGATGGCATAGTGGAATCAGTTCCGGAGTTTTCTTGGCAGCCATTATACCCGCTGTCTGAGCCAAAGCAAGAACATCACCTTTAGCCGCTTGGCCCTTTTCGATTACCTCGAGAGTCTCCGGTTTCATCTTAACTGTGCCCTTGGCTATGGCAATACGTTCAGTTGACGCTTTTTCAGAGACATCTACCATGTGGACTTGACCGGAGGAATCGAAGTGTGTTGGCATATTACTTTCTTGACCAATCATTTCAACAGCCAGTTTGTCCGCTCTTTCATTTTGAGGATGTCCGTCATGCCCTCTAACCCAAACCCAATTCACTTTCCTATTTGCAACTAAATCATCCAGCTTCTGCCACAAATCATGATTTGTATTCCTTTTCCAATTCTTGGTCATAGTGTTTACCAGGTATTGGCTATCACTATGAATAGTAATCTCAGTATTTTCAGTTGTATGCTCCAGTCCCTCGATGGCTGCAGTTAGTTCCATTCGGTTGTTCGTAGTTTCATCTGCTCCGCCTTTTAGCTCCAGTTCCTCACCATCTCGCACAACTATTGCTCCCCATCCTCCAGGCCCCGGATTGCCGGAACATGCACCATCAGTGTATATATCGATCATTTAATTAACCCCCAATCTGGCACATACTCCTGTTTTTTGCTGTGGTACCCATCTGCAGATTGTGACATTCCGGTTTGGAGTCTATTGCCTGTCCGATCAATTTTTTAAGATCATCGATCGAAGCTCCCTGACGTAATGGTTTGCGTAAATCAATCTCATCATCTAAAAGAAGGCAAGGGCGGAGTTTCCCATCGGCTGTAAGCCTCAACCTGTTACATTGGAAACAGAAATGTTCACTCACTGGGCTAATAAATCCAATCGTTCCTTTCGCATGAGGTAAGCGATAGTATTTTGCCGGGCCATTTCCATCTAGCTTATGAGGTTCCAAGACACCCAATGAATCGATGCATTCCGATATCTCAGAGATTGGCATAAACCTCTCCCGTCCGTATTGCTGTCCATTTCCCACCGGCATAAACTCAATAAATCGAACATGCCACTCTTCGTCAACTGTTTTACGGGCAAACTCGATTATTTCATCATCATTTATTCCGCGCATCACTACCATGTTAGTCTTTAGAGGATTGAGTCCTACTGCCCGAGCGGCCTCTATGCCTTCCAATACTTCTTCAAGCTTCCCAATACGTGTTATCTGTTCGAATTTATCTGGCTTAAGTGAGTCAAGACTAACGTTCACCCGATTTAGACCAGCATCTTTTAGTTCCTGCGAATACTTAGATAAAAGAATACCGTTCGTAGTAATAGATAGATCATCGATTCCTTCAACATCATTTAACAGTCCTACCAAGCTGCTCAAACCAGCTCTCGCCAGTGGTTCACCTCCCGTAAGCCTCACTTTGTTAATACCGAATTCAGCCGCTGCTTTGGCAACAGTGTGTATCTCTTCATAACGCAGGATATCATCATGACTTAGAGTTTCAATACCCTCCAAGGGCATACAGTATATACAACGTAAGTTACAGCGATCGGTAACAGAAATACGAAGGTAGTTGATGGGACGATTAAAGGAATCGGAGAGGCCTGTCATGATCCTCCCATACGGAGCAAATCGGTCAGGAATTCCTGAGCCTTGCGTGCTGCTTTAGCACGGTGACTGATTCTGTTTTTTTCTTCTAGACTGATTTCAGCCATGGATTTGCCGAGTTCCGGTAAATAGAATACCGGATCATACCCAAAGCCGTTTTCCCCTTTAGGTTCAAATGCTATGATTCCGGGGCACTCACCTTTGCACAGGATGAGCCTGTCTTCGGGAAAAGCAATGGCAATTACACATCTGAAGCGGGCGGTTCTTTTTTCCCAGGGGACATTAGCTAGATTGAATAACAAAAACTCGTTTCTTTTATTGTCAGAAGCATCCGGACCAGCATATCGAGCCGAGAATACTCCGGGATCACCGTTTAGTGCGTCTACCTCTAATCCCGAATCGTCCGCGATTGCCGGAAGGTTTGATGCTTTTGCATACGATTTTGCCTTTATAACCGCGTTTTCCTCAAATGTCCTGCCTGTCTCCTCAACATCAAGCTCTATTCCAGCAGCAGCAGGAGAAATGAATTCCCATGATTCACCAGATATCAGCGAGCTTAACTCCCTTATTTTCCCCTTGTTGTTGGTGGCCAGTATTACTTTCTCCAACGTGGCTAACCTCCACAATCAGTATATTAAGAAATAGGGACGATTTGCAAATCACCTATACTATTTATAATACATAGAATACGTGCCGCCTTCATTTCATTGCTTTACTACGCATCGATTAGCAACAATCTGCTAAAAATATTATCGGGAACAATAAACTGGTTGGTTTGATAAAAATTGCAATTTGTATTTTCATCAGCAATAGAATAATATTTCTCTAGGGTCAACTCTGTAAAGACGTTACAATCAAGGCGGAGGTATGGTCAGATGGTCAATATCAACCTTAAACAAGGAACTATCGGTGTTCTGACTGGCGGGGGTGATGTTCCTGGATTGAATCCAGCAATTCGAGCAATCACGATCAGAGCAATCAGAGCAGGTTACCAGGTCATTGGCATTCGGAGAGGATGGGCTGGTCTTATGTCTATTGTTCGTGACAAACAGGCTGACAATCATGATCATTACAGAGTTCTTACCGAAGATATCGTCAACCAGGTAGGACGAACAGGCGGTACTTTTCTGCATAGCTCTCGTACTCATCCCGGCCGTGTAACTAAAGCGGATGTGCCCGATCATTTACAAGACAAATACAATGATGAGCTTAACGATCTTACTCCCGAAGTTTTGAAAAACCTGGATTTCTTGGGAATCGATTATCTAATCCCTATCGGTGGAGATGATACACTCAGCTATGCTGTCCACTTGCACAATCAGGGAGTCAAAGTAATAGCTATTCCTAAAACAATGGATAATGATGTTCCCGGAACAGACTACTGCATAGGCTTCAGCACATGTATTACCAGGACAATATCAATGACTGATAATTTGCGCACATCAGCAGGATCACACGAAAGATTCCTTGTTCTCGAAGTTTTTGGACGTTATGCCGGTTTCACAGCTATGCTGCCTACAATGGCTGGTGCAGCAACCCGATGTGTTATACCAGAGTATAAATTTAACATTGAGAAACTTGCAGAGGTGATGTCTGAAGATAGACGTAAAAACTCAAGCCATTACTCGACTGTCCTGATTTCTGAGGGAGCAACATTCGAAGACTGTGACATGGTTTACTGTGATAGCGATACAGACGCCTATGGCCATGCCAAATTAGGGGGTATTGGTGACCTTGTTTCATCAAGATTAAAAGAACTTTCACCAAATTATAATAATGGTAGAAAAGTGAACATACTTAACCAGAAGTTAGGCTACCTTGTCCGTAGTGGGGCACCAGATGCCCTTGATTCAATTGTTCCAACTGCTTATGGTAGTTTGGCCCTGGATCTCATTTTTGAAGGGATATATGGCCGACTTGTTATTTTGAAAAAAGGTCGCTATGATAACGTACCAGTCGATGTAGTTACCAGTTCCAAGAAGCTAGTCAATGTTGAGAAATATTACAATACCAGTAGGCTACGTCCGCATTTCCACAGTTTCTGGATGCAGCCTTTGCTAATAATGACAAGTGATGATTAGCATTTTTTAAACATAGGGAGATTGTATGACTCAGAAGCAAGATTTCGCACCAGATTATTTGAAAGCACTTGAAATCGGTCGCCCTCCTAATGTGGTAAAAACTTTCCCCCATTCCAAAGCATTGCTGGTGAGTGGCAAAGTCATAGATCGAGCTATGATAGCCAAGGGCAATGCCATGACCATTGCGGCCAACGGAAGGAGCAACTTCGTCATTCGCGGTGTCCTCAGAGCAGCTCAAATAGCCAATGCTGCAGTTATTATTGAAATAGCCAAATCTGAAGGTGGTGCCAATGCCTATTGCGACGTCAGTCTCTGGAATATGGCACGCCAAACAGATGCAGCCTGTAATGAAATGGGAATTACGATCCCCGTTGCAATTCATGCGGACCATTATGGAATCAAAAGCGAAAAGGATATCGAGCAAGCAAAATACGAGATACCAACTTTGTTCGAATCTGGCGTCACATCTATCGCCATCGATGCATCCCATCTTCCTGACGCCCAAAACCTTTTATCAAATCTCCAGTTGAATTCTTTAATTCCCAAATGGGCAGGGTATGAAACCGAAGTAGGCGAAATAAAAGGAAAAGCCGGGCTTTCAACGGTAGAAGAAGCTCTATTCCTCATTCAGGGGCTTAATGCCAATGATATCTTCCCCGATTGGATCGCCTTGAATAATGGAACTACCCATGGTATCGAAGCCAGCGACGAGGGTATACAGATTGATACGACCGCCCAGATTCACGATGCTCTGGCTCCATATAAAATATCTGGCGCGCAACATGGAACATCCGGGAATAGCTCTGATCGGCTTAGGGAAATTGCCTCAAAAACAAAAACAACTAAAGCCAATGTAGCTACAGCTCTTCAAATGATTTCCTGGGGATTGGAAGTGAATGACTATGGGAACGCTATTTTGGATTCCAACGAACAATTCATTAAATTAAAGAATGCAGGTGTATTGGAAGAGGTATGGTCTGAGATAACTACCTATGCCGACTCGAAGGGCTTGAAAAAAGGAGATTACAAGAAGCTCAACCTCCCATTTGAAAACAGGCTTATGAGCCAACCTCGTGAAATACGGGAAAGAATGATAAAAGGAGTTGAAGAGTTCGTTTACAATTTGCTGGTCAATGTTTTTAATGCAAAGGATACAGCACCCCTTGCGATAGAAGCCATCTTGAAAGCCGGTTCATACGACTTGGGCAGTAAAGGGAGCAGAATCGAAGACCCGTCAGAATGGACGGAAAGCAAAATTATCGAGAGAGGGGATACTATTCAATCTGATAAAGGGCCGGAAGGCGATTTTGACGATTAGCTGATTCTCTGGGCAATCAAAAAATGGGCACTTTATCGTATGTCCCTTTTTTTGTATTACAATCCAATATCTGGATTAATACTCAAGTCCTTGACGAGCCTTGATACCCTGTTGATAGGGATGCTTCACTTCAACCATTTCGGTAACCAGGTCTGCAATCTCAATTAGCTTTGGATCGGCATAACGACCGGTCAGGATTAATTCCACTTCCTGAGGTTTACTTTTAATCAAGTCGATCACATCTTCAACCGGCACTAATCCCCAACCAGAAGCGATATTCACTTCATCGAGCACAACCATGTCATACTTACCACTGTGAATCGCTTCCCGGCCAGCCTCCAGGGCCTTTCTCGCTTCTTCCCGTTCATCATCCTGGACATTGTTTGGATCAACGAAATCGAGCTTCCCAAATCTTGAAACAGTAACATTTGGCAGATGCTGCAATGCTTTTTGTTCGCCATAGGGATATGTGCCTTTCATAAAGTGAATAATATGAACTCTAAAATCCTGCCCCACGGCGCGTAGAACTGTGCCTAGAGCAGCAGTCGTTTTCCCCCGGCCATTTCCAGTTAAAACCTGAACTAATCCCTTTCGCTCATCACTCATATTATTTGCCTCAATTTTTTCACTTAACTTCAGCTCGATTAATTATCAAGCGTACTATAACTCAATTCTAGCATTTGTCTTGACGCTTGGATACTGTCTCATGTACTCTTGATAAAACCTGTAGAGAGTATATGAATTGAGATAATTTCAAAGGGCCTTTGAATTATGGAATGGATTTGGGAAATCGCAGGCTTTGCTGTATTAGTTGTTGCAGGTTTATTAATATACCTCTTTAGAATACCCTCCATTTATACTGACCGAGATCGACTGATAATACAATACTCTCTAGTCTACAGAATCATGACTTTAGGTATGAATATAAACAAAACCACGATAGACAGGTCAAGTCAGATGGTAGTCATGGATAGGCGTATAATGTGGTTATATTCCAAACAGCGGGTACTGTATTTCGAAGACCTTGATCACATCGATTTCTCTTACAAGAATGCTGATCTTCCGGTGGGTGATACTGAAACAAACATGCAAACAGCGAGAATAACATATAAAGTGACTCTGGTAGACAGGGATTATGTCAAGTATGATGTTTTCAGTTTGACATGCTCAAATATAACAGGTTCGGTATCTGGTGAAACCGGTGACATGACCTTTCTTTCCGGTACTTATGGTGATGAAGCACGCAACCTTGTAGATATGATGGAAAGTTATACAGGGTTAAATGTAGGTGATCGAGTTTATGAGACTCAAAGCGACGGTATGAATACTTGTCCTCACTGTGGGCAATTGACCTCCAAGAAGAAGACAACGTGTCTCTATTGTGGAGAGAAACTATCTTTATAAATTCGCTTCCAATCTAATATGAAGCTCTATTGACTCTAGGCTTGATAGAGAGTTATACAGGGCTATCGATTGGAAAGCGTGTCATGGATAATAAAGGGCTTGACTGGGTTTGTGACTAACAGGGGTACTACAGCTTGATCAAATGTTGTATAATCTAATGTTAGGTATCTGAGGGGTGTAGCTCAGTTGGCTAGAGCGGCGGTCTCCAAAACCGCAGGCCGTGGGTTCGAATCCTGCCACCCCTGCCAGCGAGTGCCGAGGTGGTGGAATCGGTAGACACGCCATCTTGAGGGGGTGGTGGGCGAATGCCCGTGCGAGTTCAAATCTCGCCCTCGGCACCAATACTTGTGCGGGAGTAGCTCAGTGGTAGAGCGCCTCCCTCCCAAGGAGGAGGTCGCGAGTTCAAGTCTCGTCTCCCGCTCCATTATGGAATTATTTAGGTTATCCGGTCCAATAAGGCGACGTGGCCAAGTGGCTAAGGCGGAGGTTTGCAAAACCTCTATTCGCCGGTTCGAATCCGGCCGTCGCCTCCACAAACCTCTATTCAGTGAGCACTTTCACTTGACATGACATCTTTGTTTGTTTACACTTTTAGAAACCTTCTTCGGAGATATTTGCTATGAAATGTCCTTCGTGTAAAAATATGATGATAGTAGTTGAACACGAACATATCGAGCTGGATTACTGTCCAGATTGTGCCGGTGTGTGGTTCGATTCGGGCGAACTGGACCTCTTGTTTGAGACAATGAAGCTAGAGAAAAGTTTCTTATCCTTGGATAGCATTCTAACTTCACCGGACGCAAAGTCACCAGAGAAAAAACGTAAATGCCCAATTTGTGGAAGGAAAATGAAAAAATCGACCGTGGGGCACGAACCGGAAGTTTTGATTGATGCCTGTTCCCGTGGAGATGGATTATGGTTCGATGCCGGGGAAGTGGGTCAGTTGATAACCCAGATTCCCTCAATCCAAGAGGGAGACTCACAAGGACGCATCATTACTTTTCTGGGAGAAGTATTTCAGGCTCAGGATTGAAAATCCAAAATGTCGATAAAGGAGGTTTCTGAATGATAGTAGGAATAGGAATAGCATTTTTGGTAATCATAGTGTTGCTAATCATTGGTGTTATTGTCATGTACAATGGCCTGGTGAGACTACGCAACCAGATGAACAACGCATGGTCACAAATAGATGTACAGCTGAAAAGAAGACACGACCTGATCCCCAATCTCATAGAGACTGTCAAAGGCTACGCATCCCATGAGCGTGAGACGTTGGATGCAGTGACCAATGCCCGAAACATGGCACAGGGAGCTGTCGGAAAAGGAGTGGGCGCGCAATCAAAGGCGGAAGGCGCACTCAGCGGAGCCCTTACAGGTCTTTTTGCTGTAGCCGAGGCCTATCCTGATCTTAAAGCAAATCAGAACTTCCTTTCATTACAGGAAGAATTGACCTCCACAGAAAACAAAATTGCGTTCTCGCGTCAGTTTTACAATGATTCTGTGCTGACCCTTAATAATAAAGTGCAGATGTTCCCCTCAAATATTATTGCCGGTATGTTCAGTTTTGCTGAAGGTGAATTTTTCGAAATAGAAGTGCCAAAAGAGAGAGAGGTGCCAAAGGTCAGTTTCTAGTCAACTATCTGGTGATTTAATATGTGGGAACAGATCAGAGCAAACCGAACTAAGTCATTTGCACTGGTAGGAGCAATGGCTGTTGTACTACTGGGCATTGGTTACATTATAGGTATGATGTTTTTCGGTAGCCCCATAGGCGGTCTTGTTATTGCTCTGATTATATGGGGGGTGATGTCTCTAGTGGCCTATTTTGAAGGGGATAACATTTTCCTTTCAATTTCGAGAGCTAAAAAAATCGAACGTGATGACCATCCTCGCCTCTACAACATTGTTGAGGAAATGAAAATTGCTTCTGGTATGGAGTATATGCCTGCAATATACATAATCGATGACCCTGCGATGAACGCCTTTGCAACCGGCCGTGATCCCAAGAGAGCAGCAGTGGCAGTAACATCCGGATTATTACAGAACCTCAATCGCGATGAGATGCAAGGTGTTATCGGTCATGAAATAGCCCATATTAAGAACCGTGATGTGCTATTGATGACCATGTGCGGCGTACTTTTGGGAACTATTGTTATGATCTCTTATTATATGATGCACATGCTGTTTTGGGGCGGCATGAGCGGCGGTAGAAGAGGCGGTGGCGGTGGCGGCGGTGCACTACCACTAATTTTGGTTGGGATAGTCTTAATGATCGTAGCTCCAATCCTAGCTCGACTAATTTATTATGCCATATCTCGCAAAAGAGAGTATTTGGCTGATGCCACTTCGGCTCAATATACAAGGTATCCGGAGGGATTGGCTTCTGCATTGGAGAAGCTTGGTGGTTCCAGGCTGCAGCCACAATCCGCCAACGAGGCACTTGCCCCTATGTATATAACTAATCCTTTTCGTAAGAAAGGTAAAGCAGCCACTGATCTCAGTAGCACTCATCCTCCTATCTCAGAGCGGGTACGTATTTTACGTTCGATGGGTGGTGCTTCCTTTTCAGACTATGACTCGGCCTATGCTTCAGTTCACAAGGGCGGGGGGAGTGTTATGCCAATATCCGCTCTTGCAGGAGCCGATGCTCTTGGGATACGCTCGGTATCATCTGAAGCCGCTGTGGATGATCCCTCCAAAATTGATCGCACACGTGAAGTTTCAGACCTGATGTGGAAAAAGAATAAGTACAAAATGATAAACTGTAGTTGTGGTACAAAGCTAAAAGTCCCCCCTAATATAAAAAGGTTCACAGTCAAGTGTCCACATTGTGGAACAACACATTCAGTGTAGTAACTTTCCCCTTATCTTTTTCGTTATCCTCACAGCATGGCTCATTGAATTACGTTGAAACGTCACACAATGCATATCAAATTTGGGGGTCATCCCGTATTGACATCTCTAATCGTACTCTCTTAGAATTGTCCCAGTCTGGTCATCTAGACCTAGAGCAGATGACTGCAGAGAGCCACGGAACACTTGGGTGGTAGCTGTAAAGATTTGTTGACACGAAAGTATTGACATTTGCTTTTTATTTGTGCTAGAGTCCACCCAAAGGAGGGGTCATCGTAGCTCTGGTGAAGCGGAGACTGCGGTGAACGATGGCTCTTTACTGAAATCGATTCAGTGGAGTGAAGTAAATGAAAAAAAGAACATGAGATCGTGGTCTTTTAAAAGCCTCCTACTAGCAACTATACTTACTGTGGCGGTGACTGCACTTCTGGTAGTCTGGGCCCCACCCACTGCAGAAGCAGTAGGGGTCAGTGTTACTCAGTCAGCATTAAGCGTTGTACAGGGCAATTCAATAACACTTACCACAACTGTCACCATTCAATCCAACGAACGAATCCCAATACAGAGCGCAAACTTGCGACTCTTCTCCAATGTAGCACTCAATGCGGAACACACAGCCCCTCCATATAGCTCACCTCGTACCATGACCTTGGTTACTACTGATCCCGCTAGCGGCTATTATACATATGGGTCTGGCTACGGAGTTGATGAAAGAACCACGACACCATATTCCTTTGGTTATGGATATGGTTATGGCGGTTACAGTGGAGTAGTAACCCTAACGTATCAATGTGTTTTAAGTACCACTACACAATGGAACCCTGTAGCCTACTACGCTAGAGCAGATATTGACTGCGGCTCACACACATACTCTTCTGATGCGATTTCCTTCTCGGTGACGGCTGCGACAGCACCACCCAGTGGTGCGCCGCCTGCAACCACAGTTCCTCCTTCTGAACCAGCAACTCCGGCTCCAACAGAGCCTCCTACTCCACCTACTCCACCTACACCTCCTACACCTCCTTCACCTCCTTCACCTCCTTCACCTCCTACTCCTCCAACAGAGGAACCAGAGGTGGTGGTAGAGGATATCACAGATAGGATTACTGATGAAGGTGTAATAATTGAGGAAGTTAAAGTAACATCAGCCGACGGTGGCACAACAGTGGTAATACCTACCGATACTACAGCTTTAGATTCTACAGGTAACCCAATAGAAGAGATAACCATCCAGCCGCCGGCTGTGGAGCCACCTGTACCTCCGGAGAAGAATGTTCTTGCCATGCTAGATTTAGGGCCTGAAGGTGCAACTTTCGATCCTCCAATAACAGTTACTATGGAATATGATCCTAACGATTTACCTGATGGTGTAGCACCTGAAGATCTTGTGATAGCGTACTACGATGATGCTACTGGTGAATGGGTAGAGCTTACGGACGTAGTAGTTGATCCGGTCAATCATACGGTCAGTGGAAAGGTAAGTCACTTCACAGAGTTCGCAATACTGGCACCAGTGGCTGAGGTTGAACCTACACCGACCGTCGCACCTGAACCCACGGCTCCAATAATTGAAGAGGAAGACGATGATGACGGTATAAACCCGTGGCTTGTTATTGCGCCTATCACAGCGGTATTAGTGATTGCACTGCTGATATTCTTGGAAATTGAACGAAGAAGGGGATCCAGGTTGTTCTGATGAATTAACCGACGATCGCCAAAGGTGCAAATGTTAAAAAGAACCCCTCTATAGTAGAGGGGTTCTTTTTATTTAGTTTGAGATATTTAACCTTGAGAACTATCCCAATCTGGTATCAGAATAGAGTTGGAATGACTATCAACATATTCATTCTTCGATGTCTTCATCGTCATCTATATCCTCATCGCTGAAGATGCCTGCTTCACGTCCCTGGTATACGGTTACCAGAAAATCGTCCCTACTGACATCAGAAGGGAGCACTAATTCTTCATCGACTATGTCAATGAGTTCCCGGATCTCCTCCGCCGTCATACTCTCTCCAACGCATAGGGTAGCATTGACAATACTGCTTGTGAAATGAAGGTCTATTCTTCCTACAAGATCATCCTCAAGTGCTATGACATAAGCCTCTGAATATGGCGTCCGGCATTCCCTTTCAAAACGATAGTCTGGCATTCGGGAATCTTCTGTTTTCATGTTCTCACCTGCCTGTTAATAATTATGATCTACTCGTGACCTATTATCTTCAATAGATATCTGAATAATAGAGTGCAACCAAAACTTGGAGGGTTGGTATATGTCTCGTATCTCTATCAAGCGTCAAAATCCCTTTGAAGCCGACTATGCGTAAATCGCCTGGCATTTGGCCCTGAATAATCTCCAACAATATGACCGTTACCGATAAGTCGCCATTTATATATCATCAGGCCCTCCAAACCTACAGGCCCTCGAGCATGTATTTTGCTAGTACTTATTCCAACTTCAGCTCCCAGTCCATATCGGAACCCATCGCTGAACCGACTGCTGCAATTTAAAAATACATCAGCTGAATCCACGTTGTCCATGAACCTATTACCTCTGGCCCTATCTGAGGTCACAATCACATCCGTATGGCCCGATCCGTATCGATTAATATGATCAATTGCCTCATCAAAATCGTTCACAATTTTGATTGATAGAATAAGATCAAGGTATTCAGTCCCCCAATCCTCCTCAGTTGCAGGTTTGACATCGATTATCTTGAGAGTCTCAGCACAACCCCGAATCTCGACATCTTCCTCATCTAGAACAGATTTCAGCCTGAGAAGGATGCTATCGGCTATATCCCTATGTATCAATACAGTCTCAGCCGCATTACATACTGCGACATACTGCGTCTTGCTGTCTGTGATTATCCTGATAGCCATATCGATGTCAGCCTTGCTGTCGACATATACATGGCATATACCATCAGCATGCCCCAAAACCGGAATATTGGTATTTTTCATTATGTACTGAACGAACTCATTGCTACCTCTGGGAATTATCAAGTCGATACAATCATCCATCGCCAGCATTTCTGTAACATCTGATCGCGCCTCAAGCAGAGTCAGCCAGCCTGCAGGGATACCAGCCTCAATGCTCGCAGTATTGATAATATCCGTAAGTACCCTATTAGTATTTACTGCTTCGCTGCCACCCTTCATTAAAACCGCATTTCCACTCTTCAGGCATAAAGAAGATATCTGTACCAATGCATCTGGCCGGGATTCAAAGACAATGCCAATAACCCCAACTGGGCAGCTCACCTTGAAGAGTTCCAAACCCTCATCGAGTTCCATTGCGTCGATGGTTATTCCCACGGGATCAACCAGTCCGATCAAGCTTTTTATACCATCGATTGCCTCGCCAATTTTAACATCATCAAACTTCAGTCTTTTCAGTAAAGGTGAAGCCAGTTTTTCAGCCTCCGCTTTTTCCAAATCAGACCTGTTTGCTGATATAATATCATCCTTTCTTGACTGCAGCGCGTTTGCGATTTCCCCTAGAGCTTTATTCTTAACCTCATTACTAACAGAAGCAAGCCGAATCGATGCTTCCTGTGCCCGTTTAGATGCTTGTTTTATATCCATAACGAATTGTTCCACATGAGTTTCACTGTAGCATGTGCTCAACTATCATTTTATATGCCATATGCGCTTTGTCACCGCCACGAAAAACAAACTCAAATGAATGATAGCCTGCATGTATGGTCAGTGTACTACTGGCAAAAAACCCTCTCTTCAGTATGACTCCGGAATCGTCAGCGCTACTTATCGCGTGGATTCTGTTATAGGGAATAGTCACCATTGCCTTTCTCTTATGAGTGAAAGCCCTATCATAGAAAATGATTCGTTTATCGAGAATAGCTAAGAACCCAGTCCCTCCACCTTTAAGGTCCAATACTGCCTGTATTGTCTCATGCTCCAGACAGAACCCCTTGATTTTCTCAAGCTGTTCCTTTTTGTCAACGACTATCTCGTTGTCTTCATCTTCCATTCTTTGATTCCAACCTGCATTTATATGATTCAAACTGCATCACTTCAATAATACCAGATTGTCTCTGTGGATAACCTCATCGCCATAACAATACCCTAAAATCTCTGTGATTTTTTCAGATCGATAGTCCTTGATTTTGTTTATATCTACCGAACTGTAGGCTGTTATCCCTGTAGCAAAACAGTTGCCTTTAGTATCTTCGACATGAACTAGGTCACCCCTTTTGAATCTTTTCTTAATTTTAACAATTCCTGCGGGTAGCAAGCTCTTGTTCCGTTCTTGCAGAGCTGTCCTTGCTCCAGGGTCAACGATAATAATTCCTTTGGCTGATTGGCTTAGCATCCAGCGTTTGCGACTCTCAAGTTTTGAACTGCTGGCCGGGAAAAACGTGCCTAGGTCTTCGCCATCAATCAATCGTAACAATACATCTTGTTCCTGTCCATGTGCGATTACCACTGATGCCCCTGAAGTTGTAGCAAATTTAGCGGCTTCTATTTTAGTAGTCATCCCGCCTGTACCTTTCTCACCACAAGAACCTGTGGCAAGTTTCTCAATCGATTCATCTATTTTTTCAACTTTTGGGATGAGTTTTGCTTTTGGGTTCTGTGTGGGGTTAGAAGAATATAGCCCTTCTACATCGCTAAGTATTATTAAAAGATCAGCATCTACAAGATTGGCAACCATAGCAGATAAGTTATCATTATCGCCGAAAGTTGTTCCTTTTAGTTCATCGACAAATACCACGTCGTTCTCATTAACTATCGGCACAACACCCAATTCCAGGAGTGCCAGCAATGTATTTCTAGCATTCAGATAGCCCACACGACTCAGGAAATCAGGTTTAGTTAGCAGGGTTTGAGCCACGATTATATTATGGGCACTGAAGAGATCATCATAGGCTTGCATCAAAGGCCCCTGCCCAACAGCAGCCAGCATTTGCCGGAAAGGAGTATCCCGACGTTTTTTACGTATTCCCAGCCTATTCTTGCCAGCAGCCACGGCTCCTGATGAGACGACGATTGTCTGTAGCCCACGATGATTGAGTTGCGCGACTTGATCTACAAGGCGCGACATCATCTTTCGGGAAAGACTAGCCTTACCATTGGTAATGAGGTTGGTTCCTAGTTTGATCACCAGGCGGTGGTAATTGGGGGGATTGCTCTTTTTTCGCATATCGGTCAAGTAGCTTGCCCCAATTATACCATGCCACTGAGTATTTGAGACATCTTAAGTGTCACCTGATTGGGACAGTTAGGATATCTCTTGCACTTTTATTATTCCCACTTCATCCACATTTGATACCCAACGAGCAGATATGCCTGTCTGCCTGATCAACCGTGCAAATTCATCAAATAAAGCTCCGCCGCTTTGGAACCCCTGGAAAGTGCCCTTTACCTGGCATCCCGCTGCAGTTTTGAATGCTGCTGCAGCGACTTTATTGGTGACTTCGAGGTTTGTTCGGCTCTTGCCTCCAGCTATTTCGGCGAAAGCAAGTGTCTCTTCGTCCAGGGCAATAAGACTTCCTTTGGGAGCCATACTGGGCATTCCGTTGGAATCGATAGTGGCAAGGACTTTGGAAGCTTGCGAATCTCTGAACAGGTCAATGGCTTCCTTTGTCATTTTGGCCATTTGGTCACCCCCTTTATATTTTACTCCCTTATCGAAGCTGATTCCCAGCCTGATTGCCAAGAAACTGTCGAGGGATACCTGTTTCTTTCTACACCATTGGAAGAAAGTGGGATCGATATTACAAATTGGTGAGATAAGACTATAGCACCATGGCAATAAACAGTCAATATGTCGAGAACGTTAAAAATAGAGGGATTATGCGAGAGGCTGTTTTGCTCCTAAATCCGAGCAAGCGTTACTTTATGTCGAGCAAGTCTTCCGTGTCCGCTTTTCTTTACCCCAACTATCTGTACATTATCGAGGTTTGAAGTGGTGGTAACATGTCGTTGAGCTAATGGGCCAAGAGGTTGTGCCACAATTGCTGCTGCTGCCGATGCTGAAAGAATCCTGGCAAATTTACTCACCCCTGTGTGCCCTCTTCCAGCGACAACTGCAGCTATCCCGGCTGCCAACCCGGCTACGGCCAGATTCGTGCCACACATCGGTGAAATGGCAATATCCTTTTCCCCCGCTTTAAGACGCTTTAATCCTTCATAGGCAGCTTCTTCCAGGGTTTTGGTGGGGATGCTACCATAGATATAAAAACCATTCAGTCCTGCATACCCAGCCATTCGCACTCTTACTTCAAGTCGCTCTAATAGCACTGCGATGGTAGCATGTTCCATAGCATGATTTTGTCTTATGACAGTGATGATATCCGTGGTTTTAATACGAAGATCGCTGTGGCTATTTTTGCACTTATTATGTGGATTTATTCCTATCTGGTTCATAAATTATCTCAAAGCGTGTGTAAACTGAACACCATAGGATACTCGAACTAGCAAAATCTAGATACGCCATACCCCAAAAGCAGCCAATGTTATAAGCGCAACACCGGCAATTACCGCACCGACCCATCCTAATAGCGTCAATACGGTCACGATAACTCCAGCAATTATTACTCCGATAATAATTGAGATCAGAGATTTCTTGAAATCAAGTCCAAGCAGAAAGGCAAGCAACGCTCCGGTCCAGGCTCCAGTTCCCGGCAATGGTATAGCTACAACCAATATCAAACCAATACGTTCGTATTTCTCGACTAATTCGCTGTACCTACGAGTCCTTCTGAATACCCACTGAACAATACGATCCAAAATACGTATCTTACCAACAAAACGCACAACTGGATCCAAATACTTTAACAAGAAAGGAACAGGAAACAGGTTACCGGCATATGCAGCAGGAAGGGCGTAATACCATTTGATTTCATTCTCAATCAGGGTAGAAGGAATTATAGAGGCAAAATAGCGCGGAAGTTCTCCCTCAAGTAGAGCAACGGGAATGGAGCCTCGTAGTTCAATCACAGGGAGAGCAGATATAAAGAAAGTCCACAAAAACTGCTCGAAGGTCATTCTACGGCAGTGTAACAAAGCACACAGCCAACAGTCAACAGCTACTCTCAAACTATGCTATAATACGTGTCGAGAATAAACATGATTCTATGGAACCTGGACCTTTTGTTTGATAACCCTGCCCTGTTCTTCACGGTTATACCTATAGCCATTCTTGTACTCCTTCCTATGCTGGTTTTTCATGAAGTAAGCCATGGCTGGGTTGCTTATAAACTCGGTGATGACACGGCCAAGAATTTGGGGAGGCTCACTTGGAATCCGCTTGCCCATTTGGACCGTGTTGGAAGTTTGATGCTACTTTTTGTAGGTATTGGATGGGCAAAACCCGTACCTGTCAATCCTTACCGTCTTGGCATGGACCCTCGCAAAGGAATGGCAATTGTTGGTGCTGCTGGGCCTCTATCAAATTTTTTAATGGCCTCCATTGCTTCCATCCTCTTTAGGTTGGATATTCTGGATTTGCCGGCTTCGTATTCTGTAGCGTCTTTCTCAAATTTACTTGCCATTGTAATTCTCTTCATTGTCCAAATTAATGTGATATTGGGTGTCTTAAATATGCTGCCGGTACCACCGTTGGATGGTTTCAAAATAGTTGCTGGAATTCTTCCCCAGGAATATGCCAGATCATTTACTCGTATGGAAAAATACGCCCCTCAAGCTTTCCTAATTTTGGTTCTTTTCATTTTTATGACAGGGTTTCTTTGGAGTATTGTAGCTTTCGTTGTTAACATTTTTCTTGGGACGGATTTCTATTAACATGAATGCCAAAAGAATTTCAATCATCGGGCTTGGACTCATCGGAGGTTCTCTAGGATTAGCACTCAAACAGTCCATGGGAACCAATGTTGAGATCGTTGGATTCGCCAGGCGTCCTGAAGTAGGCGCTGAAGCCGTTCGCATCAACGCAGTGGATAGAATAGAGCCACAATTAGCTCGGGCAGTTTCCAACGCTGACATTGTCATTATTGCCGCTCCAGTGTTGGCAATGAAAGGTATTCTGCAGGAAATAGCCGATTACCTTTCACCCAATGCCATTGTCACAGACGTTGGCAGTACCAAAACCCAGGTTCTGAAATGGGCAACCGAATATCTTCCACCGACAGTGTCTTTCATTGGAGGGCATCCCATGTGTGGGAAAGAGACCTCAGGGATCGATGACGCAGAAGCCGGACTCTTTAATGACTGCGTCTATTGCTTGACCCATGAAGACAATATCAATAAGGAATCACTGACACAAATGGAAGAGCTTGTAAAAGCGGTAGGTGCCCGAGCTGTTGTCCTTGATGCCGAAATGCATGATCAACTAGTAGCGGGGATCAGTCACCTTCCTCTTTTACTTTCATCAACCCTGGTATCAACTCTCTCAAAAAGCCTTCTCTGGCCTGAGATGTCAAAGCTGGCTGCTACCGGTTTTCTGGATATTACTCGATTGGCTTCGGGAGACCCCGAGCTATACAGAGGTATTTGTGTAACTAATCAACATGCCATCTCTAACTGGATTGACCAGTATATTGATTCTCTCAGGGAATATCAACGCACTGTATTAACAGACGACCAAGCCCTTCAAAAATCACTGCAAGACGCCCGTGAAGTACGAGAAAATTGGCTGAAAAACGAAGGACTTCGTTTCAAGAAGTGAGGAAATAGACAAGTGATACAGGTCATCCGAAGGCCAATCTCATTGAAAGGTGAGATTTCCCCTCCTGCCGACAAGTCAATTTCCCACAGGTCGCTGTTACTTAACAGCATAGCCGAGGGACAAGCTCAAGTATCCAATTTCCTCACTTCTGCTGACTGTCTTTCAACACTTTCCTGTTTGCGCGATTTGGGGGTTGAGATCGCACTTGAAGGAACTGACGTGACCATTACTGGCAATGGCAAAAATGAATTCACGCAACCAACGGGTGTTCTCGATGCAGGTAACAGCGGCACCACCATGCGACTCCTCAGCGGGCTTCTGGCCACTCAACCGTTCACATCTACCATCACCGGGGATGAATCGCTGCGATCTCGGCCAATGGGGCGTGTCATCAATCCACTCATTCAGATGGGTGCAAAAATAGAAGGGCGCGAAGATAACAGCAAAGCTCCATTAACGATTTCTGGCGGCAACCTTCACGGCATCGACTATGATATGCCAGTAGCAAGCGCGCAGGTAAAATCATCGATTCTGCTTGCCGCCCTATCTACCAAAGGGGATACCGTAATTCGGCAACCCGCATCTTCACGCGATCACACGGAACGCATGCTCAGTGCAATGGGAGCGAGTATTGGTGTATCAGGTTTGACTCTTACCCTATCACCAGTTGATAGTCCTCTGAAGGCATTGAGTCTTCGAGTTCCCGCTGATATCAGCTCAGCAGCTTTTTGGCTTGTGGCAGGCGCGATTCATCCTGATGCCAGAATCTCTGTAAAAGGTGTAGGTACAAATCCAACCAGAGACGGTATTGTAGAAGTATTGCAATCGATGGGCGCCAATCTCATAATAGAGAACCAAAGGTTTGAGGGGGAAGAACCGGTTGCAGATTTGGTGATCGAATCAAGTTCTTTGAAAAGCACTATAATCGAAGGTAAAATGATTCCTAGGCTTATTGATGAAATTCCGGTGATTGCGGTGGCGGCTTCCGTCGCTGAAGGTACTACGATAATCCGGGATGCAGCTGAACTTCGTGTTAAGGAGTCTGACAGGATCAGCACAACTGCTTCTGAACTATCCATGTTGGGAGCACAAATCGAGGAGTTCCATGATGGAATGGCTATCCATGGAGTGTCCAGATTAACTGGGAATCAGTGTGATAGCCATGGTGATCATCGCCTGGCCATGGCTTTGGGCATAGCAGGATTAATTGCCGATGGTGAAACCACCATATCTAATGCTGAAGCAGTGGATATTTCCTATCCCGGGTTCTGGGAAGATCAAGCACGGTTAAGTGGATAAGAATTTGAAATCTCTTCTTGTTGTTATTTCCGGCTGTTCTGGTGTTGGTAAAGATGCCATTCTTGTCAGAATGAAGGAGTTGGGTCTTCCTTACTTCTATGCCGTTACCGCAACAAGCAGGCAACAGCGTCCAGGAGAAGTCGATGGGGTTGACTATCAATTCATCGAAAAAGATCGCTTCGAGGAAATGATTGAGAACGGAGAACTTCTCGAATGGGCTAATGTTTATGGAAATCTCTATGGTGTTCCAAAGACTACCGTTCAGAGAGCGATGAAAGAAGGGAAAGATGCCATTGTGAAAGTGGATATCCAGGGATCAGCTACAATCAAACGCGTTGCCCCAGACGCAGTGACGATTTTCATTTCACCACCTTCCATGGAAGAACTCCAGCGTCGACTTGTTCAACGCAAGACAGAATCCGGAACCGACCTTGAGCTTCGCCTGAAAACCGCTCTGAAGGAGATGGATAGCATTTCGACATTTGATCATGTAGTTGTGAATCACAACAATGGAATAGATAAAGCTATTTCTGATATTGAGGATATTATCGCGGATGAAAAACGCCGCTAACTATCTATGAGAGTAGGTATTTGTTATGGCAGAAAATGATAAAGAACAAACTGAAAAAATAAGAGGGAAACGACCCGGAGATGTTATCGTTCGCAGAAAAAGAATAGAAAGGGAGCGGCTGCGTGCAGTACCGAACATACCAGCCTTTTTCCGTTTCATTGGTGATCTAGCAACTCAAACACCTATTGTGCCAATAGCATTAGCCCTTATAGTCCTATTATTTGTTTTTTCAGGATTAATATATGCCGTTGAATCAGGTGGATCACAAGAAAATGCGATCGATTCGTTTGGAGATGCGATTTTCTGGTGTATTTCTTCAACTCAAACCATGGGGGCGAGTGATCCTCTACTATATACCACAGCAGGCAAAGCGATTGGGGCTACCTGGGCAGTATTGAGCACCATCATGTTCTTTGGAGCTATCATAGCCGGTATGACAGCCTACTTCGTGATGCCTCGTAAAACCCCATCTAAACAGATTTTAGCTACTATCCAGTATAACCTTGAGAGACTGGATGATCTTTCCGTAACAGAGCTCAAAACCCTCAAACAATCGATAGATACGGTATTAACTAATCATATCGAAAAGATAGAAGCTCAAGAAGCACATTCCCAAAAAGCCTGGAGTGAATTGGGTAAGATCAAAGAAAAACCGAAAGACTAGTTCTATCCTATCCAATGAAAAGGGGTAAGACCGTATTGGTCTTACCCCTTC
>CAZWIP010000024.1:0-21802 GCA_964634125.1 uncultured Dehalococcoidia bacterium
TGCTGTTCGTGCCGGTGTTTGTCGACTTTATGTAAGATTGACAACTGCTGACTAGTTATTCGAAGAAGGGCGACCAATTGGTCGCCCTTCTTTTTTGTATTGAAAACTTGTTATGAAAGAGATAGCTTTGTAAAAGTATCGAAACAGATAGTTGTAGGGATTTGTGGCGCCCAGTGAGCGATGTTTTTCAGTAGTTTTTTGAGTATGCTTGACAAAAAAAAGTGAGTGTGATAAAACTTAATTGGCACTCTCTACTAGGGAGTGCTAATTAATGCAGGAATCCAGAAAAATAATAAAAATGGAGGTTGGTTGATGGCATTAAAAGTAACCCCATTAGCTGATCGGGTAGTAGTGAAACCGATCGTAATGGAAGAAGTGACCAAAGGTGGGATTCTGCTTCCGGATACTGTGAAGGAGAAACCGCAAGAGGGAAAAGTGGTTGCGGTTGGTCCCGGCAGGATGGCCGAGGACGGGAAACGTATTCCGATGGAAGTCAAGGTTGGCGACACTGTGATCTACGCCAAATATGCTGGCACTGAGTGGAAATACGACGACGAGGAATATCTCATTCTTCGTGAAAGTGATATCCAAGCCAAGAAGAAATAGGAGAAATAAAAATGGCAAAACAGATAAATTACGGCGAAAGCGCAAGACAATCCCTTATTAGAGGAGTCGATGCCATGGTCAATGCCATGAAGGTCACACTTGGACCGAAAGGGAGACCAGTGGCCTTGGATAAAAGCTTCGGCCCCCCTGCTGTAGTAGATGACGGTGTGAGCATTGCTAAGGAGATCGAGCTTGAGGATCCTTTTGAGAATATGGGTGCTCAACTGGTTAAAGAAGCTGCCACCAAGACTAATGATGCATGTGGCGATGGCACAACCAGTTCCAGCGTTCTGGCTCAGGCCATAGTCCTTGGTGGAATGAAGAACATCACTGCCGGAACAAATCCCATGGCGCTCAAACGTGGTATTTTGAAGGCATCCGTTGCGATTGTAGAGGAACTCAAGAAAATCTCCACTGAAGTGAAAGGCAAGGAGCAGGTTGCTCAGGTTGCTACTGTATCTTCGCGAGACGACGAGATAGGCAACCTTATTGCTGATGTAATGGAAAAAGTGGGCAAGGACGGCGTGATCACGGTAGAGGAAGGCAAGGGCCTGAATTTTGAGACTGAGTTCGTGGAAGGTATGAAATTCGATCGAGGCTATATCAGCCCCTATTTCATCACTAACACAGACCGGATGGAAAGTGTTATCGAGGATCCGTACATTCTTATTACCGATAAGAAAATCTCAGCTATCGCTGATCTTCTCCCCGCTCTGGAAAAGATACTCCAGGTCGGCAAAAACGTTGTAATCCTTTCGGAGGATGTTGATGGCGAGCCTCTTGCCACTCTCGTGGTGAACAAGCTTCGTGGTACCATCAATTGTCTGGCTGTTAAGGCTCCCGGATTTGGTGATCGCCGAAAGGCCATGCTTGAGGATATTGCCATCCTGACCGGCGGCCAGGTGATCAGCGAGGAAGTTGGACGTAAGCTGGATTCGGTCACTGTGGATGACCTTGGCCGAGCGAGAAGAGTGGTTGCCGATAAGGACAATACTACCATCGTTGAGGGCAAAGGTACGGATGCTGATATTACCGCTCGAATTAAGCAGATCAGGACTCAGATCGACGAAACCACTTCCGATTTTGACCGCGAGAAGCTGCAAGAGCGGCTGGCTCGGCTGGCTGGCGGAGTAGCGGTATTAAAGGTTGGAGCTGCAACCGAGGTTGAGTTGAAAGAGAAGAAACTCCGTGTCGAGGATGCTCTCTCTGCCACGCGCGCTGCTGTGGAAGAGGGTATTGTTCCGGGTGGTGGCGTAGCTCTGATAAGCTGTCTGCCTGCACTGACCAAGCTCAAACTGCAAGGTGATGAGGCCATCGGTGTTGATATCATGAAGAGGGCTATTGAAGCGCCTCTGCGTATCATTGTTGAGAATGCGGGCGAAGAAGGTTCAGTGGTTGTCAACAAAGTCAAGAATTCCAAGAAGGGAACAGGCTTCGATGCTAACAACAATGTGTATGTCGATATGATCGAAAAAGGCATCATTGATCCTACCAAGGTTGTACGAAGCGGAATCGTAAATGCTGCCAGTGTGGCAGTGATGATTCTTACCACGGAAGCCATGGTCACGAGCATTCCTGAGAAGACCTCGCCAATGGGCATGCCTCCTGGTGGAATGGACGGAATGGGTGGAATGGGTGGAATGATGTAATAGATGCTGACGCCAAGAGACTCTCGGCGTGAGTATTTATAGGAATCACTCATAAGAAGAGGCGGCAGCTTTCAAGCTGCCGCCTCTTTTGTTTTTACCTTAGAGTTTCAGCAGGTCTGCGAGTTGGCTTTCGTTGGGATTTGGTCCCACAACCGCTAGATTTAATCCTTTGGAATGGTACAAGTCACTTGTCACCCGGATTAGATCTTCCGGGGTAATGGCTTCGATTATTTCGATAACCTCGTCTATAGTCTGGATTTCCCCAAGCAGAAGCTCCTGACTGGCAAACCAGCTCGAGACACTTCTGCTGTCTTCCATACGTAGCACCAGACGGCCTTTGACCATTTCCTTGGCTTTAGTGAGTTCAGATTCGGTAACGGGTATGTCCCGCAGTAGAGCAAGTTCGCTTAGAATCGCCTCGGTAGCGGCCTCAGTGTTAGTTGGGTTCACACCTGCGTACACAGTCAGTGAACCTGAATCGAAGAAATGGCTCACATAGCTGTGCACATCGTAGGCTAATCCTTTATTTTCCCTGAGCTCCCGGAAGAGCCGGCAACTCATTCCTTCGCCGAGGATAACATTCAAAATATCGAATATAAAACGATCGGGGTGCTGGTTGGAAACCCCTCTCAAGGCGAGGCAAATATGGGATTGCTCAGTGTCCCGGTGTTCCACCTGTAGTCTGGGTTTGTCCTGGGAATCCTGTGCCGGGAACCAGGGGGTTGAATTAGCATGAGGCCAGCCGTCAAAGAGACGTCCTACAATAGATACCACTTCCTCAGGTTGCACATTACCGGCTATCGATACTACGGTGTTAGCGGGGCCGTACTGGTATGACCAGTAGTCACGGATCATTTCCATTGTAATGGCGGAGACCGTTTCCTTGCTGCCAGCTACGTCCTGACCCAGAATCTGATCTGGCCAAATGACTTCATCGATAAGCATGTTCACTCGCTGTTGCGGCGAATCCATACTCATATTGATTTCCTCGATGATTACCTGGCGTTCTTTATCAGCTTCGGCTGGATCGAATCGGGGGTGCTGGAGCAGGTCGGCAAGAACATCTACTGCCAGTTCGAGATGGGAATCCATTATCTTTGCCCAGTAGATTGTCAATTCCTTGTCCGTACCTCCGTTGAGGATTCCCCCAATACCTTCGATTGCTTCAGCGATCTCTCTGGACGAGGGTCGGCTGTGGGAACCTTTAAACAGTACGTGCTCTACGAAATGGGATATCCCTGCCTGTTGGGTTGTCTCGTAACGGGAACCAGCTCCGACCAGAATGCTGACGCTCACCGAGCGAACATGAGGCATACTGCTGGTCAGGATTCGGAGCCCGTTGTTCAGAATGTTTTTCTGGTACATAACAGATCTTCTTTCATAAAATATAGGTGGCGATTACTGATCGATTGTAGTCCCGGCGCATCAACGGTGTCAAATCAACATATTCGATCAGTCATCGTCGGCATGAATCAATTTGGAATTGGGATATGGTGGTGGACTGTCCCATTTCGGGTAGCCTGTTGAAGTGTATAATTCGGATCAATCAGCTATAATTTCATGTTTTACCGGATAATCAATGATTAATTGAACGGATTCTCCGATCGAGTACCGATCGATAGGTAAATGGATTTCAGGGTTATACGGTGGCGCGGCGGTAATAATAAGTGATGAGTATTACAAACTCAGACAATGGGACCCCGAGACTGGGCTGCAAAGTATGGAACCCATGAATCAACTTGGGATGCTGGAAGTGGCAGAAGAACTCAAAAATATGGGGCTGTTGAAATAGGCAAGGTATACTATGTATTCTTGCGAAATTTATTTAAAAACGGGCTAACAGCTCTTTTAAATACGAGCATTGAAAGGTCACCCTCACACTTATTTTTCATTCGTGTCTATAGTTTCGCGAAAAGTTTCGCACATCTCTAGTTCTTCATTGGTAAGCTCAGCTTTTTCCAATAGGTCAGGGCGGCGTTTCAATGTGCGGAGAATCGATTGCTCACGGCGCCATTTGGCGATCTCAGCGTGGTGTCCGGAAAGTAAAACAGGTGGCACTTCCCAACCTCGGAAGTCTTGCGGTCGAGTGTATTGCGGATATTCAAGTAATCCATTCGAATGTGAATCATCCTTTACTGATTCATCCGAACCAAGGACGCCCGGAAGCTGCCTTACCACAGTATCGATCACCACCATTGCAGCCAGTTCGCCACCGGTTAGTACATAGTCGCCGATACTAATTTCATCGGTAACCAGGTGCTCTCTCACTCGTTCGTCCACCCCCTCATAATGACCGCAAATGAGGACGAATCGCGAGTGAGATGCCAGTTCCTCAGCTACCTGTTGATTGAATAGTCTGCCTTGTGGTGTAAGCAGTATAATGGGAATCTCTGAATCATCCATTAACGATTCTACCGCAGCGAAAAGAGGCTCGGCCATGAGGACCATTCCCGCTCCACCACCGTGAGGATAGTCGTCAACTACCCGGTGCTTGCCTAGTCCGTGATCGCGCAAATTATGGATGGCGATTTCAACGAGTCCATTGTCGATGGCCCGTTTGACGATGCTTTCATCGAAGGGGCCGCTGAACATGTTGGGGAAAAGAGTAATAATATCGATGTGCACTTTTTATATTCACAAACTTTTGGAATAATCGATCAATTGACCGCGGCGGAAATCTTGAGATTCGAACAATCCCTGCAATTCACTATCATGTTGATCAACCATCACGCGGATCAATTTAAGCCCCCGTGATTGGCAATTCTCAGTCAATGCTCCAATGAGTTTTCTGGCAATACCTTGTCGGCGGTAGTCGGGGTCAACACCCACCACTTGAATGGTGCATGCTTCTGTAATTTGATCAGCAACGTAAGTAATTGCAGCCAAAGCAAAACCAACCACTTGCCCATTGGCTTCGGCGACGAAGCTTGTCCCGATGTCTCCACCGATATACCCATTGATCAAATCCGCATAAGTGAAGGCTCTTTCTGTTGCTCCTATCTTCCTATCGATTTCGAAGATGCCATCAATGTCATCCTGTATCATTGGACGGATCTGTACTTCAGCTCCCGTGATTGCCATGACGACCTCCTTCGTTATCAAAGCAACTTACTAAAAGCTGCTTTTTCGATTGATAGCCAATACTAATCCTCAATTGCTGGTTTGTCAATATGGTGGAATTACGTTACCCATTCCCCTTTTCCATATTGAGCGCGCTCGAGGTGACGAGCACCGTCCTTTGTAGTGGTTACATACATCTCAGTACTCATGAAGAGAGCGGGATTTACTGCTGTCAGGTCTACATGTCCCGATGATGTGAACGCCTCTTCATCATAATGCGTAGCCACGACTTCTCCCACAAACCACTCGTGATCACCGATTGTGTAACTGGAGAACAGGGTGCATTCATAAGCGGCATAAGCATCCTTTAAAATAGGAACAGACGTTTTCAACGGTTCTTCCTTTTGAAGTTTGAATCTCTCGAACTTGTTCACATCTCTCCCCGGGCAACCTCCCGTTCCGGCAATGAGCTCAGCTTTTTCCAGCGAAAGGAAATTGATGCCGAATTCCTTTGATTCCATGATGAGTTCGTATGTATATCGCTTGGGGGCGATTGATATCCCAATGAGGGGTGGCTTCTGGGAGACGGAACTGAGCCAGGCGACAGCCATGGCGTCATCCCTGCCCTGGGCATGGCTGGTGACAATGACTGCCAGTTTGGGGTAATGGTGATGGAATCCGGCGGTTCCTTCGACATGCTTCTTGGCCATTGAGTCCTCCTATTCATTTGTCACAGTTGTTGAACCAAGCATAGCGCGAGGCTAAAGCCTCGCTTGAAGCGATCCTGAAGGATCGCGCTGCGGGTAAGACACGGTGCCGATGTCATCGCGAGGAGCTGGTGGCGACGTGGCGATCTCCCTTCCCACAAAGAGATTGCTTCGCTTTAGCTCGCAATGGCATAGAAAGGTGATTTTGCTTTTATGCATATCGCTGCGGGTGGTATCCTGCTCTCTGAATGATGTACTAGTTAATGTCACTCGTCACTCGGTGACGGCAGGTCCTCTTGCTTCGAAGGATACCCCATCACCAGCGCCAATATAACAGCACCTATTGCTGCTATAAGCCCTACTACGGTAACGGTCGACTTCCCGTCTTTACCCTTTTCACCGGGCAAACCTGGCTCTCCGGGCTGACCCGGCTGACCCGGCTGACCTTGTTTACCATGTAATACTGATCCCTCGAGGACCGGGGTGCGAATGGTAAAGGTTTCCGATAATTCTTTATCCCATGCACTAATAGCGGTGATGGTATGCTCACCGGATTCTGAAATGGGCGGTATTATCTGTGTACAGAATTTGCCTTTCCGGTCAGTGTTGGCAGTGGAATATGGTTCTTCATTAAAATAGATGGTAACCGGCAAATTAGGTGGGGATACTTCTCCACAGATGTTGGTAGCTACTCCTTCAGGTGGGCGCAGCTCTATTTCCAGAAAACCTGGTTCGTGGCAATCCTGGCAGTGTGATGTCAAGTCTAATGAGATATTGGCGCCTTTCTTGAATACTGCAACTTCAGCTGCCGGTTGAAAGTTATCTCCGATGGTAAAGGCGAAAGTTTTCTTATTGTAGTTATTGCCGGTACCATTAATGGTGAGAACATAGCTGCTCGGTACCGGCCTTTGCCCATCAGTATTGGTGTACGTTTCAGTGGAGATTACCTTTTCCCCGTCTATCCAGGCTGTTATCTTGGTACCGTCTTCAACGGAACGTCCATCCAGAGTGACCGTGCCGTAGAAAATACACACGTCTGGTTGGGCATGTGCTACTGAAGGGAGAAGGACAAATATAGCCAGAATCCCAATTGCCATTATGGCTGTGAATTTGCTCATTTATTCACCTTGATTGTGTACTGGTTTCCCTCTCTAATGTCATTCTGAGCAAAGCGAAGAATCTCAATGTGTTCAGCACAGGCTCCGTGAAGAATTGCTCTACCTTTAATGTGAGATTCTCCGGTCGCTACTCGTTTTCAAGAGTGACATCCATTTTATCATGTTGTTGGTGCGAAAGTATCATTTTGCCAGACGTAGTGCGAGGTTTTAACCTCGCCTGAAGCGACCCTGAAGGGTCGCGCTACGGGATGATACAGCCCCAATGTAATTGCGAACGCAGTGAAGCAATCTCCCCATTATGTTGGTTTCTTTGTCTTTGACCTACGCCCCATAACCATCACCAATATAGCCGCAATGATTGCGACAATCAACCCTATGAAACTTGTGGTTGGGTTGGCATCTTTCCCTTTTTCACCCGGTGCCCCTGGCTCCCCGGGCTCCCCGGTTGGACCTTGTTTCCCTTGTGGAGGTTCACTAATAACAGGAGCGGGTATGGTGAAGGTTGCACCGGCGGAACGTCCCAGCGCATCTACAGCAGAAATATAGTGTTGGTCATACTCAGTGGTTGGTGGTATCAGAGGAATACAGAATGCGCCTTTGTCGTTTGCCATTATCGTAGCATAAGGCTCTTCGTCAAAGTAAACATTGACGAGCATATTCCATGCGAAATCGTGGCCACAGACGTTTGTGGCATTAGCTTTGTTGGGGATGAGGGCTATAGTTGGGGAACCAATTTGAGGACCCATATGAGCACTGTTCAGATTCAGTGCTATGTTGGCACCCTTCTCAAATATTCCTCTTTCGGCAACCATGACATCGTCTTCTCCCACAGTAAATACAACAACCTTACCTTCAAAATCATTACCGGTACCATCTATCGTAAAGGAATAGTAACTGTGTATTGGTGGGTCAACATCTGTGTTAGTGTAAGTAGTTGTCGAGGCTACTTCTTCACGATCTATCCAGGCTTTCACTAAGGTGCCGTCTTCCACTAGTGCTCCATCCAGTGTGACTGTACCATAGAAACCACACACGTTAGGTTGGGCGTGGGTTGTTGAGGGGAGAAGCAACAGCGTTGCTAGTATCCCAATTACCAATATGGCTGTGAGTTTGTTCATGCAAGTTTCCTTGATTTTGTTCTGGTCTCCAAATCCATAATGTCATTCTGAACGCAGTGAAGAATCTCTCTGTCTTTATGTGAGATTCTTCGGTCGCAACGCTCCCTCAGAATGACATCCATTTTAACATGTCATTCCCGTAACTCAGGATTTCCTCCTTTTTCGCAGTCGCTTTAAAACGGCATCACGGTAGGTTTTGGCTAAACCTTTGCCATGCTGCTGCATCTTGCGGTGTTTCTTGAGTCGCCGCTCCTCGCGGCGCTCTTGACGGGTTTTGTAGTCGGCCATTTTACTTAGCTCTTTTCCCTTGGGTAAAACTCACCGCTGAGGACGCGAAGAACGCAGAGTAAGTCGATTAATAGAAACTCGATTCTTCTCAGCGCTCTCTGTGTACTCTGTGGTTAAATTGCACTTCAGATCACTCCTTCGGCCCGAAGTTTCTCGATCTCATCAGAAGAGTACCCACCGATCGCAGTGAGTATTTCCTCAGTATGCTGTCCCATCTTTGGGGATGCGCTCTTGGTTCCGGCCCAGGTTTTACTGAAGTGAACCGGGTAACCCGGTATCTTGGTCCAACCTCTTTCGGGGTGTTCGAAATCGACTATATAGTCGTTGGCCAGTATTTGCGGATCGTGTGGAAGTTCGGAGGGTTTGTTCACTTCGCAACAGACGAAGTCGTTTTCCTTTAAAGCCTTCAGCCATTCATCCCGAGGTTTCGTGGCGAATATCTCATCGAATATAGGAACAAGTTGATCCGCATTCGCCAGCCGGTTTTCATCAGAATCGAACCGGGGATCGTTCTCCAGTTCCGGGTGGCCGAGTACCTGACAGAGTGTGGTCCATTGCTGCTGCCGTTTCTGCGCCGGGATAGTTATGATGAGCCAACGGTCATCACCGCAGCGGTAGTAATTTCTGGTGGCATGCTCTTTGATGCGCAGGTGTCGAGGTACTTCCTGTTCATCCATGCAGGCGGTAAATGCATTGATATAGTGCAAATAAATACCTGCACTGAGTACAGAAACATGGACCTCCTGCCCAAAGCCCTGGCGTTCTCGCATGAATAAGGCTGTGAGTATCTGATGGCTGCACATGATCGCGGTGGCCTGGTCGAGAATCCCAAACTGTGAAACCATCGGAGGCATACCTTCCTCTCCCACTGTCCACATCAATCCCGATCTTCCCTGACCCTGATAGTCGAATCCGCCCAGATCGCGATCAGGACCTTTGGGGCCGTAGGCTGATACCCAGGCGTATATGATCTGCGGGTTGACTTGCGAGATAGCAGCATAGTCCATCTTTAACTGTTCCACCCTCTGCCGGCGGAAATTGGTAAGAAACACATCGGATTTCTCAGCCAGCCGATAGGCCACTTCCCTGCCGGCTTCTTTGCTCACATCCAATGCAATGCTCTTCTTGCCCCGGTTGGCGCACTCATTCCACAGGCTACTCCCATCTGCAAGTTTAAAAGAACTGCGGTTGACCAGGAAGGCCAGTCTGGAAGGGTCCCCTTTGCCTGGTTGCTCGATCTTAATAACTTCCGCACCAAGGTCCGCCAGGATGGCAGCACCTCCCGGTCCAGCGTGATATGAGCCCAATTCTAAAACACGTATTCCATCCAGTGGTTGTATCATTTTACTCCTATCCAAAGCAAGGGCGAGTTTCAAACTCGCCCCTACCGTTTTTTTGTATTATTTGTCATTCTGAACGAAGTGAAGAATCTCCCCGCTGAAGCATGAGATTCTTCGGTTGCTTTGCGCCCTCAGAATGACGTTGTAAATCATTTGTAACGTTCTACAAATCTCTTCATCCGTTCCAATGCTTCTTCGATATCCGGTAATGCAACCGCGTAGCAGCAGCGGATGTAACCTTCTCCACACTCCCCGAATGCCGATCCTGGAACCACCGCGATCTTTTCTTCCAACAGAAGTTTCTCGCAAAAGTCTTCCGAAGAAAGCCCCGTCGATTTGATCGAAGGGAAGGCATAGAAAGCACCTTTAGGTTCGAAACATATCAGGCCGATATCATTTAATCCTTTCACAATGAAGCGACGTCGGTGGTCGTAATCGGCCACCATTGATTGCACTGCATCCTCACCGTTTTTAAGAGCCTCGATAGCGGCCATTTGAGCCATGATAGGAGCGCACATCATGACGTATTGATGCACCTTCATCATGGCTTCGATAATGTGCGCCGGGGCTGCCGCATAACCAATCCGCCAACCGGTCATAGCGTAGGCTTTGGAAAAACCATTAACCAGGATTGTCCGTTCACGCATGCCGGGTAACGCAGCAAAACACGTGTGACTGGTACCGTAGACTAGTCGGTCGTAAATCTCGTCGGAGATAACCAGCAAGTCGTGACGTTGGGCCACTTCAGCTATTTGGGTCATGTCATCGCGTTCCAGAACGGTACCGGTGGGATTATTCGGATAACCCAGCAGCATGGCCCTGGTTTTTTCCGAGATTCGCTTTTCAATCTCGGCAGCTTGAGGTTTGAAATCATCCTCAACGAACGTTGGCACAGGCGCAACAGTACCACCGGCAAGAATGGTGTATGGCATGTACGCAACGTAACTCGGATCTGGAATAACAACTTCCTCGCCGGGATCAAGAATGGCACGCATGGCCAGATCAAGTGCTTCACTGGAGCCGGTGGTGACCAGAATTTCGGTATTGGGATCGTATTCCAGTCCATAGCGAGACTTAAGATGCCTGGCGATTTCCTTGCGCAGTTCGATCAGGCCATAGTTGGAGGTATACATCGTATAGCCTTTTTCGATAGCGTATATCCCCGCCTCTGAAATATGCCATGGCGTGACGAAATCGGGTTCACCGACACCGAGCGAAATGACCCCTTCCATCGAAGCGATCAAGTCAAAGTACTTGCGTATCCCCGAGGCCGGAATCGCTTGAACCCGTTGCGAGATGGGATTATTAATACCTTTCGTCATTTTTACTTTCAGCTTGTTTTAAATTTTCGTTTATTAATCATACCCGATATTCGTTTTCATATCTACCTCGATCTGTCGGATGTTAATCAAAACCACCGGGCACGGGTTATTCTTCTGCAAGGACCAACTGGCTCGTGCTACAATAGAAGGACATATTAGGGTCGTGATTTGGAGGCCACAAGGTGCTCAAGACATACAAATTAAATGGCAGAGAAGTAGACTCATTAGATCTGAAGATTTTGCTGATTACACAGGGCATAAACATCCCCTCGGATGAACTCTACGAGCGATTCGGAAACACACATCGTATATCGACTTCCACTGACCCAATGGCCTGTGATTGCCTGCTTTTGCCGGATCAGACGATTTGCCATATCACGAATGTTGGTCCTCAGTCTCCGTTCAGTTTAGGCATTGACACAAGCAATAGACCTTGCCTATTCTACGATGGCAATGTAGTTACAGAAATAGACTTACCCCAAAAGACACGGTTTTATGAACAGTCCACCTCAAGTGGCATGCCGTTCAAATGGATGGCGGTATTGCAGAGCACAGATGTACTATCATTCCCATATCTGTGGCCCTGTGAATATGCCAGAGCCGGATTTGCGTGCCAGTACTGTCACACAGGAGGCTTCACAGAACAGTTGGCTCGTGAAGGCCAGCCTGACCCTCCGTTCCCTACGCCTCAGGACGTAGCAGAAATAGTGAATTATGCGATCAATACGGAAAAGCTAGCATCTCATATTCAAATAACCGGTGGTTCGACGATGAATCCACAAGCCGAATGCGATCTGATAACCGAAATACTCCACACCATCGATGCTGTGGCCGGTCTCGATAACATACGTGGCGAGATGCTGATATACACCACGCCTCCCACTGATCCCACCGTCGTTGACGAAGTGTTTGAGGCTGGAGCAGATAGAATAGCTTGCAGCCTTGAGGTATGGGACGAGGAGTTGGTTATCCAGGTGTGCCCCGGCAAGTCCCGCTTTACCGGACGCGAACGGCATCTCAACACACTCCTTCATATAGCGGATAAATATGGCCCCAATAAAGCTTGCAGCTCATTTGTTATTGGAGTCGAGCCAGTGGAGAGCTTTCTCGCTGGCGCCGAATACCTCGCCAGTCGCGGCATTGTCCCGATCGCATCGGTATGGATTCCGCACGGGAGGCCCGTCCTTGGTACAACCGAGGCACCCGGCATTGACTACTACCGTAAGCTTCGGGATGGTTTGGCCGAGATTTATATCAAACACAATATTGAACCACCAGGAACAGCCGGGTTCAATGTTTGCCTTTGTCGCGATACTTGGAACCATCGAGACGAGATCGTCAGAAGGAAAGCTTGTCACCTCGAAGGGTGCTAGTAGACAGAGTATTCATTGCTTGACTGTTATCCATGTATCATCCTTAGTCTGCTGTCAACAATGACCACCATAAGATACTTGACTCATCGAATATCCTCTGTTAGTATCGTTATTGCAACTAGTTGCAATAACATTTGTTTGCATAAGGCCGGCTTTTCAATTAAAACAAAGGAGAGTTTCAATGACGAAAAAGGCTTTTATGCTAGTTGTGGCTTTACTGCTAACAGCTAGTCTGTTAATCGTTGGGTGTTCCAGCGATAATGATGAAGACGCGGATGCAACTGGCGATGCTGGTAAAGTAGGCACACTGGAGTTCAAAGCCAATGGGGAAGATTTTGTCCGGCAGGGGTTTGTTTCCAAAGATGGTTGGAGTGTCACATTTGATCATGTCTATATTACACTTTCGGATATCACTGCTTCTCAAACGGACCCCCCGTATGATGCTCATGAAGGTGGGCAGATAGATGGGAAGGTCGAGGTGAAGCTTGACGGAATTCATACCGTGGATTTGGCTGAGGGTGATGAGACTGCTGCACCGATATTCGTGGGTGAGGTCAGTGATGCGGATACGGGTCACTATAACACCATTTTCTGGAAGATGGATAGGGCCGATTCAGGTCCTTCAGCCGGGTATTCTCTGGTGATGATTGGCACGGCTGAAAAGGATGGTCAGGTGGAGGATTTTACCATAAAACTTGATGCGGTATGTGATTACAGTTGCGGTGAATACGTCGGGGATGAACGCAAAGGCATTCTTTCTGAAAGTGGCACAGCATATCTGGAAATGACTTTCCATTTCGATCATCTCTTTGGCGATGCGGATATCCCGGCAGATGATGAACTCAATCTTGGAGCGCTAGGTTTTGAGGAGCTTTTGGCGATGCCGGAAGGAGGAGGCCCGGACATGGATATGGCGGAGCTTCATCTCGGGCATGTTGGTGAAGGACATTGTTTTTGCGAGTGTGAATAAACGTGATGTAGAGACGCCCCGCCGGGGCGTCTCTACAAGGTACACATGAATATCAAAATCAAATTGATTGCATGCATGCTATCCTTGTTTGTGGTGCTTCTATCGCCAACAATGGCATTTGCGCATGGCGCTGAGATTGAGTACACCGTTGCCACCAGCATAGAGATCGTTGCTAAATATGATAGCGGCGAACCGATGGCCAAAGCCCAGGTATCAATTTACGCACCCGATAATCCATCAACACCGTGGCTTACCGGAACCTGCGATGAAGAAGGTCGTTTTAGCTTCACTCCCGATACCTCAATTCCTGGCACATGGGATATTCAAGTCCGCCAGGCAGGTCATGGCGATATGATTCATATAACGATTGACGAGGGCTCTGTAAGTGGCGGCAGTTCAAGCAATTTATCAACAAACCAGATCATCGTCATGTCTGTTTGTGTGATCTGGGGTATCCTGGGAACAGCCATGTTTTTCAAACGGAGAAAAGCTTAATGCACATTCCCGATGGCTACCTCCCAACTGCTGTCTGTGCTGCCGGTTATGCAGTAGCAGTCCCGGTCACAGCATTTGCCCTTTACAAAATAAGAAAGGAGGGAGACCCCCGGGAAAAAATTCCCAAGGCTTCCCTCCTGACGGCCGCCTTCTTCGTTGCCTCCTGGATTCACATTCCCATACCTCCAACGAGTGTGCATCTCATATTGAGCGGTTTAATGGGATCAATATTAGGATATTTTGCCTTTCCTGCTATTCTTATCGGGCTCTTTCTGCAAGCAGTAATGTTCGGTCATGGGGGCCTTTCCACGCTTGGAGTAAACGCGATTGTAATCGGCTTGCCCGCACTTGTGGCCTGTCATATCTTTCATTTGCGAACCTTGTTTGGTGAAGCGAATCGGACTTCAACCGGTATCTTCGGATTTTTAGCAAGTCTGTGTGCAATCGGAATTTCCACAGGATTATTCATTGTTCTACTAATCAATTTCATTCCCGCTGATCTGGATGCTGACGAAGAAAGAAATGCTATACTAACGCTGGCACTCGGGCATGTACCGCTGATGTTTATTGAAGGGGCATTTACTGCATCCGTGACTATGTTCTTGCTCAGGGTGAAGCCGCAGATGCTAACTGAAATATGAAGTTCATTCTGGATCAACATGCGCACCTCAATTCTCCGATCCATCGCTGGGACCCCCGTTTCAAGCTGATTGGTTTCATACTGTTGATTTTCACCTTTTCATTTATGAGCCATTTGTATTTGTTGCCTGCAATGGCAGCAGTGACAATCACTATATTTGCAATTTCCAGAATCCCCGTATCGTTCATCCTGGCTCGATTGCGATATCCTTCCTTTTTCCTGTTCATCGTAGTGATTATGTTACCATTCATTTCAGGTTCAGATGTCCTTTTCAACATCGGAATTCTGGATGTAAACAAAGAGGGATGCGAGGCTGCCCTTTTAATATCCGTAAGATTTTTCTGTATTCTTACTCTGGGTTTGATCCTCTTTAGTACTGCTCCCCTCCTCATCTCTATAAAAGCAATGCGTTCTCTTGGACTTCCATCTATCCTGGCAGATATGACTCTGCTCACTTTCCGTTATCTTTTTGAGATTGGGAATTACCTGCATCAAATGGAAACTGCCCTGAGACTCAGGGGCTTTAGGGCGCGACGTTTCAGCCGGCGGGGATTTGGTACACTGGCATGGCTTGGGGGTAGCATTCTGGTGCGTAGTTACGAACGGTCAGAATGGATTTACAAGGCAATGATTATGCGTGGCTACGGTCGAGATACAAAAATGACCCAAGGCAGTTTCCAAACCTCAATCCGTGATATCCTAGCTCTGGGGCTACTGGCCCTGCTTGCAACTGGATTTGTTGTGGTTCAGGTATTAATGTAATGCGAGTATTAGTGTAAACATGTCTGAGAAATCAATTAATTTGGCTCTTGAAGTTAGCTCATTGAGTTTCTCGTACCCGGACAAGTCTGATGTTTTGCGGGATATCAATCTGGAGATTCAATCCGGGGAGAAAGTTGGGTTGATAGGCCCCAACGGAGCCGGAAAGACTACGTTTTTCCTTTCGATCTGTGGAGTATTGAAACCTTCCAACGGTGAGATATCTGTGCTGGGCAAACCGGTAAAAAGCGGAGACTTCAATCCCGAAATCGGGATGGTCTTTCAGAATCCCGATGATCAGTTGTTTTGCCCCTCGGTACGCGATGACGTGGCCTTCGGACCACAAAACATGGGACTTTCGAAGAGTGAAATTGAAACGCGCGTATCCGAGGCACTTTCGGCTGTGGGATGCAAAGAACTTGCTGAAAGACCGCCACACCATCTTTCCGGGGGCGAGAAGCGGATGGTCTCGATCGCTGGTGTATTGGCCATGCGGCCTGAACTGGTGATATACGATGAGCCCAGTGCCAATCTTGGTATGCGTTCCCGCCGTCGTGTTATCAAACTCTTGCAAACCTCCACACAAACGATTCTCATCTCCTCCCATGACCTCGAACTCATTTTGGAAATATGCGATCGTGTGTTTATGCTGGACAGCGGTCAAATCGTAGCAGATGGGAATCCTCGCCAAATCATGGCTGATGAGAAATTGATGGAAACTTATGGCCAGGAAAAACCCCATTCCCTCATCCCTCATATGAAAGCCCATTAACTATTTTAGCGGTGGAGTGTGTTTTCATACTTTACAATAAATAGATTGTTTTGCTACAATGCTAGTCGTCGAAATCCACTTCGGTGCCTAAATCTATCCTCAGGGGAAGCAAATTATGGGTTACATGATCGAAAATTTCCTAAACTATCTCACGGTTGAAAAAGGGTTTTCCCAAAATACAATTTCTGCCTACAAAAATGACTTGACCCAGTTTGCTGCCTTCGTCGAAACTCAATGTCAAGAGAAAGGCTTGGGTTCTCCGGATTGGACCGTCGTTGATCGAGATATGCTCATGACTCATGTTCTAAAACTTAAGGAAAGGCAATATGCTCCGGCCACGGTTGCCAGGAAGATAGCTGCAGTAAAATCGTTCTTCAATTTTTTAGTTAGCGAAGATGTTGTGAAGGGGGATCCTACCGAGAATATCAGCAGTGCCAGGATCGGGAAAACACTGCCCAAAGTCTTATCCGTTTCCCAGGTGGAGGAGTTACTATCAGAACCAACCAAACAATCGACACCTGAAGCCAAGAGAGATAAAGCTATGCTTGAGGTGCTCTATGCCACCGGCATGCGAGTGACTGAACTAATTACGCTCAATATCGATGACGTTAATTTGGATGATGGTTTCATCCGCTGTTTCGGCAAAGGTTCAAAAGAGCGGTTGATCCCTATCCATGAGCAAGCCATCAGGGATTTGATAGGCTACATTCAGGAAACTCGCCCGCAGATCGCTAATGACAATGAGAAAGGCCTGTTCGTGAATTTACGTGGAAGTCGATTGACCAGGCAAGGTCTCTGGCTCATTCTGAAAAACTATGCCAAAATCTTGGGGATCGAAAATGAAATCACCCCTCATACTCTTCGCCACAGTATTGCTACACATCTTCTCCATAGTGGGAAGATGAATTTACGGGAACTTCAGGAGTTCCTGGGACATGCCAATATTTCAACCACTCAGGTCTATACTCACCTGACCAGCGAGCATGTTCGCAAGGTTTATGAGAGTTCGCACCCGCGGGCTAAATAGACATTAGGCAGATACGGCACAATATCAAAGGACATATCTGTGTTTATCGGAGTTATCGGCGGCGGCAGATGTTCCAAAAAGGTGGCAGATTTAGCCGAAGGAGTGGGCCGTGAGCTGGCTGAGCATGGTGCAACGCTTGTGTGCGGTGGACTGGGTGGCGTTATGGAAGCAGCATGCCGAGGGGCTCACCAAGCCAAAGGCCGTACCATCGGTATTCTCCCGGGCAATAGAGCCGAAGATGCTAATGCATATGTTGACACTCCCATCGTTACTGGCATGGGAGAAATGCGCAATGTCATCATCATTAAATCGGTTGAAGCGGTGATTGCGATCGATGGGGAATACGGGACCCTTTCGGAGATCGGGCATGCCCTGGCCAGGGGAATTCCAGTGGTTGGTTTGGATACTTGGGAATTGTCCCAACGTGGCAGGCTGAAAGCTTCGATAATCCTTGCCAAAGATGCAAAAGACGCAGTAGAAAAGGCATTAGCTGCTGTTAAAAGCCGATAATTATGTAAGGGGGGATTGGTATGGCTACGTTTATGATGTTTGGCAAGTACTCGGCAGAGGCATTGAAAGGGATCAGTGCCGATCGTACAAGCAAGGCTGCTGACTTGATGAAGAGTTACGGTGGCGAAATAACCTCCATGTATGCCATGCTGGGAAGCAACGATCTCGTTCTGATTGTGGACCTGCCTGGTATCGAAGAGGCGATGAAGGCTTCCGTGGCGCTCAGCAAAGCCACAGGGATCGCGTTTAACACATCCCCGGCAGTCAAAGTGGAAGACTTTGACAAGCTGATGGCTGGAGTGTGAACTTGGCTCACCGGAGGATTTCCGGCTGTGATGTGTTTCACGGTCGCGCGTTAGCAAGCGATTGCTAGCGAAGTAGATTTGCATGTATCAAACCTTAATTTTTACAAGGAGTTGATTGATGAAAATCGAGAAAGTCAAAGCCAGGGAAATATTAGATTCAAGAGGTAATCCGACTGTCGAGGTAGATGTTCAGCTCAGTGATGGAACTGTGGGGCGAGCGGCTGTGCCCTCAGGAGCAAGCACCGGAAGCCATGAGGCTCTCGAACTTCGTGATGGAGACAAAAGCCGGTTTGGAGGAAAGGGCGTTTTGCAGGCTGTGGCCAATGTCAATGATCGAATTGCTCCGGCATTGGTAGGGATGACAGCAACGGAGCAAGAAGAAATCGATCGGACAATGCTCGTGCTCGATAGCACTCCTGCAAAATCGAATCTTGGTGCTAATGCTATTTTGGGTGTTTCACTTGCCGTTGCCCATGCTGCTGCCAGCGCATCAAAAGTGTCTCTCTATCGCTATCTCGGCGGGAATGATGCACATCTTCTTCCTGTACCGATGATGAATATCCTGAATGGTGGAAAGCATGCTGAAGATTCAGTCGATCTTCAGGAATTCATGATTGTGCCAGCTGGCGCAGAGACCTTTTCGGGTGCACTCCGAATGGGTGCTGAAATCTATCAGACACTCAAGAAACTGTTAAAAAGCAAGGGGCTGGCCACGGCAGTAGGGGATGAAGGAGGTTTCGCTCCGTCGTTACCTGCCAACAAAGCGGCAGTTCAAGTGGTAGTAGATGCCATCGAAGCAGCGGGGTACAAACCGGGCAAGGACTGTTTTATTGCTCTCGATCCGGCTTCCAGCGAGTTTTTCATTGATGGACAGTACGATCTGGCTAAAGAAGGTCGCAAGCTAAGCAGTGCTGAAATGGTCGATTACTATGTTGATTTGGCGTCCAGTTTTCCCATTATCAGTATCGAGGATGGTCTGGCTGAGGACGATTGGGAAGGTTGGCGGATAATCACTGAGAAGCTCGGAAAGAAGGTGCAGTTGGTTGGTGACGACCTTTATGTAACCAATATCGAAAGAATTTCCAAAGGGATTGATGAGAAAGCCAGTAATTCAGTGCTGATCAAACTCAACCAGATTGGAACCCTGAGTGAGACGCGGTCGGCTATCGATATGGCCAGAAAAGCGGGATGGACAGCAGTTGTCAGCCATCGATCTGGTGAGACAGAGGACACTACAATTAGCGATCTGTGCGTTGGACTGAATACCGGCCAGATCAAGACTGGCGCTCCCTGCCGTTCCGAGCGTGTGGCTAAGTACAATCGACTGCTGCGTATTGAGGAAGAACTGGGCAGTAAAGCCAAATATGCTGGTTTGGCTGCGTATGATAATCTCAGCCGGTAGTTCTGGTTATATTGTTTCCGGATGGTCAGTTTTTTAGACGGTGATGACTATATCTGACATATGTTTGAGAACATTGACAGTGGATTTCCTCAGGTGCTAGAATCCCGCAGAAGGGAAGCAAACCTTATTATTTCAAGGAGGTCTAACCAATGACAAAGGGAGCTCTTGAAGGCGTCAAAATTGTTGAAATGGGGCATTTCCTGCTCGTGCCCACTGCCACGGCCATGCTTGCTGACTGGGGAGCGGAAGTGATCAAAATTGAGAACTTCAAGATGGGTGGAGATGCCGTACGTTTTCCAGTCCCGATCGAGGGTGTTATGCCACCCCAGGAACTCAAGATTAGCATGTGGTTCCATTATTTCAACCGCAACAAAAAGAGCATCGGACTTGATCTTAAGTCAGAGAAAGGCAAAGAAATCCTTTTCAAACTAATTGAAACCGCAGACGTTTTTGCTACGAACTTTGATGCAGGTGCAATTGAGAAACAGGGCCTCGATTATGAAACCCTTAAGAAGATCAACCCCAAACTGATTTACTGTCAGGCAACCGGTTATGGAACCAAGGGGCCTGATAAGTATAAACCTGGTTTTGATTATGCGGCATGGTGGGCCAGAAGTGGGATGATGGACCGGATTTCCACCGATGAAGATCCACGTCCTCAACGGGCAGGTCTGGGAGATAACCAGGCAGCCCCCTGCATCGCCGGAGCTATTTCGGCTGCACTGTATGCCCGAGAGAAAACAGGGATCGGGCAGAAGGTCGAAGTGAACCTCTTCCATTTCGCGGTCTTCGGGGCTGCTTTTGATATTGGAGCTGCTCTCAATATGGGTGTCAACATTCCCAAAACTGACAGAACGAGAGTCTCAAATTTCATGTGGAATGTTTATAAGACCAAGGATGATAAGTGGATCATGTTTGTCATGCCTCAGACCGATCTTTTCTGGGATCGATTCTGCAAGGCCATCGGTAAACCCGAGTGGGAGCATGACGAAAGGTTCAATTCTCATATGAAGCGGGTGGAACAGAATATGCACCTGATCCCGGAAATGGACAAGATTGCTGCTACCAAAACAGCCGACGAATGGGATCAAGTCGCCAAAGATTTTGATATCGTACTCGGCAGGGTCCAGACACCATTGGATGTGGCAAACGATCAACAGGCATATGAGAATGGCTTTTTCGAAGAGGTTGAGGCAGATGGGCATAAATTCAAAATGATCCATTCCCCTGTTACTTTCAGCGAAACTCCGGGTACAATAAGGACCCTCGCTCCGGAACTGGGACAGGATACCGAGACAGTCCTCATGGATTATGGTTACAGTTGGGATGATCTCTCCGCCTTCAAAGAACAGGGAGTTATTATTTAGAGGCTCGGTTGGCAATAAGATCCATTCAATTCTTACGATGGAGGTTTTGAAGGAATTATGAAAGCTGGATTCATTGGAATGGGCGATATCGGCCTTCCCATGGCCAAGAACGTTGTCAAGAAAGGATTTGAAACGTACATATGCGGGAATGTGCGAAGGCAGCCGATTGAGGAAATGGTTGCCTTGGGAGCCACAGAATGTGCTAATCCTAAAGAAGTTGGCCAGAACGCAGATGGTGTGGTCATCATGGTCCAGAACGATACGCAGGCCGATAAAGTAATTTTTGGTGACAATGGCCTGATGGAAGGACTAAAGGACGGCTCCGGCATAATCCTGATGGGAACCTTCGCTCCTGATTTTTGCCGTAAAGTAGCCGAGGCCGGTAAACCTAAAAATATCGATGTCATCGATGGGCCTGTAGTTGGAGCCCGTATGGGCGCTGAAGCCGGAACGTTGGGAATCAGTGCTGGTGGAGATGAAGCCGCTATCGAGAAGTATCGTGCGCTGATAGAGACTATGGGCAAGATCACCTATTGCGGGCCTCTCGGAATGGGGCAGATCGTTAAACTGGCCAACAACATGTGCGCCACCATCAACTCGTGGGTTCTCGCTGAAGCCGTCAACTGGGGAATCGCCAACGGTGCCGACGAGAAAATGCTGGTAGAGCATATAAAAATTGGTTCCGGAAACAGTTTCTCCGCTCAGAATTGGCAATGGCTGAAATCCATGTGGACCGATCCGCCGCCACCGACCTATTATGTTGGGGTAAAGGATATGAGTCACGTTCTGGAGATCGGAAAGGAACTCAGGCAGCCCTGTCCTTACACGGCAATGGCCTGTGAGATGCTCAAAGGCCCGCCACCCACTCTCGGTGGCAAACCTATGAAACCGGAATTCTAAGAAAAACCAGGGTGCACAAAGTATTACTCCGGCAATTAAATAGTATCAGTTGGTAGCATAGGCAATCTTGGGAT
>CAZWIP010000025.1:0-17789 GCA_964634125.1 uncultured Dehalococcoidia bacterium
CCTGTTTCACGAATTCACGGGCCAAAGCGCTGGCAAACTTGTGGGAACCACCATAGCAGTAGTTCTTGTTAACCATACGATTCAGATACAAAGCTGCCAGCATTCCCACGCCGGTTTCCTTGGGGTCAAGTCCCCAGACAGTCATACAGTAGAGAATCAGTGTGCGAACTTTCTCATTCTCAAAATTGTTCATGACCATATCGTACGGGCACTGTTCCACCAGTTCCAGCATCTGCTGCCCGACTTCTGTCTTTTGCATGGCCATGCTGATCTCGATTGGGGCCATCGGGGGAATGAAAGTCGCCGGACCGATGATCTCGTTCACCACCCGACCCCACTGCACTGACAACCTGCCGAAGGTCTCGGCATCCTTGATAGAATGCTTGGTGATGGAATCCTTGGAGTCCGCCAGCATCTTGCACAACTGGATTGAGGTGCCATCCTCAAAAACGATGCCTGTCTGCTGATTCGGTTTAATCCATTGCAGAGAGGGACCGTCCATATTGAAATCCCTCAAAATAGGCATCAGGTCGACCAGCATGTGATAGATTACATGCGGATTGGAGGAATAAAGCGGATAAATGATCTCGTCTGTCGCCAGTCCTCCACCGATTTCATATCTTCTCTCACACAATATTACGTTCAGGCCGGCGCTGGCCAGATAGGTTCCTGCCATCAGACCATTGGGGCCGGCCCCAATAATAGCGACATCACACTCACTCTCCTCGGGATATTCTTCAAACATGTGGCCAAATATATCTTCTGTCATTACAGTCTCCTCATCCTTGACTATCCGCGTATGGCAGAAATCTTGCCATCCTGTGGAATGTAGTACGGTGATGGGTACCACCACTTGCCGGGGTCTTCGACCACCCCGTCCTCAATGAGGATGTGCATCAAGTTGTAGGGAATCGCCATCAGGCACAGTGCACCCGGATGGGACATCGTCTGGTGACAGCAATAGAGTCCATCGATTGGCGAGCGATAACGGGTCAGTTCCGGTATGGGCCGGTTTTCTGCCCATTGATCATCACAATGCCGGCTGCCGCACCAGGTTCCACCGATAAGCCCCGTGTTACGGAACTCTACTTCCCGACCGCTGGATGACCAGTGATGAAGTATATTTTCAGGCTCAAGCCCGTCCAATGCGACGCTGAATGCCTTTCGCATGTACTCATCAAGTTCGGCCTTTCTTTCCATCTGGGTATCTATTCCCTCTACCTGCAATTCAGGAATGGGGACATTGACTTCAAAAGCAGTCGATATGTGCCCATTGGGATAAGAACCCTGACAATCGGTCGGGTCAAAGTTCTGTGATGGGCAAAGGAACCACATCAGTTTTTCCGGTGGCAATGTAGGCATGCTCTTGCGGGCATCACAGTCCGCCACGTTCTCATAATACAGCTCACGGGAATCGGCGGGGAATACAGCACCGAATGGTACCCTATCAGGTCCGACACATTGCTTCTCTAACACCGACCACTTGGATTTCCAGTGTATCGGCTCTTTGGTATGGAAGGTGGAAACATAGAGTGTACCGTTCTTCAAACTAACGTCTTCGAGATTGCGAATGAAGCTGGGCTCCAGATGTTTTCTTCCCACCATTTCAAAGAACGCCCGCTTGTAATCTACAGCGGCAATCACTGCTTTGTTGGCCCAGATCTTCTTGCCACCCATAGCAGCATCCTCTCTTAACCTCACTCCCACCGCCCGGCCATCTTCAATTATGATTTCTTCCACGGCACACATGGTTCTGACAACCGTGCCGTTGGCGACTGCGCAACGATGGACAGCATGGAAATAACCATGCAGTCCTCCGCGCGGTACACTTTGTTTACCGGCATTAGGAAGACAGAGAAGCTGGACCGCTAGAATGGCAGGAACCGCCACCCCTTCCCAGTGACCGGCAGCGCCGGAGGCCCAGGCCGCAAATGCCATTGCGACTTTAAACGGCTCGGTTCCGAAATGCTCGTCCATCATGTCGAACATGGTCCACTGGCGTAACTCCGGCGTCCACACATCCGGCTGATACTTTTTGTAGACCTGCATATAGGGGACATTCTCATCGGTGACCTCGATCTCCGGCGGATGAGGTGGACACCAGAAAGTGGCTCGCATCAATTCCTTGGTGAAGGGACCGCCTTCGCCAAGCATTCCTCCCATTTTGCCAAACCCCATCATGTCTTTCTCGTCATTCGTGGAAACTCCCTGGGTGGTGGAGTTGCCGCCAGTCATGAGTTCATCCATGCCTAACGGATTCCACTTCATCCGGAAGCCATATTTCCATAACTCCAGTTGATCAAAAGCCGGAGCCGGCGAGGCGTACATCAGCATGGCATGGGGATATATGCGCACTCCGGGGAATGGCTCCACTGTTTCATTTGCGCCGCCACACTCAGTTCGCTCTTCCAGAACGCACACGCTAAGTCCGGCCTTGGCCAGATACGCGGCCGTGCCCATTCCATTGGGCCCGCCGCCTACGATTACAACATCGTATCGTTCATCTTTGGGCATAGTTTCCTCCTTTCTTAAGTGTTTTCAAAGATATCGGATTTTAACCGGTTTTGACCATTCGGTCAGTTTTTAAGCTATTTGACCATTCGGTCAGTTTTTAAGTGTGAACAACATTATACACCCCAAATTAATGTGAGTCAATATAGCGGATCACTAGTCCATTCGATTGATGACACTGTGTTTTGTCTGGGACTTTGGTAATGGAAAGTCCTCTTAATCGGTTAAAACCAACGGCCTTTTTGCTCTACATTACTGCAAAGGATATAATGAATACACATGCAACAAACCGAAGGAGGCCACAATGGCAGTTTTGCACCCGCATCTTGAATACAAAACTATCGAATACACCAAGGTTATTTATGAAAAAGAAGGTAATATCGCCAAGATCACCTTGAATGATCCTGATCACCGCAATGTCACGGATTGGCCGGGCCAGGAAGGCATCACCGATCAATTCCACCATGCCCTTCACGATGCCGAGTTTGATGATGATATTAAAGTAGTTGTTATTAAAGGTGCCGGAAAGGATTTCCAGGCCGGACACGATCTGAACGAAGTAGGTTACATTTATGGAATGGGGACAGGCAAGGATGACAAGCGCCGTGCCAGCCAGCGAATACGATACTCAGTAGACAAGGGTTTCTTCCACGATACACAACAAAATATACTTCTTCATCCTAAGATCACCATCTGTCAATGTCACGGCAATTGCCTTGGATCTGGCGTATACTACCCTCTGCTGTCCGATCTAGCAGTTGCAGCCACCGATGCCAAATTCGCAACGGTCGAACAACGGCTGGGATTCGCCGGAAGTGGATCTCAGGTTGCACTTCTGATGATGAATATTGGAATCAAGAGAGCACTGGGTATGCTTCTGACAGGTGCTAAAATAAGCGGGGAAGAAGCTGCCCGAATTGGATTAGTAAACAAAGCCGTCCCCCCGGATCAGCTGGACGACGAGGTACAAAAACTCGCCGAATCAATGGCATTGCTCCCGCGCGATGGTATCGCCATTGGGAAGGCAACCCGCCGACTTATATATGAAGGCTGGGGACTGACTAATGGCCTTGTTTATATTTCACACGCCATGTTCACGAATCTGAGATGGGAACCTGACGAGTACAACTTCTTTAAAGAGCGTCGAGATAAGGGGACCAAAGACGGATTCAAAGCCAGGGATAAACGATATAAAGGAAAAGCTGAGCGACTGGACAAGTAATAACGTTTAGGAATGTAGAGCGAGGCTTCAGCCTCGTTCAAAGCGACCCTGAAGGGTCGCACTACGATGGGATAGGACAAGAATTCAACAATCTCGAATTAGCAACACAGCCAAACTCTTTGAATCAAGGAGAAATCCGTGAATCAGACAACCATCGAAAAATTAAGGGACATAGTCGGCCCGGACTATGTTGCCGACAAAGACTACGATCTCATCGCTTATTCCAGAGCCTGGAGTTATGAAGGACCACTACAACCGGATGTCATTGTTGTTCCGGGTTCCACTGAAGAAGTCTCACAAGTAATGAAACTGGCTAACGAGGTTGATACACCTGTGACTGTCCGTGCTGGAGGAACAACGACCACCGGCATGGCTCTACCTCGACATGGTGGCATCGTGCTCGATCTTAATCGGATGAACACAATCTATGGGATCGACGAGGACGCCCAGGCAATTACCATGCAAGCCGGGACTACAGTCTACGGGTTGATTAAATATATCGAACAGCGAGGATGGAAAATTCCATGGCTGCCCGAATTCGGTGGCGGCGTAACCATCGGCGGTTGGACAGCGTTCAACGGTGTGGGTGCCGGGGGATCAATATACGGGCGCGTCGGCGATTTCATCGTTGGACTTCAAGTGGTTCTCCCCACCGGCGAGATTGTCCGAACGGGTTCCGCTTCTTTCAAAGACGCCAAGCAATTTGCACGATACCTGGGAACTGGCCCGGATTTGACCGGACTTTACCTCAATTCACTCGGTGTCTCAGGCGTAATGACGGAAGTAACCATGAGGGTCTATCCCATTCCTGAAGCGCTCGATTGCATCTCCTTTGGATTCGATACCGCCGAAGACGCCCAGGAAGGGATGAAAAAACTGATGCGTGCCAATATCGCTTATGGGATAACCTGCGTCGATGACGAAATGTTCAAGACGATAGGCTTGCCACCCCCGGCTCCGTGGATTGTGCAGTTTTTTGCCGAGGGCTGGAAAGAGGAAGTCGAGTTCAGAATCGGGAAAGCCAGACTGATAATCGCGGAAGCGGGATTCGGTAAAGAGCTACCATCCAATACCATAAAAATGCTCTGGGGAGGCGCCCGCGGCACTTCACTCCGATCAAAACCTCCGAAGCGATATTTCTGCGTCGGATGTTTCCATTCGATGGATACCACAGCCGAGGTTTTCAATGTTTACAACAGGGTGGGCGAGAAATATGGAATGAACCGAGGGATGCTCTGGTGGACATGCCAAACCTATGCCAATGCCTTCCCGGTATACGTATATGACGAATTAAATGATGGGCCAGAAGTGGCAGCACAAGCTACAAAGGAAGTGCGTGAGGGATGGACTGCCGCAGGAGCCGTACCGGATTATCCCGGACCAAATCCCGACTGTACCCCGAATATCGTGCCGGAATATCTCGATTTTTGGGGCAGAATCAAAACTGCACTCGATCCAAACTACATCATGCACAGGGGTCAATCGCCCGTGGTGGACAAGTAAGGAGATCTGTACATGGCATACGAATTACTCGAGAGACACAAACCAACGATTTGGAACTGTCAGGTTTGCAGCGTTTGTCAGCGTGGTCCATGGAATCCTTATCCCCCCAAAGGTCCAACCTCTGACCGATTATGCCCGGAATATGAGAAATTCAGAACACTGACTCATTCCGCACTTGGTCGCATACAGGCCGCCAAATGGATGCTGGAAGGCAAATACGAACCCAGCGATGATTTCGTGAAAGTTGTATATGACTGCCTTCTCTGTGGGGCATGTAGTACGGTCGGATGCGTAGTAGATAAACAACACGTCCCAATGTTCCGCGATCTGCGCACTGACATGGCCAAGATGGGCAAAGGTCCCATTGAGCCTTTTGTAAAGACGGCTACCCAGATAGAAAAAGAAGGGAACCGTTTTGGCCGACCGAAGACCGAACGCGCCAAATGGGCGGAAGGAATGAATATCCCAGAGAAAGCTGATACTGTATACTTCGCTGGTTGCGTTGCTTCATATAGAAATCCACAGATCGCTCAAGCTACAGCCAAATTGCTCACTCACTCAGGAATCAACTTTGCCATTATGGGTGAGAACGAGCTGTGCTGTGGCAATCCTCTTGCCAGTTCCGGTCAGATGGATGCGTTTGAATCCGTTGTGAAGAGCAACGTAACTGCCTTCAAGGAAGCTGGGGCGAAGCAGGTTGTAACCTCATGCGGGTGCTGTTACAACGTCCTGAAATTCGATTATCCGAAGATTGCAGGGGAACTCGATTTCGAAGTCGTGCACATCACTGAAATGCTAGCCAAACTAATCGAGGAAGGCAAGATAAAGCCTGGAAATTCTTTGAACGAAAAGGTAACCTACCAGGATCCCTGCCATCTGACAAGACTCGGCAGCAGAGTCATCAAGGAGCCCAGACAAGTGATTGCCAGTATTCCCGGAATTGAACTGGTCGAAATGGAAGGAAGCGGCAAAGACACGCAATGCTGCGGTCGTTACCCGGTAGAATTGCCTGAACTTTCAATGCTCACCGGTACAAATCGAATAAAGGATGCTGAAGCCATTGATGCCACTACTATAATAACTGCATGCTCATTTTGCGACTGGAATTTGAATCGGGCAGCGAAGAGCATGGAGACTGAAACTAAAGTAATCGATATCACTCAGCTTATGTGTCAAGCGTTGGGACTTTAGATTTTATGAAAGAACCTGAAATAATTGTTGCCGGTAAAGATAACGGCGAAGAAATGATTGTCCGTTATCAGACAAGTAAAGGAACCGAAGTTTATGGCATGGCCATTCCCAATGTCCACGTTGATGCAGAATGGGATTTGGGTCCTACGTGGTGCTATCTTGTGCATGGGCAAAAGACCATCCTCATTGACACTGGACGATTCGGTAACTTTGAAATCTTTAAATCTCAATTGAAAGCGATCGGCAGAAGCCTTTCGGATATCGATGCCATCATTATTTCACACGGTCATGAAGACCACGATGGCAATCTGCCGGAGGTTCTCCCCAAAGCAGATGCTCAACTATGGGCACACCAAATCTATCGGCAAATGATCTTGTATCATCCCGATATCAATGACGGATCTCCACACCCCGAATATCCTGGTTCATGCCGATCCTGTATGATGCCTGAGAATTTCGTCCAAAAGAACTGTAACAACTATCATCAGAAACGTAGCAGACTTACCATCGATTTCGCTATTAGTGATGCGGAAGCATCCCCAATTGATGGTCTGAATTTTGTTTTCACACCGGGTCACAGTGCTGACTCAATTTGCATCATTCTCGATGATGAGGTCATCTTCACCGGCGATACCATCCTGCCAGACATCACACCACACCCCTCCAGAGCCCAGTCTTTCGAGGCAAACCGCAGAATACTGCCGGAGAGCTATCAAAAGGAAAACACAACGTACGGTTTGATGACCTATATCAAGTCGCTCAATAAAATTGCGAACCTTGGTTCGAGCAGCTTTCAAGCAACTCTCACTGCCCATCGGCTGTTCTATGGCGGTAAATTCAATTTGATCCACTCAACATCTGATCGAGCCAATGAGATCATCCAATTTCATATTGATCGGTGTCATGATGTCCTTAGAATCATTAGTTCCGAACCAAAAAACCTTGATCAAATCGCAGAGGAACATTTCACACCCGCACAACTGGCAGGATTTGGCAGTCTGATGGCCCGCAACGAACTCATGGCCCATGTTGAGGTCATGGAGCAATGCGGGGATGTCTGGTGGTCTGGTGAAGATAATGACCTCGTTCAACATACCGGATCATACAAGTGTTTAGACTCAATCGGAGCATATCTAAGCTAAGTCACGTTGCTTGACCCGGTTCACACATTCGTGCATAATACCTGCAAAAGATCATGAAACCACTTCGCTCACGCTTCGAAAAAGACACGGACAGCAAGGTTCAGAAATATACTGAATCCATCTCTTTCGATAAGCGTCTCTATCGGCAAGATATTGCAGGCTCCATCGCTCATACAAGGATGCTAGCCAGTCAAAGGATCATTGGTTGGGACGATTCGGAAAAGATCGTGGCAGGGTTGGCCTCGATCAAAGAAGAAATCGAACGCGATGAATTCGCTTTCGATCCTGCGCTCGAAGATATCCATATGCATATCGAGACCCGCCTGTTCGAAAAGATTGGAGAAGTAGCAGGAAAGTTGCACACGGCTCGCTCCAGGAATGATCAGGTCGCCACCGATATCCGGCTTTTTGCGATGGATGCCATGTATGAGACAACCGCTTTATTAAGGAAGTTTCAGGACACTATCCTTGACCTGGCTGAATCGAACAGAGAGGTCATTGTCCCCGGTTACACGCATTTGCAGCGGGCCCAGCCTATTCTGCTTGCCCATCATCTCCTTGCCTATTTTGAGATGGCCCAGCGCGATCTAGGCCGATTTGAGGATTGCATAAAGCGCACAGACTCCATGCCACTCGGCAGCGGAGCGCTGGCAGGGGTGCCCTATCCTATAGATCGTCGTGGAGTTGCAAAGGAATTGGGATTTACCGAAACCAGTCCAAACAGTATTGATGCTGTCTCCGATCGAGATTTCATTATAGAGTATCAGGCAGCTGCCAGTATTGCTATGATGCACTTTTCACGTCTGGCCGAAGAAATTATCCTCTGGTCATCAGCCGAATTCGGATTCGTTGAAATCGATGATGCTTTCGCCACCAGTTCCAGTATCATGCCACAGAAAAAGAATCCGGATGTAGCCGAATTAGCACGTGGCAAGACTGGGCGCGTATACGGCAACCTGATTTCGATACTGGCCACCATGAAAGGATTACCCCTTGCCTACAACAGAGACCTGCAAGAAGATAAAGAGGGGTTTTTCGATACTGTTGAAACCCTGAACTCAACGATTGAAGTATTCGCGGGAATGATGGAATCCCTCAAATTCAATACCGAAAAGATGCAGCAAGCTGCCAGTGAGAATTATACGCTGGCAACCGACCTGGCCGATTACCTTGCCAAGAAACGAGTTCCTTTCCGAGAGGCGCATGGTATCGTGGGCAAGTTGGTTCTTCTTGCCATCAGTAAGGGGAAAGCCCTACACGAACTACCATTATCGGATTACCAGAATCTATCACCTCTATTTGAAGAAGATGTTTATTCAATTACACTGGACTCTTCCGTCAAAGCCCGTAACGTTCCCGGGGGAACCTCACCGAAACAAGTAGAACGAGCCCTCAAGAAAGCCAGAAGGAAAGTCAATGAATAATATTAAAATAGCGCCCTCTATTCTCTCGGCCGATTTCGCCCGTTTTGGAGAACAGGTCAAAGAAGCCACTGAAGCCGGTGCAGATTATATTCATGTCGACGTCATGGATGGGCAATTTGTGCCACCTATAACCTTCGGTGATGAACTGGTGGGAGCAATACGCCCGCATACTACTTTGCCCCTCGATGTGCACTTGATGATCGAAACACCCGATCGGCAGATCGAAAACTTTGCCCAAGCCGGTGCAGATTACATTACCGTCCACGTTGAGGCTTGCACTCATTTGCATCGTGTTCTGACGCAAATTAAAGATCTGAACGTGAAAGCAGGCATAGCTTTAAACCCATCAACCCCAGCAGAAGCAATCAGCGAGATTCTCCCAATCATCGATATGGTGGTTGTGATGACAGTTAATCCCGGTTACGGAGGGCAAAGTTTCATTCCGCAGGGGCTGGAAAAAGTTGCTCGTATAAGGCAAATGTTGGACGACAAAGACCTTGATGCAGAGATAGAGGTAGACGGAGGAGTCAACGCCGATACAGCCTTGAGAGTCGTTCAAGCAGGAGGACGAGTTCTAGTAGCGGGATCTGCCGTATTTAACAAAAAAGAATCCGTCCAACAAGCGATTGAACGGATTCGAAACAGCATAGCTTCGGGCGATTAAGCACGGGCCTTAGTCTGAGTACGTAAACATCTGGTGCAGATGCTGATTTGTTTCTTTTTGTCTCCTACCATTACCGTGGTTTTCTGAATATTTGGCCGCCATTGTCTTTTGGTATGGCGCATAGAATGACTGACTCTATTACCAAAACTTTTTGTCTTTCCGCAGATATCGCACTTCATGATTGTTCCTTTGACTGAGAGAGTACATTACTGTAAAATGCAATAAACAGAATACCATAATTGCCACAGCATAGCAAATCTCCAATCGCAATAATAGTGATGCAGAACGACGCTTGGAACGGAAAGAATCTCAGAGAGATGTTCCGGACGAAGCTATTGCTTTTACCGAAAAACTGGCTACGATTTTCGATAAAGACAGGATACTTCAATCTCGGATTGGGCCGGTAATCGGAACATATCTGGGTCCACGTGCGGTAGCCATAGGAATTGTAGAAAAAACTCCCGATTCTCCTGACATCGGAGTCTAGTACAGAAAATTGGATTTCGAACAACTGCGCAAAGTCCTTGAGCTGGAGCAATCCAAAAAATACGCAGATACTGCGGTCAACGGCGGGCTGGATAGATTTCTTACACGTTTTTCGAAAGATCACCCTGGTAGAATTCGCCTTCCTCACCCAAGCTACAAAACTCTTGACCAACGAGAGCGCGAGAAATGGATCAGAAATATACTCAAACCCGCGACCCGTTCAAAGAAACCACCGATTGCGCGCCCGACTGAAAAACCCTCGATCTCTCTTGATTTGCCAGTGACCGAGGTCAAAGGCATTAGTTCAAAGTTAGCTCCCAAGTTCCACAAATTAGGTATAAATACGATTCGCGACTTTCTTTATTTCTTCCCTCGACGTCACATCGATTACAGTTCTCCAACCAAGATTTCCGATTTGACAGTCGGTGTAGAGCAAACGGTTCTGGTTAGTGTTTGGCAAGCCTCTCAGAAGAAATCCAGACGCGGAATGGCTATTACCGATGTCATCGTTGGTGATAGTACCGGAACCATGCAAGTGACCTTCTTTAATCAACCATACTTGGCACAAAAACTGAAACCCAACACCGAGTTGCTGATGAGCGGCAAGGCAACTGTTTGGAAAGGAACCAGAGCATTCCAGCCGACTTCATTTGAGGTAATTGAATCAAGAGAGGCTCTTGGGTCTGAGCAGCTAGTCCCGGTCTATCCCCTTACTGAAGGACTATATCCACGCCAAGTACGCCGGCTTGTTCGGCAAGCACTGGATTCCTACCTTCCTCATGTTGCGGATTTCCTTCCGGAGAAAACCCGGAAAAGTGCCAGACTATCAAAGCTATCCGAAGCAATAAGAAACGCACACTACCCTGACAACCAGTCCACCAAATTTAAAGCCAGACGCCGGCTTGCTTTTGATGAATTATTTTTAATACAAATCGGCGTGCTTTCCAAAAAACGTGAACGCCAAGAAGGTATTAAGGGAATCAAACTCAATATTGGCTCAGAATATTCCGATCGTTTCCTGGCTTCTCTCCCGTTTAAACTTACGTCCGCCCAGATACGTGCGCTGGAAGAGACCTTGTCAGATTTAAAGCAGGGCAAACCAATGAGCCGCTTATTGCACGGTGACGTGGGTAGCGGCAAAACGGTTGTTGCCACCGGAGCAATGCTCCAGGCAGCAGCCAGCGGCTATCAGTCTGCTTTAATGGTGCCCACTGAAATACTGGCCGAGCAACATTTCGAGAATATCTGCCGGATATTAGGCGATCGAGATGGTGAGGGTATTATTCGGTCATTTGATTCCATTTTAGACCGGCCCATCACTATTGGTCTGCTCACAGGAAGTGTCCGCCAGAAAGGTAAGAAAGAATTACACCAGCGTATTGCTTCGGGGGAAATCGATATTCTCATCGGAACACAAGCGCTTATCCAGGAAAAAGTGGAGTTTCAGCAGCTAGCGCTCGTGGTAGTGGATGAACAGCATCGCTTCGGTGTTATGCAGCGTTTGGCCCTCAGCCAAAAGGGTATCAGTCCGCACATGCTGGCGATGAGCGCCACACCAATCCCGCGGACACTGGCCCTCACATTGTACGGAGATTTGGATATTTCCCTAATTGACGAAATGCCCCCGGGAAGAAAAGAGATTAAGACGAAATGGCTTGAGTCAAAGAAGCGGCAAAGTGGTTACAATTTCGTGCGCAAGCAGGTTTCAGAGGGACGCCAGGCCTATGTGATATGTCCACTGGTCGAAGAATCGGAGTCTATTGATACCAGAGCCGCTACCGTGGAATATGAGCGCCTTTCCCAAGACATTTTCCCTGATCTTAGACTGGGGCTATTGCACGGGCGCATGTCCAGTTCAGAAAAAGATGAAGTGATGAACCAATTCCGGGCTGGAGATATCGATATACTAGTCTCGACTTCGGTTGTCGAGGTGGGAGTAGATGTCCCTAATGCCACCGTGATGTTGATAGAGGGCGCCGAGAGATTCGGCCTTTCCCAATTGCATCAGTTTCGCGGCCGAGTATGGAGGAGTAGTTATCAGGGCTACTGCATCTTGCTTTCGGACAATCCTACAGAAGAAGGCAGGGAGCGCCTTATAGCCATGGAGAGTACTCACAACGGATTTATTTTAGCCGAAAGGGATTTGGAAATGAGGGGACCCGGCGAGTTTTTCGGCACACGCCAGAGTGGTCTCCCTGACCTCAAGATGGCTCGGCTCACCGACGTCCATCTCCTTGAACTTGCCAGAAAGGAAGCCATACGTCTGTTTGACGCTGATCCTAAACTTAAGAGTCCGTATCACAAAGCCCTTGCTGATGAGGTTGCACGATTGTGGAAAAGCAAAGGCGAATGAACCCCAGATATATGATAGCTTGACAACTGTGTTATTGGAGTCTAGGATACGGTAAGATTCGCCTAGCATAGGGAAAAGGAGACATATATGAGAGGGGATGTACTGATTATCCAAGAATGGCACCGCAAGGCTGGACTGAAGGCGGCTGAATTGATTACTCCGCAGATTGAGCAGAGCGCCGGTAAATTCACAATCACTGTAGCAGGGGAATCCGGCAGCGGTAAATCGGAAATCGCTGAAGTCATCGCGGAAGCATTGGCGGAAAAGAATATGAAAACTGTCATCCTCCAACAGGATGATTACTTCATCCATCCCCCAAAAACAAATGAAAATACGCGGCGGAAAGACATCGACTGGGTGGGAGCGAATGAGGTTCATCTTGATATCATGGATCAGAATCTCAAGGATTTCAAGGAAAACAAAGCACAGATCACCAAACCTCTGGTCATTTTCGAAGAGGACCGCATTATTGAAGAGACGATCAACATTGAAGAATTCAAAATCGCTATTGCAGAAGGAACTTTTACCACTACTTTAAATCATGTAGACTGTAGAGTCTTTATAGATCAGACATATCACGAGACTAAAAAAGCTCGCCTGCTTCGAGCACGAGAGGAACAAGACGACTTTCTGGAAACCGTTCTCAAGATCGAACACAAGGTCATTTCATCCCACAAGCGAATCGCTGATTTTCTTGTGACCGGTGATTACGATGTGGTAAAGAACGAGATCAAAGGAGCATAGTCATGATTGAAAGTATAGCTATGTTGAGTACCCACGGATATTTTGATCCCATTCCACAACTGGGAAGGACAGACACGGGCGGACAGGTTACCTATGTGCTCGAGCTGGCTAAAGCATTAACCACTCTCGGTACGAGGGTGGATATTTATACACGATGGTTCGACCAATCAAAACAGCAAGTTGATCCCGTCCTGGATTGTCCCGAAGTAAGAATAATTCGAATACCGGCAGGTTCATGGGAGTTCATCCCGAAAGAATTCATCTACGATGTTCTGCCGGAACTGGCCCAAAATATGGTCAAGTTCATACAGGAAAACAATCTCAATTACGATCTTTATCATGGCCACTACGTCGATGCAGGAATTGTGACGCTCGATGTAGCCAAAGCATTAAACAAACCAGCCTTCTTCACCGCACATTCGCTTGGGGCCTGGAAGAAGGATCAGATGGGCGGAGATCCCGAAGAAATGGAGAAGCAATTCAAATTCGCCCACCGGATCGCAGAGGAGATCCGGATATTCAACGGAGTTAACGCACAGACTTTAACCACAGATTTGCAGCTAGAAAAATTGAATGGTCTTTATGATTACTACGCAGATAACATCACGATTATCGAGTGTGGTACTAACATCCATACGTATCGACCTCTAGATACTGGCCAGAACGATGTGAAAATCGATCTGCCTGAGAAATACGTTTTCTGCATCAGCCGTATTGATTCCAATAAAGGTCACGATATGCTGATTGATGCCTTTGCCATTGTCAGTAAACAAATACCTGATGTTGAGCTCGTTATCGGGGGCGGGTCACCCAATCCGAAGCAAAGAGAACTTGATATTAAAGCTAACATACAAAGGATGGTCGATGGAAAAGGGTTGCAAGACAGAATTCACATCATCGGCTACGTCCCGGATGAGCTAATGGCTCCTTACTACAGGCAATCGGAGATGTTTGCATTACCTTCACTCTTTGAACCTTTTGGAATGACCACCACCGAAGCAATGGCGTGTGGGACCCCAGTTGTTGCTTCCAAATTCGGGGGGATCAAGACGGTTATCAATACAGGTGAGAATGGAGTTCTGGTAGACCCCACTGATGCACAGGAATTCGCCGATGCCATTATCGATCTTCTCAGTAACAAAGAGAAGTCCAAAAAGATTGGCGAATCTGGAGCAGAAACCGTCAAAAGTTATCTGAGTTGGGAAGCTATTGCCCGCAGACATCTCGAATTCTACGATAAATTTATGTAGGGGCGGGTTTGAAATCCGCCTCGACCACAGTTTACGGATCGACAGACACCGAAGGTGATCATGGACATTTCGTATCCTGGCAAAATCCCTCGAACGATTGTGAACTCACTTGACCTGTCCCCAATCGTGGTAGAATGATCGGAGACAACTCACCTTCCGGGTTGTAATTACCTATAGCTGTAGAGGGGAGATGCAAATGTCACAGAATACTCTTAAAACCATGGGCCAACAACTTGGTCGTCGTTCGTGGGCCGAGCCGTGGAAGATCAAAATGGTTGAACCCTTACGCATGATCAGCCGTGAGGATCGCGAAAAAGCACTGATTGAAGCGGGCTACAATACTTTTCTTCTGAAATCTGAAGACGTATATATTGACCTGCTCACTGATAGTGGCACCAGTGCCATGAGCGATCGTCAGTGGGCTGGTATGATGCTGGGTGACGAAGCCTATGCAGGCAGTCGCAATTTTTATAACCTCGAATCCGCCATTCAAACCTATTATGGCTACAAATATATAATACCCACACATCAAGGCCGTGGTGCCGAACACCTCATTAGCCAGGTTGCCATCAAAAGCGGTCAGTACGTGCCGGGCAATATGTACTTCACGACTACTCGTCTGCATCAGGAACTGGCAGGCGGCATCTTCGTGGATGTAATCATCGATGAAGCCCATGATTCTCAAGACCCACATCCGTTCAAAGGCAACGTAGATTTGAATAAGCTCGAAGAGTTGATCAAGCGAGAAGGCGCCGATAAAATCGCCTACGTAAGCCTCGCCGGGACAGTGAATATGGCAGGCGGCCAACCCGTGAGCATGGCTAATGTAAAGGCTCTGCGTGAGTTGTGCGACAGTTATAGTATAAAGGTTTATCTTGACGTGACACGGATGGTCGAAAATGCCTTCTTTATCCAGGAGCGTGAAGAAGGTTATGCGAGCAAATCTATCGCTGAGATTCTCAAGGAGTTTTGCAGCTACACTGATGGTGCCTGGATGAGCGCGAAGAAAGATAGCCTGGTTAATATCGGTGGGTGGTTGGCAGTAAACGATGAACCGCTGTTTGAAGAGCTCCGCAATCTGGTTGTGGTATTCGAGGGACTGCATACTTATGGGGGTCTGGCCGGACGCGATCTGGAAGCGATGGCCATCGGCATAACGGAGTCTGTGCAGGACGACCATGTTCGCTCGCGTGTTGAGCAGGTACGCTATCTGGGCAGACTGCTTACCGAATGGGACATTCCTATTGTAGAGCCAGTAGGGGGTCACGCCATTTTCCTTGACGCACAACGATTCTATTCGCACTTCCCGCAGAATCAATTCCCGGCTCAGACTGTTGCTGCCGAGTTGTACCTAGACTCCGGCATCCGTTCAATGGAGCGGGGTATTGCCAGTGCCGGACGGGACCCGAAAACTGGCGATCACTACTATCCCAAACTTGAACTCACGCGTCTCACCATCCCACGGCGTGTTTACACGCAAGCTCACATGGATGTAGTGGCCGAGTCGGTCCGTGCTGTCTATGATGCTCGCGAGAAGACTCTCGGACTGAAAATGGTATACGAACCGAAGTATTTGCGTTTCTTCCAGGCAAGATTCGAACGACTGTAAGACAGATTGGCAAGTCTTATCAGCGACCGGATAATCCCATTGATTGAATTTGGAGAGAGGATGGAATGCAGTATAGCGCGATTGTGGTAGACAAGCTCGATAATGTAGCCACGGCATTACGTAACCTTGAACAGGGTGAATCCATCCGCATCGATATTGGGGGTACTAAAAATGAGATTGCCGTGCAAGAATCGATTGCACAAGGTTTTAAGATCGCTTTAGAGGATATCGGAGAGGGGCAACCTGTGGTCAAATATGGCGAAGTCATAGGCCTGGCCACGCTGAACATCGCCAAAGGTACTTGTGTTCACGTTCACAATATCGAAGGTGTGAAAGGACGAGGGGACAAATCGTGAAATTCATGGGGTACCGCCGGATCAGTGGAAGCGTTGGAATACGCAACCACGTATTGATATTCCCTACAGTAACGTGTGCCGCTACAGTCGCGCAAATGATCAGCCGAGAGGTGCCCGGCACCGTCTCGGTAACGCACCAACACGGTTGCGGCCATTTGGGTGAAGAAAAGGACCACATGATTCGGGTTATGTCTGGCTTCTGTGGGAATCCGAATGTTGCCGGGGTCTTGCTGGTAGGATTGGGATGTGAACTTATCACTCCTGAACTGCTGATTGAACAATTGCGGAAGACTCATCAACGAGTAGAATCATTGAGCATACAAACGTTGGGCGGCACAACCAAGGCTGTGGAAAAGGGAATTGAGCTAGTTCGAAAACTAGTAAGTGAAGCGGCCGAGGCCAGAAGAGAGGAAGCCGATCTTTCCGAACTTATTGTCGGCACTCATTGTGGAGGTTCGGATACTATGTCCGGGCTTACTGCCAATCCGGCACTGGGAATTGCCTGTGATTTGTTAGTGCAAGAAGGTGGCACCGTAATCCTATCCGAAACGCCTGAAATGCTGGGCACCGAACATATCCTGGCCAAAAGAGCGGCCAACGATGAGGTTCGAAGACGTATTTTCGAGATCACGGAAGCTACTGAGGAACGTCTTAAATCTACAGGTGCGGATATCCGTGGTACCGAGCCGTCCCCAGGAAATATGGCCGGCGGGCTAAGCACACTCGAAGAGAAGTCCCTGGGTGCGATTCGCAAAGGAGGCACATCACCTATTAACGAAGTGATCCAATTCGCTCAGAAGCCCAGCCAAAAAGGACTGGTGATTATGGATGGGCCAGCCCATGACATCGTTTCCAACACCGGTATGATTGCGGCTGGGGCCCAATTAGTTGCTTTCACTACAGGCCGGGGTACACCTATCGGTTCCCCGATAGCTCCGGTAATAAAAATATCCTCCAATAGCACTCTTTACAATTGCATGCCAGACAACATGGATATTAATGCGGGAACTCTACTTGATGGTGAAGGTATGATTGAGAGTGTAGGTGAGGAAATATTCAAGGAATTAATCGAAGTAGCCTCCGGCAAACTGACGCGGGCAGAAATGCTGGGGCATTGCGAATTCGCAATACACTCTATTGGCCCAACAGTTTAGATAACAACCTAATTTCGATTTGAATGAATTGGCTTTACGATGGACGTTTATGATATATTTATACACGGTTAAACTGAACGTAATAATTCAATCGCAATCAAGGGGGAGCGCGTATGTAAATGTATATTGATAACATAAACAAAACAAATAAGGAGGAGGACCTATACTATGCAGAGAAAA
>CAZWIP010000025.1:17815-20735 GCA_964634125.1 uncultured Dehalococcoidia bacterium
TCTTGATACTTGTTTTGGCGCTTTCATCGTTTGTGATCGGTTGCGATGACGACGATGATGACGGCGACGAGGCAAAATCCTACAAGATTGGCATCACGAAGATTGTTACCCATCCGGCTTTGGATGCAAATGAACAGGGATTTATTGATAGACTGGCCGAACTTGGTTTTGTGGAAGGCGAGAACGTAGAATATATCAGCAAGAGCCCGGAAGGCGATGCTACCGTAACATCGACTATTGCCCAGCAGTTTGTAGCGGACAAACTGGATTTGATCCTTGCGATCGCAACACCTACAGCACAAGCTTGTGTAGCGGCGGCTGAGGGAACCGATATCCCGATAGTATTTGGTTCCGTAACTGACCCAGTAGCTGCGGAGCTTATTACTAATTGGGATCAGCCTGGCGAAAATGTTACCGGGATTAGTGACTGGCTGGAAATTCCTTCTCAAATTCAGATGATTCTCAACATCATGCCAGATATTGAAACAATTGGGACAATTTATAATGCCGGGGAAGCAAACTCTGAAGTTCAAGTGAACGCACTGAAGGAGGCCGCTCCAGGGCTGGGTATTTCGAAAGTTGTCGAGGCCCCGGTAGCCACGTCTGCGGACGTCACGACAAGTGCAAACTCGCTGATTGGCCGAGTCGATGCTATTTGGGTGGGAACGGACAACACAGTTGTATCGGCTTTTGAGGCATTAGTCAAAGTATGTGAAGATAACGATATTCCACTATTTGCCTCAGATGTTGACAGTGTCAACAGAGGGGCCATTGCCGCGCTTGGCATGGATTATTATCAAGTGGGAGTTATGTGTGGTGATGTTGCTGCGCGTATTTTAAATGGTGAAAACCCGGGTGACATATCGGCTGAAAAGATCAATCTTGAAGACCTCGAACTCTATGTATATCCTGCTGCCGCGGAGCGAATGGGTATCACAATACCACAGGAAATCCTGGATACAGCTGACCAAATCGTTGAAGACGCCGAATAGGGACTACAATTATTAACTGGAAGTGATGAAAACTAACTGGCCGAGTCATGACACTCGGCCAGTTAGTGGAGTATATTTTGCATTTTGACCCAAGTATAATTTTCCCTCAGACATGTTACGAAGGCCTGTTCTATGCTCTGATAGCTATCGGTGTATATATAACCTTCAGAGTACTTGCTTTCCCTGACCTGAGTGTGGATGGGACTTTCCCGCTTGGTGGAGCTGTAGCTGCGATGCTGATTTCCGATCATGCTATGAATCCATTTCTAGCAACAATGGCTGCCTTTGGAGCAGGCGTATGTGCAGGATTCGTAACCGGTATATTGAATACCAAACTCCGAATAAGCGCACTGCTTTCAGGTATTCTCGTAATGATTGGGCTGTATTCAATTAATTTACGAATCATGGGTGGGTCCCAGGTCGCACTCTTACGGGATAGAACGGTTCAAGATGTATTTGGGGATTGGTTTGATTGGTTTGATTTGAGCAGAATGGAGCTACTTATTGTTACCTACTTGATAGTATTGGTAATTATTTTTCTGATACTAAACTGGTTTCTGCGTACTGATTTGGGTTTGGCATTGAGAGCCACCGGCGATAACGAACAAATGATGCGCAGCCTGGGAACGGATACAGACAAAACCGTAATACTGGGTTGTGGGCTCTCAAATGGGATAATTGCAGTGGCAGGTGCTCTGCTTGCACAAGAGACAGGAGTCAGTCAATCAACTATGGGAATCGGCATAATTGTATATGGTTTGGCCATGGTTCTCATTGGGGAGGGGTTCATACGCAAACGTGGTATTACTTGGATTCTTACATCGTGTGTGGTAGGTGCTTTTATATATCGATTCTTGATCATTGTTGCTTTAAGGATTGATGGCGTGGAAACGGGAGACATTAAAATAATTACTGCCATACTGGTGATCATAGTATTGGTAATTCCATTGATACTGAAAAAAATTCGTGGCGAGTGGATACCACCTGCATCAAGAATGTAGCGTTGTGAAATCCTCGAAATTCAAACAACTATGAAAAGGACTATACTCCAACTAAGGAATGTGAGAAGGGTTTTCCATCCATCTACTGCAGACCAAGTCGTTGCGTTGGATGGGATTAACATCGACGTGAATGAAGAAGATTTCATAACCATTATTGGTAGCAATGGATCTGGTAAATCCACTTTGCTCAATATAATCGCCGGAGTTTTCCCGCCTGAGAGACGCGGTGTGATCAGTATCAATCAAACTGATGTCACCAAATTTAGTGAATATAAGAGAGCGGCCTACGTAGGCAGAGTATGGCAAGAGCCGAGAGTTGGAACAGCAGGTAATCTGTCTATTGAAGAAAACCTTTCGATTGCGCTGAGACGTGACAAAAGCAAAGGTCTTAGATATGCGCTTTCTAAGAAAAGGAAATTGATATTTGTTGAAGCGTTGTCACAACTTGGTATGAGTCTTGAAAACCGCCTTAAATCTCAAGTGGGAACGCTTTCCGGAGGTCAAAGGCAGGCACTGGCTTTGATCATGGCCACCGTCAGCAAACCAACGATCCTGCTTCTGGATGAACACATTGCCACGCTGGACCCCAGAACAGCAAGGATCGTGCTAGAGTTGACCGAGATGATCATAAGTGAAGAGAAGATGACAGCTTTAATGGTCACTCACAATATGGAGCATGCACTACGTTACGGAAACAGACTGGTTATGATGCATCAAGGAAGGATTGTCGTAGATATCGAAGGTGAACAGAAATCAAAACTCACCATCAACGACCTCATAACGTCTTTCGAGCGAGCTGCCGGCGAGCAATTCAAAGATGATTCCATACTGCTAACTCAAGATTGAGTAGAGGTATCAGAACGTTAGATAGAGGATGGGGTGGTCAAGTCCAAACGGACACATAGTTAAGCAGCGATGATCCCCTTT
>CAZWIP010000026.1:0-20565 GCA_964634125.1 uncultured Dehalococcoidia bacterium
GTGTCCTTTAACTTATGTCTTTAAAGTGTCCCATTTTCGCTGAAGGTGGACAGTTTGCCACTATCGATCGAGAAATGAATCAGTGCCTATCTGAGTTTTCTATTAGGGCTATCCCCCATTTTTAATGTGTTGTTTTAGGGAGAAACTTCAATCAGACTATTTAAAACGCATCGCAAAGATTCAGCCATATATATTGAGACGCATTGCAATTCCTCAGTAAATGGAGTATTTTGCAGATATGGATGTGAATCCATTTTCATCGAGTGTTGGAAGGAGTTTCTTAATTCATGATACCGAGCATCACAGAGATTAAAGTGCGTGGATATCACCTTGATCTATATGGGCATGTCAATAATGCCCGCTATCTCGAATTCCTTGAAGAGGCACGCTGGTCATTTGCAGAGGAGAGTCTTGATATCGATGAGTGGCAGCGAAGAGGAATCGCTTTTTCTGTGGTCAACATCAATATCAACTATCGGCGGCCTGCCTTTATGGGTGAAGTGCTGCAGATCCGAACATGGGTATCGGGACTTGGCAATGCCAGTGCTGTTATTCGGCAAGAATTAGTGTTGAAAGGAAAAGAGACCCCGGTTGCTGATGCGGATGTTACATTTGTAATGATAGATGCAAAAACGAACAAACCGATTCCATTAACGGGAGATATTCGCGCTGCATTTGCAGCAGGACAGAACCAGACTGTGAATTAAGGTGACCTCATGCAGCCGAGCTATCTCAGGTTGTATCATAATGGCGAACTGGATGAGAGGATTACCCAGTTGCATGCGATTTTGGGGAATTGCCTGCTTTGCCCGAGGCAATGTGGGAAAAACAGGCTGATAGGAGAGAAGGGTTTCTGTGGAATGGGGAAGGACGTTGTAGTCTCTGCAATCCATCCGCATTTTGGAGAAGAAGAACCACTAGTCGGTAGCGGGAGGTTATCGGGGATTGGTGGATCAGGAACCATCTTTTTAACTGGTTGTAACCTTGGATGCATATACTGCCAGAACTACGATATAAGCCATTTGGGGCGGGGGAGCGCGATAAGTACTGAAGAATTTGCTCTAGGTATGACGGAATTGCATAAACGAGGTTGTCACAATATCAACTTTGTTACACCTACTCACTTTGTTCCTCAGTTAGTTGCGAGTCTGAAAATAGCTATTGAGAAGGGCTTGAACATCCCCCTTGTTTACAATTGCGGTGGGTACGAAAACCTGGATACCATCAAACTCCTTGATGGTATCATTGATATTTACATGCCTGACATGAAATACAGTGATCCCCAAAATGCCGAACGTTTTTCTGCTGCGCCTGACTATTTCGGACGGTGTTGTGAGGCAGTACAGGAGATGCATCGGCAGGTGGGCGATCTTAAACTCGATGATGAAGGTATAGCGCAGAGAGGTTTACTGGTGAGACATCTGGTCTTGCCAAATGGCCTTGCTGGTAGCGAGCGAATCCTGAGATTCATTGCTGATGACATATCACGAGATACCTACGTTAACATAATGTTTCAGTATCGCCCTCTGTTTCGGGCTGGGGAATATGAAGAATTAAATAGAAGTCCATCCGTAGAAGAGTATCGAGAGGTGATTGAGATAGCCCGGGATTCTGGATTGCACCGGGGCTTTGGGTAAGGTTCAGGGATTAAGGTGTTTAATTTACTGAACAGATCAGTTACTCCGATGTGAACCGAACTCAATCATATTTATAGAGGAGTTTGATTACTTCCCTTGTGAGAGTTTCCCCCTCACTTTCGCTGAGCGCGATACCTCTTTCCAGCAACTCAATATAGCGACCTATATCCGTATTCTGTGCTCTAAGATCTTGGATATCTGCATTAAGCCTCTCTATCGCAACATCAATCGGGCGAAGATCCAGTTCCATAGAAAATCTTGCATTAAGGAATTCAAGCATCCTTTTTGATGCCAAAGGATCACGAACATTGGCGAGATAGAATGGCACTTCGACCCAGAGCGTACTTCCTGAGAGGTTTCTGGTCTTGGAGACCCATAACAAATAATTACTGAGGCTCGTACCGCCACCTGGGGGAGTCTGATAATCCATACCTGTTTCCACGCCGCATTGTGACAGTACCTCATTAAGTTCTACGCTGTTTACAATACCGAACACCCGTCTGGAGCTGGTATGAGTAACTGATGTAACCACTCCGCCAATTGTATAGAGTTCATTGATTCCACACCGATCGATTGCCAAATCCAGAACTTTTGATAGAAACTGGTACGGTTCTCGGCTGGGAGCATGGCTTACAAAAAAGAAGAGATTTTCTTTCAGACTGGAATAGAATCTGCTGGTAGGAAATCGGATGAGGTCATTTTTTACTTCGACACCTGAAAGAGAGAAGAAATCGGCCGGCTCAATCTCTTCGATGCAAACCCATCCCAGTTTCTCTTCAAGGTGGCCAATAAGTCCCTTTGATAAACCACCTACCTCGTGAGCCCAGATCACGATAAGCGAAGGCTTCTGAAGATCATCATCAGTCAATCTTCCTGCCCGCCTTTTTTAAAGAATTCCTCGATGTGTTGCATGATATCTTTCTTGTCCTCTTCGGTTATCTCGCTGGTAGATTCAGCTTCAGGCTGCTCAACATATTTTAGATGATCGATATGATCTCTCATCTCCTGAGGAATCATAGTGTACAATCTCTCGATATTTTGGTCGACTTCCCGATCCATTTCGTCCAACCTGCTTAGGTCAGGAGCAATTCCCAGATTATATTCCAAAATCTCTATTATGGATCTGGAAGCTTTGGGGTAAGGTGTGAGGAATTGAGATACATATACCGGGATTTCCCCGAGAAGGCAGATACCTGGCAAGTCTCTTTTGCTGGCTGCGCCCAACAGGAGACCGTTAAGTCCTGTTATGTTGCCCTCACCTATTCTATCTGCCACATCGCTCATTAAAACGGTGTTTGGGTATTGTTTTACTTCATGTATAAGGTTTTTGTTATTGGGAACTGCCCAGACTTTTGGTTTTACTGAGTGATGAATGGTAGTAACTGCGGCGGCGGCGGTGTATATCCTTTGGCACCTGAATGTCGTTGCCAGATTCAGAACGAGGTCGACCATTTCGTAACCTTTTTTTCCACCGGAGGGTTGTTCTTCTCCTATAAAAAATATCAAGTCCTTTGTGCCAAGTTTCTTGTAAAAGAAGCGACTCCGAGGAAAACTCATATCGATGAGTTCGCCATTCTGAACGGTTATCCCGTTCGGATAGAAAAAATGCCATGGCTCTATCTCTGCGAAATGCTCAGCTTCAACGGCTCTTCTAAGGGTGTCGACAGCGATCAGGCCAATATTACCGATACCTGGCCAGGCGGCAATCAAGTCCGGTTTGGTAATGTCGGGTTCCCTGTACATTCTAAGTCCCATTATTAATTCCTCATGTCAAAATGGATATTGCAACGTATTTTAGATAGTGACTATTTCCGTTTTTATATCTTCATCAATTGTAATCAACCCGAAGGATCTCCTCACAGGCCCGGGATTGAACATGAGAATTCCCCGTATCGTCTGAGAATTTGCTTCATGTGAGTGGCCATATATAATCATATCCGCATCATCGAATATATCTCGTATTCTGGAGGCTATTCCCAGGCGACTTCCCGATCCATGTGTAAGCCCAATACGTTTTCCATTTGCTGTGAATGTCTCTTTTGGAGAGAGCGTTCTTTTTAATTCACCGGAGTCCATATTTCCACAGACTGCTTTGACATCTCTGATATTCCGCAGTTCATCAAGTACCGCTTTGTCTGTGAAATCCCCGGCGTGAACGATCAGATCAACAGTTTCCAGGGCGCTTATCACAGCTACTGGAATATCGTTGAGTGTGCTGGCATGTGTATCTGAAATGACTCCGATTTTCAATATGTGTTCCTACCTTATTGATTCAATGTTATTTCTATTTCTACCTATTGCATCACGTTGATGGTACACAATTATTCTATCATTAACAAGTGACAAATTTGTTTGTTGCGTTGTTTATTGAGTATTGCAACATCCTTTGGTTGTTATTATTATGAAGGGTAATAAGGAGAGGATAAACTTGGGAGTCGGTTGGACACGTAGCCGATTAATGAGGAGGAGACATGGGAAGGGTTTCCAGAGAGATTAGAATAACTGTTTGTGTATCTTTCTGCTTATTGCTTTGTTTCTTGATGGCCTGTGGGGATAATGACGAAAGCGAAAATACAATGGTTCCCAATACACCAGCGACGATTGAACCAACATTAATGCCAACGTCATCACCTGCTGAGGAAGAAAGGGTGATAATAATCGGGAATTTGACGGATATTACGGGCGTTGCCTCAAATGCGGTGAGTATCGTAAACATGGCATTGGAAGATATGATTGAATATTATAATGATGAAAACCTTATCCCGGGAGTCGAATTAGAGGTGGTTTTGTACGATGGGCAATTTGATCCTGCAAAAGATATTCCTGGATATGAATGGCTTAAAAGGAGAGATGCAGATCTTATTTTCGCCCCCTTGCCATCGACAACTGAAACTCTTAGGCCTCGTATTGAAGAAGATGGAATGGTGTTGTTTGCGCTCGCTCCGAGTAAAGAGGGACTATTGCCTCCGGGACATGCGTTTTGTCCTGCGAACACTTACCCCAGGGATATTAGCTATACGCTTTTAAAATGGATCGCCGAAAACGATCCTCGCTTTCCCAAGGACAGGCCGGCTGTGATCGGTGGAGCCTATTGGGCCGAAGCATATGGAGAAGAAATCCTAAGTGGAGCTGAGGGGTTTGCGAAAGAACATCCGGAGCTGTATGAGTGGGATGGCGGACATTTAACTGGTTTTACGTTTACCTGGGGGCCTGAAGTAGCGGCGTTGAAAGACTGTGATTATGTATTGCCACCTGTGCCAATGAACAATTTTGTCAACGAATTCCAAGATGCTGGCCATGAAACCAAGCTCATAGGTACCGATGCGCATGCCGCATTTCTGGGGCTGATCGATGACGCTGACCTTTGGGATGAGGTTGATGAAATGCTGATATTACAGGCTCCTTGGTGGTGGACTGAAGATAGCACCTTGAGCAGCCTGGCCAGGACTCTTCTATACGAAAACCACTCTAAAATCGATGCTGATGAGACTATTCGGATGGGTAACGGTTATATTTCAGTAATGCCGATATACATCATGCTGGAGGTTATAGCGGATGCGGTTGAGGATGTAGGTCCGGAGAACTTCGATTCTGAGGCCCTTTATCAGGCCGCAAAATCATTTAATATGACTATCGATGGATTTGGATTTAGTTTCAATGAGTCCCGACGAACAGCTGTAGATCATCTAGGTATGTATGAAATCCGTGCTGACGAAAAAGACGTTTTCAGGTACAACAATGAGTGGGTCGCCATTCTCGAATCACCGTAACAGCAATTACATCGGTTCGCAGAGAATCGAATTAGCGTACTGGCCCTTAGAATCCTTGACACATGAGTGGCGGGGTTTGGGGTGTCCCCAAAATAACCTGAAGGGTGGGTGGTGGGAGCCGCCAATGCTGGATTGAAACGGGGAGGGGTGTTGGGATGTTCAGAACCGTTGGGGATACTGCACTGGATCAAATACTCATTGCTAACTGGATTTCATAGGTGAAAACCATGCTAACCAATGACGAAACAACAAAGCAGTTGACACGTTTGCGGGAACAGAATGCACTGCTTGTCGAGGCTAATCGACAACTTCGAGACAGTGAGGAGAAATTCAAGACAATCTTCGAAAACGCCAACGATCACATCGTCTATATCGGTGCCGATGGGATAGTCATCGATGTCAATGAAAAAATAGAGGATCTCTTTGGCTATAAACGAGAAGAGGTTGTAGGAAAGAAATTCTTCGAGTTTGGTGCCTTGAGTGCAGAGGACTGGCAACGTTGCATTGAGTTGAGTAAAGAACTGCTTGAAGGAAAGACCGCTGAGACTCAGGTATTGGAATTGCAGGCGAAGCACAAAGATGGAACTAAAATCTTTATTGAGGTAAACCCTCGATTAGTAAGTGGTAACGGTGAAATCAAAGGTATTCTGGCGATTACTCGGGATATTACCGCTCGCAAACGTGAACAGGAATTACTGCGCAAACACAAAGACGATTTACAGAGACTAGTAGGTGAACGCACGTCCAGCCTTGAAGACGCGAATATCGCTCTGCGGGTTATGCTGGAAAAGTCGGAAGAAGTGAAAACGGAGTTGCAAGATAAGGTGCTTTCTAACATGAAGGAACTCATTTTACCTTATTTGGAGAAGTTGAAAAAAACCGGTTTGGACCAAGTTCAGCATGCCTACCTGGACGAATTGGAAGCGAACTTGCATGAAATTGCATTATCTTTTCCACATGGCGCTTCTACGAAGTTATTGAAGTTTACTCCCACGGAAATTACGGTAGCAAATCTTATTAAACAGGGAAAATCTGCGAAGGATATCGCCAGCAAATTAGGCATATCTTCACGGACTGTTGATACTCACAGATATAACATCAGAACGAAGCTTGGGATATCGAACAAAAAGGTCAACCTCAGAACTTACCTACTTTCAATCGAATAATGCGTAGTATGTTCTACGCATTTTATACTCACTAAAGCAGCGTTTGTTTTTTTTGCTATTTATGGCAAACTTGCATCAGGGTTCTAGTAAGCGTTTTTGTTGTTTGTCGCGCTTAAGAACGAAAAGGAGGATTCTAAATGAGTCTTGAGGATCTGGAAGCCAGGATAAGAGTACTTGAAGACATTGAAGAGATCAAGAAACTTAAAGCTACATACTGCTATTTATGCGATGCAGGTCTGGATGACCCCAAGAATCGGGATGAACTGATTTCCCATTTTGTCAAAGATGCTACAGTAGATTTCGGTCTTGGCGAGGCATCTCAATTTGAGGGTCCGGAAGGATTGAAAGTATTTTTTGGGGAAGTGGTCCCTGGATCAGTCTCGTTCTGCATACATATGGTGCACAATCCGATAATTGAGGTAAACGGTGATAAGGCAACGGGTCGCTGGTACTATGAGGCGCCGACCACTGACACTGCAACCGGAGTAGCTCAATGGATGATGGGCATATACAACGAAAAATATGTACGAGAAAATGGAGAGTGGAAATTCGCGTTCATTGGCACTGAGTGGAAGTATATCAGTCCCTATGACGAGGGTTGGGCCAAGAATCGGGGAGCATTGCTGGAAGCCCTTGGGCAATAGTAGCAAAATGAAATCCTAATTATAGACAGCAGCCTGTAATTGAAAAGCCAAGCAATGAAAAATCAGTACAAAGAAGCAATCATCCGTTACTTTGAAAAGCTTAATGCTTCGGACCCGGATTTACTTGAAATATTTGCCGATGACGTTCAATATGTAGTACCGGGTGATATGCCGGTTTCTGGTACGTTTCATGGCAAAGAACAAATCATGAATATGTGGCTCAGCTTCTTCGAACAGCTTGAGTATATAATGGTACATCCGGAAGAGCTGATCGCTGAAGGAAATACAGTCGTAGTTCGGGCACGAGGGGAAGCAAAGACAAAAGCAGGACACGACTACAGTAATCTATATGTATTCTTTTTCCGTTTTAAAGATGAGAAGGTTGTTGAGGTATTCGAATTCCCTGATACGGCATATGCAGAGACAGTCGCTTTCGGCTCTCGACTAGTCCGTTCAGAATAAAAGCAAGTCATTTGGAGATTGAACATGACTCGATTGAAAGACAAAGTTGCATTCATTACCGGTGCGGCTTCCGGAATAGGGGCGGCGTGTGCACTGCGGTTTGCCCAGGAGGGAGCTCGGATTGTTGGCTTCGATATCGGCGAGACTACTAATGATACATGGAAGAAAGCCATCGAAATTGTATCGGATTCATATTTCGAAACCGGTGATGTTCGCGACGAAGAACGTATCCAGAATGTCATTCAAACAGTAATAGAGCGATTTGGGCATCTCGATATAGTGGTGAACTGTGCCGGTGTGGCCAGTGGTGGACCAGTGCATATGCTTCCCACGGAAGAATGGGATCGGGTATTGGATATCAACCTTAAGGGAACTTTCCTCGTTTGCAAACATGCCGTCGGGCAGATGGTTGAGCAGGGTTCCGGTAGCATTGTCAATATATCGAGCATTGAAGGTGTCGAGGGTTCAGAAGGCGGAAGCGCTTACAATGTCTCAAAGGGTGGCGTGATTCTGCTCACTCGAAACATGGCAATGGATTATGCGCGAAAAGGCATTCGGGTGAACACAATTTGCCCTGGCTTTGTTGATACACCGTTGGCTTCAGAAACGGTGCTTGAAAATGAAATCCTCAAAGAGTTTAGTGACCATATCATCGAAGCTATCCTGCTTGGAAGGATAGGCCGCCCCGAAGAGATCGCAAATGCGGCTCTCTTCCTGGCATCGGATGAGGCCTCTTTCATCACCGGGCATTCGTTGATAGTCGATGGCGGATTTACGGTTGGCCATCGCTTCGGAATAACCAGAATCATGGGTTTGGAGTAGTTACTAGTTCCCAATAAAGGAGGGTAAACCATGATCACAAAATATGATGAGATGTTCTGTCATCAGGCGGTATCGACTTTCGACCGTCCCGGCACTAGTGCTCGCGAATGGACGGAAAGATCCTGGCTCCAAGTGCACGATATCGATGGTACTGCTCACATTGCTACTGGCTTTGGGTATTATCCCAATCGGAACGTCATGGATGCCTATGTGTGTTTCACTATTCGCGATGAAACGGAGTACATAGTGCGAGCCTCACGTGAACTCAGGCCCGATATCGATGTCTTCAGAATCGGGCCATTTTCATATGAAGTGACTGAACCATTGAAGAAAGTCCGATTTAAACTCGATGAAAACGAGTATGGATTAAGCTACGACATAGAGTTGGAAGGGGTAAGCCCCCTGTATGAAGAGGGCGCCCAGCAGCAAATCAGCCGTGGTAGGGAGCGAGAGAACATCAAGCGAATGGTCCAGAGCGGGAGGCCAACCGGGTGGATCAAAGCTGGCGACGAAACTTTCCAGCTCAACAAAGAGAAATGGGTAGGAGAGAGAGATCGATCCTGGGGTGTCAGAATGGCCGGAGCAGATTTCGTGGAAACCGGTGTGCAGTTCCCGGAGATTCATGCCGGGCAACTTTTCAATTTCATTTTGATGCAGTTCGAGGATTGGGGGGCTACCTTTCACATTCGGGAGATTTGGGATGAGAATTTAAACATGGCGCGAAGATGGCATTTTAGTGGTGGCCTTTATTACCCGTACGGTAGCGATAAAGAACCATTAGAGTTAGCCAATGTTGAGCATAATTTTAAATTCAGCGATGAGAAACCGGAACAACAAAGGCGTTTTTCCGGTGGAAGTGTGGTAATGACTGCCATCGATGGTACAACCAAAGAAGTCACCATTGAGCCGATAACCATTTGCTATCAGGCCCCTGGCGGATACGGAGGGATGTACAAGGGATTCATTCATGGTCTCTGGATGGGGTCTCAGTGGATGGATGGGTACAAGCTGAATGTCAGCGATCCCGAGGTGATGAAAGAAATCTGGGGTTATTGCGATTATGGTTCCAAATACATCTGCGATGGAGATGTTGGATATGGGACCACGGAATTAATGATCCCGGGGAAATACCTCAAGTATGGTTATGAAGGCTATGGTACATATGGCACGCTCACGGAGCAAATAGCTACCCAATCAGAAAACTGAATTAAGATAAAGGAGATTACTATGCATAATTCAACGGAAGAATTTTTCAACATGTTTGGTCCGGAAAACCGGAACGATTTCTACGGCGGGTACATGTATCTGAAATATATCAATCGATTCGCTTCAGTTGCCTGTAAAAATATTGATTTGCCTTATAAGGAAATCGTCCATGAGGATCTGGGTCCGCTGGAAGAAGGAATCGCGGAGATGCTGGAAGCTTACACCATGGAAATTGCAGAGGCAGCTCAAGGGGGTCCGGAAACGGATATATACCATACGAAAGTGGTGAGATTCCTCGATGCGGTCAAATTGGTATCACAGAAAGAAAACCTTGATATGCCCTTACCTGAACAAGTGGTTCCGTGGAAAATCGCTAGAGATGTTATCCTGCAGAATCCACAGTCACTTGCAGTTGGTCCATGTGGTTGTCGGTTGAATTCTGAAAAATCCTGCTTGCCATATCCGATGGACGTGTGCTTGATGGTGGGAGACCCGGCTGCTCAGTTCATTTCAGATCTGAATCCAAAATTCCGCAAGATTGCCCCAGAAGAGGCAGTTAAGATATTGGAGGAGTCTCATAAACGTGGCGAAGTCCATTGCGCTTATTTCAAGAGAGAAATTGGTAATCGGTTTTTCGCCATATGCAATTGTTGCAGTTGTTGCTGCATGGGTGTCAAGATGTGGAACCTGATGGGCGGAATCCCGATGGCAAAATTAGTGGGCGATCTATGCTTCATGGTCCCATCTGGATATGTTGCCGAAGTAGACACTGATGTATGTACCGGGTGTGGTACGTGTGTGGATTCATGTAACTTCGATTGTATGACGATGGATGAAGAAAAGCAGCAACCTGTCATCGATCTTGAAAAGTGTATGGGTTGTGGCGGTTGTGAAGGGGTATGTCCTGATGGAGCAATCAGTCTTCGTCTTGATCCGTCTAAAGGCGAACCGCTGGATTTGGATGTCATAAAGGGACAACTGGCTTCATAACTTGGTTTTCAAGGAGTGCCAATGTCAACATTCGGATATGCCGGAAGGATCCTTCGCATTGATCTCACATCGGGAAGTATCACCGAGACCTCTAGCGCAGATTATATCGACAGATTCCTGGGGGGAAGGGGAATCGCCGCCAAAATCTACTGGGATGAGGTCCCTCCGGACATCAGTGCCTTTGATTCGGAGAACAGGCTCATATTTGCTACAGGCCCTCTGTGTGGTGTTCCTATAATCGGTGGTTCGCGATGGACCATCTGTGGAAAATCCCCCGAACCCATTCCGGAATCGTTTTCCTATGGTAACCTGGGAGGTCGATTCGGTGCCGATATGAAATTCGCTGGCTATGATGCCATAGTGATCCATGGGCAGTCCGAAAAGCCAGTCTATATCCGCTTCGATGAAGAGTCTGCAGAACTGAAAGATGCCTCCAGCCTTTTGGGGAAAGGTGCCATTGAGACCAGGCAAATTCTTAAAGGTGAGCTGGGGGACTCTTCAAGGGTAGTAGCGATTGGCCCTGCTGGCGAAAACATGTGTGTAGCGGCTATCCTGACAGCTGATAACGATGCGGTCTGTACTGGTGGATTGGGAGCTGTTATGGGTTCAAAAAACCTTAAGGCAGTTGTGGTGAAAGGTTCCAAGAAGGGATCGAATGTCGCCAATCCGGAAAGACTAAAAGAACTGACTCAGTACTATAAACATCTTGAAAGGGGTTTCACCGAATACCTGGGTAGATGGTCAAGAGATATCATCGCTGATTTCAAGATTGTGCCCAACCAGGATATGAAGAAGGAGCCGTGCTACGGTTGTATCGGCAGATGTCCCCGAAAAGTGTACGTGGCTCAGGATGGTAGGAAAGGGAAATTCGTGTGCCACTCTGCTTTTTTCTATCAGCCGCACACAGATGAATACTATGAAGACTGGAACGATGTCCCGTTTCATGCCAATAAGCTCTGTGACGATTTCGGGCTTGACGCTGTGGCTGTTGACTTAATGATCAATTGGCTGAAGCGTTGTCATAACGCAGGTATCCTCACTGATGAAAACACTGGTATCCCGCTCTCAAAGCTGGGAAGTCAGGAGTACATCGATGTTCTGATTCGAAAAATATCATATCGGGATGGTTTCGGAGATACACTGGCGCAAGGAATCCATAAAGCTGCAGAGTCGGTTGGTCCAGCCGCCCAAGAAGAGCTTATGATGGCGGGGCATCTTGATGAATCCAGCTATCACATGTACGGCCCAAGGCTCTATATTACTAATGCATTACCATATGCTATGGAACCGAGGGTGCCCATTCAGCAAGTTCATGAAGTTGGTCTAATTATCCCTCTCTGGACGGTCGCAGCTACGATGGGGTTAGGTCATGTGACTACTGATGTACTCCGTGCCATAGCCAAGCGGTTTTGGGGGAGTGAGATCGCCGCTGACTTCTCAACATACGAAGGTAAAGCACTGGCAGCCAAGATGATCCAAAATCGTCAGTATGTTAAGGAGTCGCTCATACTCTGTGACTACATATGGCCGCTGACAGATTTACCGAACACTGAGGACCATGTCGGTGATCCAACACTTGAAAGCAAACTACTCTCAGCGGTCACTGGCAATGAGATCGATGAAGAGGGGCTCTATCAGATCGGAGAGCGTATATTTAATTTGCAAAGGGCTATTCTTGTTAGAGAAGGGCACAAAGGCAGAAATTTCGATGTACTTCCTGATCACGATTATAATGTGCCACTGAATTACGATGTTTCGAATCCACACTGTCAGGTGCCCGGAAAGAACTGGGAAATTGTCTCTCGGAAAGGTGAAGTGATCGATCGAGCAAAGTTTGAAAAAATGAAAGATGAATACTACGAACTGCGACGATGGGACGTGGCCACTGGTCTGCAAACCAGAGCGCAAATGGAAGATCTCAACCTTGGTGATATTGCGGATGATTTGGAAAGCAGAGGGCTGTTATCATGATGTCCCGTGACGTTGACCTGCTGGACATGCAATCGAAGCTTTTGAACTGGCTTCGAAAGAAGATGCCTCAGGCTTCCAACATCACCATATCTGATCTGGAGAGGTCGGGAGCAGGCTTCACCAACGAAAGCTTCCTCTTCGATCTGTCCTGGGATGAAGGCGGGGAACACAAGTCCGCAGGGATGATTCTAAGATGTGAAGGCACGGTCTATCCCATCTATCCGGAACCCAAGGTCGAGATGCAATTCCGCATACTGGAACAATTGGGAAATACGAATATTCCTGCCCCAAAAGTATACTGGTTCGAAAGTGATGCAAGCTTGTTTGGCACACCTTTTTACCTCATGAACAAGTTTGAGGGCGAAGTACCCTCTGAATTTCCACCTTATCACTCCTTTGGCATTTGCTATGATGCCAGTCCCGAATTGCGGGAAAAGATGTGGTGGCAACTCATTGAAGGTATGACCCGTTTGCACACATTGGACTGGAAGAGTAAGGATTTTTCTTTCTTGACGATTCCTCCAAATGGCACTGGTCCGGTATATCAAGATATTGATTTCTGGGAGAGGTTCCTTGAGTGGACCAAGGATACTCCAGAAGAAACACATCCAATCCTTGAAGCAGCGCTGGCCTGGCTTAAAGCGAATCGGTATGAACCCGAACATGTCTCATTGTGCTGGGGTGATGCCCGGTTTCCCAATTCGATTTTTAATCCAGAAGGAGACTTGTTGGGATTGCTGGACTGGGATATTTCTCACATCGGAGACCCCGAATCAGATTTGGCTTTTCTAATTACTACTGATCATCTGTTAGGTGAGGGTATCGGTGTACCGAGGCTAGATGGCTTCCCGAGCAAAGAAGAGACCATTCAAAAATACGAAGAACTCACCGGCAGGAAAGTAAAACACTACTTTTACAATGAGGTTCGGGCAGCGTGTGTGATGGGCTTGCATGTGGTCAAAGTGCAGAAAAATCTTAGACAAATAGGCGTTTCATTACCTGGTGATGATCCAGACAGAGATAACTTCTGTACACAGTATCTCGCCAGAATACTCAACTTGCCGGCCCCCGGTACGACGGGGAAAGAGATAACTAGAATCGAGGATTTAGAGGCAACGGTTCAGTATCGACTAACCGGCCCTGACGCTACCGATTGGTACTTGGTTTGTGAAACCGGGAACGTGAGCCGTCATGAGGGAATGGCTGCAAATCCCACTACTACAGTTACCATGTCGGCTGAAATCTGGGCAGCGATTCAAAAAGGGGAGATGAACCAGTTTCATGCCTGGACGAGCGGCGAACTTCAAATCGATGGTGATCATGCCGTACTCCATCTGCTTGAGGATGTTATCACCAAGCTAGGTGGATAATCGGAAAGCCCAGATTGTTGTAAGAGGTATCAATATGTCAGCTAATAAAGACCTAACGACTCGTTGTGCACTTGAGTGGTATGTCCTTACTCCTCAGATGGCGCGGGAGTGGTTCACAGAAGACGCAATCTACGAGAATCGGTGTGATAAAGGTCCCACAGTTCAGGGGCCGGATGAGATTTATGCGATCCTTGATGCCTATCGAGATATGTGCGATCATTTTGAAGGAAAGCTGCTCAACATAGTCGAGGAAGGTGACATTGTATTACTCGAACGCGAAGAGCTGACTTTCCTGAAAGACGGCAGTTCGGTTATGGTTCCGGTGATGGACTCATTTCTGATGCGTGATGGCAAGATTGCTGTGTGGCGTGAATACTGGGATCTGGCAATTCTGACAAACCATCTTCTTGCCGGTAGTACGGGGGAGCAAGTCACTCAAACGTATACTTCGTATCAGGAGCAGGCAATCGATCGCGGGGTAAGCATTGAACCCATCACGTAGAAAAGGACGTGTTTACACTTTGGAATAAACTAGGCTAAGACGGAGGAAAGAAATATGGAATTCAAGAATGATAAAGACAAGCTGGCGGAACTGGCGACATTAATGAATGAACAGTCCGAAGCGCCTACTATGGTTACCGATGACATGCTATTTGTCTTCGATGCGGCATTGGAACCGGCGGAGGTCGATTTCCTTCTTAAAATGGGTGGTGGAAACAGGACACGTGCGGACATCGAAGAGCGAGTTAGCCTTCCTAAAGAGGAGTTCGATCGACTATTTAATAACTTGCTGGATAAATCTCAAATCGCGCAGCCATCACCGGCGGAGGGTGATACTGAGCCTATTTACCATTTGATGTCCATCTTCCCGGGCTGGTTCGAAATGTATTTAATGAGAGGGGCCAACACACCGGATAGGCAGGAATTCTGCAAACGCCTCATTGCCTTCTTTAATGCCGCTGCGGCTATTCCCCCTGAGATCATCAACGAGGTCATGCAGGATGTAGCCCCTCATCGTTCCTTGGCCGTGGTGAATCCTGCTGATCCCAAGCTGATCTCTGTAGATGAGGCAGTACGTCCCCCAGTAAATGAGGTCTATCCGGCTCATAGCATCCTTAACATTTATGAGAAACTGGACGATGACGAATTGATCACTCTCAGTCATTGCTTTTGCCGGGAACATCGCAGGGTAGATGGAGACCCGTGCAGACAGCATCTCCCCTATGAAAGCTGCATGGCTTTGGGTCCTGCGGCACAGCATTTGATCGATCGTGGCATCGCGCGCCGTATTAGCAAAGATGAGGCGATTAGGCTTATTAAGGAATACCAGGAGAAAGGGTGTATTCATCAAGTCGGCAGACTCATGCCGCTAAAAGATTTCAATGCAAAATACGACGTCGATATTCTCTGCAACTGTTGCTGGGATTGCTGCGCAGCTTTTGGTAACTACAATAGAGGTCTCATCCCGTTTATGCTGAAAGCATATTATATTGCCAATGTTGTTGATCCGGATGCTTGCACCGGATGTGGCACGTGCGAAGAGTACTGTCCGGTCCGCGCGATTGAGGTTGGTGGGGACGGTATTGCCGTGATAAACTCGGAAATGTGCTGTGGCTGTGGATTGTGTGCATTGCATTGTCCGGATGACGTAATTCAGATGAAACCAAATGAACGCGATGTTTTCCTCCCGATCCTTGAGGGAGCGAAACGGCGTATTTGATAAGGTGCTTAAGTATGAAAATCGATGCTGTGATATTTGATTTCGGGGGTGTATTTACTGAATCTCCGTTGTCCGCTTGCGAAGACTTGGGATTAGAACTCGGCGCTGTACCGGGACAAATTGTTGAAATTATGTTTGGCCCCCCTGCGGAAGACAGCGACCATCCATGGCATTGCCTGGAGCGTGGTGAAATCACTTTGGAACAGGCGCGCGATGAAATCCTCAATTTGGGACGAACACACCACGATCTTGAGGTGGACATCTATCAGTTCTTCGAAAAAATGCCCCGCGATGCTGGCTTGCGGCACATGATGGTGGATCGAGTGGCGGATCTCAAGAAGGAAGGTTACCCTACCGCTTTGCTTACCAATAATATCAGGGAGTTTTCTGATGGCTGGCGTTCACTACTGCCAGTTGATGACCTTTTCGATCAAATTGTAGATTCCAGCCACGAAGGAGTACGAAAGCCTGATCCGAAGATATTCTGGATCACTCTGGAACGCTTGGGCGGATTGACTCCAGAGTGCACCGTTTTTCTCGATGACTTCCCGGCCAATATTGAAGCCGCAATCTCGCTCGGTATGCAAACGGTTCGTGTGGGAAGCGATCTCTCTCATGCAATCGCCGAGCTGGATGAACTGTTGTCCCTATAAGCTAGTAGCGTGGCGACTGCTCGCGAAGCTATTCTATCTATAGTGCAATGCCGGTCTTGATATTACACGAAACCACGGTGTATCTGAGTGTTTAAGTTCAAACCTCTTATAGTCGAATTAAGATGTAGTTGTCAGTTCTTGATGGAGATATTGGCTTGAATATGTGCATAAACCGGTGATACAGACTTCCCAGCTTGTGAGGAAACTTTCTCTATTAAGAGAAAGTGAATCATTCATTACTTTTCTTGACACATATCTGGAACGGGCCATAGAATAGCAACAATGATGACGAACGAAGGGCAAGTAAAACGGTTGTATGGTCAGAAAGTGATCCTGCGTGAAAAGCAGATCGATGATGCAAGTAACGACTATTATTGGGTAACAGACCGTGAGCTTACACGTCTTGATGCTGCAGAAATCTACCAAATGCCTTTTTCGGTATATTTAGCAATCTATCCCGAAGGACTAAACGATCCGGACAAAAAGCAGTTTGCCATTGAAACACTGACTGGTGAGCATATTGGCAATTGTGTGTGTTATAACATTGATGAAATACGTAAAGAAGTGGAACTGGGTGTATTGGTTGGTAATAGGGAATTCTGGGGAAAAGGATATGGCACTGATGCAGTGAAAACCCTGATGCAACACATTTTTGAAGATATGGGGATGAAAAGGATATTTCTGCATACTTTGGAATGGAATATCAGGGCGCAGGAATGCTTTGAAAGATGCGGATTTATACCATGTGGCCGCATTGTAAGGAAAGGCCATGAGTTCATAGAGATGGAAGCCGTTGCTTCCAAAAAAGATGAATAAGGGACGGGTTTTCAAACCCGTCCCTTTGCTTTACATGTATAGCCCACCAGTAGCATTCAAAACATTACCGGTGATATAGGCAGCCTCATCGAGAGTTAGAAGATAGATACATTGAGCAGCCTGCTCTGGAGTTGTCATCCCACCGAAGATAGTTTGCGTTTCCATCCTTTCGACCATCCCGTCTCGGGCCTTCTCGGGAATACCGGTCTTTTCGCCAAAAGCCTCTTCTGAGGTTTCTTTCACTGCTGTGAATCGGGTATCAACACCACCGAAAGCAACAGCATTGACGGTTATACCATATCGCATCCATTCGCGGGCCAGTGTCTTGGTCATACCGATGATACCGGCTTTTGAGGCGGCATAGTTGATTTGCCCCATATTGCCTGCTAGCCCAACTACAGAAGATATATTAATCACTCTTCCGCTGTGACCTTTTTTCATCATGTGTTTAGAAGCTGCACGGATGCAGTTGAAAGATCCGGTGAGGTTAATATCGATGACCAGATTCCATTGCTCTTCGCTCATCCTTCCCGCAAGTGTATCGCGAGCCAGTCCGGCGTTGTTGACCAGGATATCCAGCTTGCCGAATTTCTCCACAGCTGTGTTCATCAGTTTTCGTGCTTCTTCGAGATGGCGTATGTCAGCAACACAATAGGCCGCTGTTCCCCCTTCTGACTCAATATCCTTCACTGCTTTGGCGGCGATTGCCTCATCAACGTCGTTTATCACTACGCTTGCGCCCTCACGGGCAAATATCCTCGCAGTCTCTTTCCCGATACCTCTGCCGGAGCCGGTGACCACTGCTACTTTACCTTCCAGTGTTCCCATTTATTCCTCCTTCAAGTCATGAAAATTATAACAAAGATGGAAGGTATTCGAAAACTGTAATTCACAAATCAGTTCCACCATTTTAGCAATTTAGAAAACCCGATAAAAAAACAGGCGACCTTCCGATCAGCCTGTTTTCACTTCAGAATGTTGGGGATATCTCACCTAAGCAAATCTTTAATATCCACGTTTTTGAGCACGAATATTGCGGCGACTGCCCTTTGGTTTGGAACTGCGCGAACCTTGATATCCCCCGCCGGATGGGCCGGAATTGCTAAAGCTACGCGAGCGCTGCTGTTGCTTTTCTGCGGGATTGACTCGAATCGTTCTGCCCTGCAGATCATACCCATCGAACATTTCGATAGCTTTCATGACAGATGTTTCATCGGCAAATTCCACAAAAGCAAATCCTCTTGGCCGGCCGGTATTCTGGTCTGTTGGTATTGCAATGTCAATAATACCACCGGACTGAGCAAAAAGACCCTCGATATCGCTTCGTGTCGTTTCGAAATTCAGGTTTCCTACAAAAATCTTATTGGTGATGATAACCTCCTCGAAAGAATCTATTGTTTTCAGGCTGTTACTTCTGTATCAATGATATCATAAAAGAGAGACCGGAAACTAATCCTGGCCTCTCTTTCATCATTTTGTTGTGTTTGAGGCTATCGCCTGTTTGCGGAGCCAACGCTATTATAGCACTGGCTGCAATATACCGGTCTGTCCTGTTTGGGCAGGAACGGCACTTCAGTATCGGTACCACATTCGGCGCATACAGCCGGGTACATTTGCCTGGGACCACGCCGGTCACCACGTTCCATCTTTCTGGCTGAACGACAGGCAGTACAACGTTTGGGATCGTTTGTGAAACCCTTCTCGGCAAAGAACTCCTGCTCGTTAGCACTAAAAGTGAACGTTGCGCCACAATCGGCGCATTGCAGTTCTCTATCAGTGAAACTCATTGAATGACCTCCTTTTTCAAATATTGTGAACTCAACTCCGGTCATCCAATATCTTTTAGAACCTTGCCTTGAAGAGCCCTTACGGGGAAGTCCAGGGGGTGCCTGTGGAACTGGTAACCTTTATTAAACCACTGCTATAAGCATACAGGACAATAGAGATACACGCAAGAGGGTGCGCCCTCATTTTCAAGTACAGATTATGCTAATAGCAATTGATAAAGACGATGAATGCCCGATTTGCATGCAAATCGGGCATAAAATTAAGGACCAAAAAAAGTCGATGGTAATTGGTTCGGATAATCCGGAGAGATTGGCCACTGTCATCCGGGCCATTACAATGACATTATTGGATTTGGTATTACATATCCAACCCGCCGCTAGCAATAATGACTTGACCTGTGACGTAATTCGAGTCTTCGGAAGCGAGGAACAAAGCTACGGGAGCGATGTCTTTTTCAGGGTCTCCCCAGCGATCCAGCGGAACACGAGTCATTAATGCTTTTTTAAGATCATCCGGCATGAGGTCTGTTAGAGGAGTCAGTGCGAACGGGGAGATGGCGTTAACGGTGATATTGTGCCTGGCGAATTCCTTAGCGTTTGACTTGGTGAGTCCGATTATACCTGCTTTGGCAACACTGTAATTAGATTGCCCGGGATTGCCTCTAAGTCCTGCTCCTGAGGTGAAATGAATGATTTTTCGGCAGGGAACCGGATTACCCTCTTTGGCCTCGTTTTTTGCCGCAGTTATCATGTATTCGACGGCGTATTTGGTGCAATAAAACGTACCGTTCAGGCAAACATCAATGATTTCGTGGAAGTCTTGTTCGGTCATCTTCAGGACGGATTTATCACGATAGTTAGCCGCGGTGTTCACCAGAATATCGATGGTACCAAATGACCGGATCGCACCTTTAACCATGCGTTTTACCTGACTTACCTCGGTGACGTCTGTAGGAATCTGAATGGCTGTTCCCCCGGCATCTTTGATTTCCTTGATCACTGCTTTGGAAGCTTCTTCGTTGATATCGGCAACCACAACTTTTGCCCCTTCTTTGGCAAAGAGCAGAGCAGTCGCCCTCCCGATCCCGTATTCGGAACCGGAGCCGGTTATAATGGCTACTTTATTTTTGAGTCGGTCAGTCATTTCGTTACCAGAGTTGAATTGTCATTCTGAGCGTAGCGAAGAATCGCTTTTCCTGCAATGGAGATTCTTCAGTCACGTTGCTCCTTCAGAATGACACCATCTAACTTAAAACCTCCCCACGGTTTACCGAAGGGAGGTTTGATAAATTTCAGAAAGATCTTCCAGTATCTATTCTTTCGGTGGCTGGGGTGGTGCCGGATTGACAATGCCTTCACCCAAAGTCTTCGGGAACAACTCTGCTACCTCGTCAACTGTCCAGCCTTCATTAGGAGCATAAATAGTGCCCTCCATAACTGGTGCGGCGGAGTACTTGCTGATCTGGCGTCCGCGTACGAAGAAAGTCTGGCCATTAACATTGGCGGCCTCTTCACTGCAAAGCCAGGTTATGAACGGTGTGAAGCACTCGG
>CAZWIP010000027.1:0-20197 GCA_964634125.1 uncultured Dehalococcoidia bacterium
TATAAAGGCGACAAGGCAAACGAGGATAGAGAAAGAATTCGTAGGCATTATGAGGAAGCTGGCCGTTGAAATCTTACTCTGATACGCCTATCTTCATCCCATCATAAGCAAACCGGATAAAGGGATCGTCCGATTCCAGCGCGAGATAGTCATCATAACTTCGGTTCCAGTATTCTTCCATATGAGTGAAGATTACTTTTTTCGCCTCAAGACGGCGAGCAAGTTCCAATGTCTGTTCGAACGTATATAATGTATTCCTTGAGATATGGTCGGGAGGATATTCGAAATCGTGCTTTAGTCCTTTCTCAAATATACCCGGCTGGATGATCAGCCAGTCAGCGCTGTGAGTCTCACTTCCTTCTTCCGGAAATGGCTTGATATCGCAGGGAGCATAAACCAGCTTTTTGCCGGATGTCTCAAAAGTGTAGATGAACGATACTTGTGAATCCCTATCGACGGGTATTGCTGTGATTCTCACATCTCCGACCCGGCTTGACTCCTTAAATGTCTGAACTTTGATGAAACCACATTCCGCGTAGAAGTCGATCATGGGTCCATATTGTGATCTAATATTTCGTATACGGCCTTCTAACTGTTCCGGCAAAAGAAGGCAGACTTGTTTTTCAGGGTAAGCTTTCCATGTGCGAAAATCCAATGCTATCTGTTCGACTACTCGGAATCCTTCAGTATGATCAGGATCTAAATGGGTGAGAATGATGTAGTCGATTTGGCAGATATCAGAGCGGTTGAGTTGCTCAGCAATCTCAGCTGGAGTATCAATCAGCAGATTTATATCATGTAAAAAAGCAGAAGGGCCTCCTCTGGAATAGGGAATGCCCTTCTTTCTTGCTTCCACACAGATGTGACACTGGCATAACGGTTTGGGGATTACCGTGCATCCGCCAGAGCCGAGAATAGTGCATTTCATGTTCTAATTTGTTTTGATCTCTGCCTCTTCCCAGTCGTGTTTCAAGTCTCCATCCACGGTGCCCGAAACCTTCTCACGCTCTTCTTCGAAATCAAATCCTGTCCAGATACCGATGGACTTCAGTACTGAATCCTGGGGATGATATTGGCGGAATATTTTAAAGTAATAAGCGGCCTCTTTGCTGTTGATGATAGCATCCGGATTCTCTGCCACGATTCGCTCGTACTCATCGTCGGTCATTTCGCTGTGAGCCAGCTTTTCTCCCAGATCCTCGCAGCCCGCGCCTTGAGTGTATTGTACTTTGTATCGCCATAGAATATCATCGGGCAGATAGCCAGTACCTTCAAATGCTTTCCTCAATATCCATTTCTCAATCAGTTCTCCATTATGCTCGTGGATCTTTAATTCTGGTGGAATTCTCATGGCGAGGTCGATCATAGCCACGTCAAAGAACGGTACGCGCAGTTCGAGGCTGAAATACATGCCCATACGGTCCGCTCTTTGCAGGTTGATATTATGAACATCGCCAATTAGACGTCGGGCTTCCCAGTTGATTTTCCCCCTGGGGTAGTTCTTCATGTAATGATAACCGGCAAAAAGCTCATCAGCCCCTTCGCCGGTAAGTACGACGGTAACGTAATCGGCAGCGCATTTGCAGGTGAAATAACATGGCACCGCACATCGAACAAGCGATGGATCATACGTTTCCAGCTTTTTTATCACTTTGGGTAGGGCTTCATAATATTCATCTTCAGTAAAAATGTACTCGTGATGAGTAGACCCGATATGACTGGCAGCGATGCGAGAAGCCTTAAGGTCATCACTATCTTCTCCCATAGCATCCTTCATTCCCACAACAAAGGTATGAAGATTAGGAATCTCGTCAGCAGCGATGGCGGCCACCAGGCTCGAATCCAGGCCGCCGCTACAAAAAGAGCCCACATGGACTTGCTTGTCAGCCAGGAGACGTTTTTTCACTGACTTGGTGAATCGTCGGCGAATGAGGTCGCAGGCATCGTCTACGTCAGTAAGTATGTGGTGTTGAATAGGGGGTACTTGATAATATTCGACGAATCCCTCTTTCGGTGTATAGTAATGCCCTGCGGGAAACTCATGAACTTCGTCAACTCCGGCCAGACTCATAGCCCCAAGCTCAGAGCTGAAGTACATGTTTCCATCGACATAACCATAATAGAGTGGTTTGATACCGATGGGGTCTCGTGCAAGCATATAATCATCGCCATCGAAAATAGCGAAGGCGAACATCCCATCAAGATCGTAAACGCATTCGGGTCCTAGCTCTCGATAAAGATGTAGAACGACTTCGGAATCTGAACCGCTGGTGAAATCGTACTTCGATAGTAGCCTTTCACGGAGATTCTGGTAATTGTAAATTTCTCCATTACAGATAATTCCACATTTACCGTCGTTAGCCAGGATTGGTTGATGCCCTTTGAGCACATCAACAATGGAAAGGCGTGTGTGACCAAACACCATGTTATTGAAGACATGGATACCCTGATCATTTGGCCCACGATGAGGGAGCGCATCCAGCATTCGATTAATTGTTGTTGTATCCTCAACTCCAAAACATCCTGCTATGCCACACATTGTAATCACCTTCCTTCGGTTACGAAAGTATACAGTAACCGTTTACCGACTATTTCTATTATAAACTATTTACCGTGGGAATTCATGTTTGAAAATTATAGAAGACGAAAAAGGACTGAGGTTACTTTGAACCCCAGTCCTTTCTAGGGTTAAATGGACAAGTTCTACACCGGAATTAATCTATTTGAATGGGTCCCACCGGATAGTCTGTTTTTCATATGATGGTGGGAACATCTGGACGAACTCATCGTAATAGTAGAGCTCTTTGAACGATGCGTAGGGCAAACCGTAAGGTGTCTGGGGACGTTCTTTGATCTCTTCTGGATCAACTACCTTGGCAACCAATCTGTCCATAACATTCTCGGTACCCACACCCATGGAGAAACGGAGTTTTTCCCGGTTGGCGATCTGTTCTGGGAGCATGTCCCTGAAAGCCTCTCGTAAAATGAATTTTTCGGTCTCTTTTTCCCCATAAATCTTCCATTCCATGGGTATCTTCTGGCTGTATTTGACTATTTTCGGATCGAGGAAGGGGGCTTGGTAAACCACTGCATTGGCCATCCATCCACGGTCCAATCGCCTCAGAGCACTGTTATAAGCAATATCCAGAAGCTTTTGGGCCAACTCTTCACGCCGCTCCTTTGTGGTGACACTGGGGTGTTTGAGAACCATGCGGTACCCGCCAAAAAGTTCGTCAGCCCCTTCTCCCACAAACATCAAATCGGAGTATTCTTTGGCAAGTTTGGAGACGAAATAATTTGCTACCTGCCCGACGATACAATCCTCATCAAAGCTCTCCAGGTACCAGATCATATCGGGGATACAATCTTCTATTTCCTCATCAGTCATACTGTATATGTGGTGTTCCAGCCCGAGAAAATCCGCCATAAGTTTAGCGTTTTCCAAATCGGGTCCGGGCGAACTTTCGATGGTTCCGGTTATGAGCACAAGGTCCGGATTGAATCCTTTAGCAATTGTAGCTATTATCGAACTGTCAATCCCACCGCTAAGTGCGGATGCTCTTACACCAGACATACGCTTTTTGGTTGCTTCGATCATCAAGTCTCGCAGGATGCCAGCGGCAGCTTTGAGGTCATCACCAGGTTCAGGGACTTCGGGATCAAATGGATCGAACAGCTTTTCTCCGTCTTTGATTGTGTAGACGGTCTGAGGCGGAATTTCATGGACATCGGTGCGGAGATGATCGCGGAGGGCCTTCATTTCCGTGCTGAAGTAGAGCGTACCGTTCTGCGAGCCGTAGAAAAGCGGTCTGGCTCCAACTTGATCACGGGCGAGAATCACTTCATCGCCATCGACAATGGCGCAAACATATCCGCCATCCAAATGGGTGAAGCACTGCTTACCATATTTTAGATAGTATTCCTTGAAAAGCTGTACATCGGTTTGGCCTTGGGCGCGATCATTGAATAGTTCACCATCGAAAACGATATACGGGGATTGAGAAACCGCGGTTGCATCTGTTTTTTCCAGTGTCAGATTGATTTCGATAGCCCCGATAGCCCCATTGCCTTCCGGTAGAGTACGGATCACCATATTGTCCGGTCCGCGATGTCGCATCAGTTGCAGCATGTTTTCAACTTGCCCTGTGCGTTCCTCCGAGTCGTTTTCCTTTTTAGATATGATTCCTGCTATTGCTGCCAATGTAGTACTCCTTCTCCCATTATTGTTTTGTATAATTACGCCGCTTGCAGAGCGTCAAGTTTTTTGACGGCGTCAAATCCATCCAGGCAATAGAAATCAGCTCCGATTTCTTTGGCATACTCTTCTGAAACCGCGGCACCGCCTACGAGAATCTTCACACTATCCCTGACACCAGCGTCTTTGAGAGCCTCGATTACTTCGTTCATAACAACCATGGTTGTGGTCAACAAGGCAGAGAGTCCGAGGTAAGCAGGCTTCTCGTTTTTGACAAATTCAACGATTTTATCGGTGGGTATATCTATTCCCAAATCGTGAACGTCATAACCGGCTCCTTTAAGTAGAATGGCTACGATGTTCTTGCCGATATCATGTATATCTCCTTTGACGGTCACAATAGCAAATTTACCTTTTGTTTCAATGTTTGAAGCCTCAAGATGCGGCTTTAAAATATCCATAGCTGCACCGACGGCTTCTGCCGAGGCAAGCATGTCAGGAATGAAATATTCCTTTGTAGAAAATTTCTCACCCACTACTTCCATTCCAGCGGTAAGTCCCTGCATAATGATTTGATCAGCAGGGATATTCTGTTCCAGAGCGGCATTGGTCAGTTCGATGACCGCGGGCCCCACCAGGTCTTCATCGATACCCTCGTCATCTGCTGTTTTTCTGCCCTGAATTACGTTCTCTTTTAGTGCGGCAATTAGGTCTTCGCTCATCCATTTCCTCCCTATTGATATATATTCAGCCTTGGCAATATGCCCGGTACTTGATCGAATATCTTTTTGGTGGTTGCTTCGTCGATATGTTCAACTGGTTTTTCTAGAAGTTCCTGTGTTTTCTCGTAAGCGATCTTGAAAGCATTGTCCCCTTCGCCATTGCCTTCGAATGGATACACTTCGGAAAGTTGTCCACTACGCATTACTTTACGGATATAGCTGATAAATAGTTTTTGCGGTGTAGCCGATACGGTTCTGATTTGTTTAAGTACGTCAGCGATTTCATCTTCATCAATCTTTGGTTGACGCAGGAAGAACTTTATCATTTTAAAATGTGCATCATCCATAACTGCTTGCGGCAGGCAAAAGACGGAATTACAGTCGAGCAGTCCATAAGTGCAGTGCAGATACTGTGGTCCACTGAGAGTGACCAGTATATCCGAAAACAGGCGTTCGATAGATGACTGTTGTCCTGGAACTTTAGGATCACACACACCCGATGTAGAATAGTTTGGAATCTTGTAGTACCGAGCCAATTGGACGCAATCCACGTTGTACTGGCTTGTTTCAACAGCACCGTAAGAATCATTCAGGGTGTCCATTCTGGCTCTGACGGGTACGCTTCCATAAAGAACCGGCGTTCCCGGATTGACCAATTGTCCCAGGGTTATGCCAGCCAGAACCTCGGCGTTGATTTGTGCAATAATACCTACCTCTTTGATGGGTGCGGTACTTCCGGCTTGAGGTGCAGAGGAGACTACAATGGGCAATCCGCGTTTGCATATTTCTATAAAGGTGTCAGTTGTATCGTCAACAAACTGAAGTGGGCTCTTGACCAGACAGGTGATAAACGAGATGATGGGGTTTTCCTTGAGTTGAACTTCTCCTCCCGTTATGATCTCAGCCATCTTTACCACGTTATCGAGCTGATCGAGTGATGTAAGCCCTGCCATGACATGTTTAGTCATGTTATTGAGAGAAGCAAAATATTTGTTAACATCCTTATTCTGTTCGGTGATATCTTTATCCTGAATGTTTACCGTGCGGATGTACCCATCCAGGGTTTCCAAATGTTCACAGACATGAGCAGATTGACATAAATCCGCGACGGTCCCCCTTCTTGGGTGCCATTCGGGAACTTGGATTTCAACGCTGGAATCGGATTTTTTGATGTAAGTAGGAAAATCAACATCAAGCCATATGTTAGTCTCGGAACCGGAGATGAAGTGCACTCTCGGCTCTTCACCATTCATAATAAGGGCGTTATCAGGATTTCTGGCACCAAGTTTGACTGTTTTGGGCGCGTTATCCAAAGCCTTTAAAACTAGTTGTTCCGGTATCTTAACTAACCAGGCTGGATGATCGTAATCGGATAGAGTTGAAACCTCAGCGCCGTTGCTCTGGAATATTTCAGCAGCGTCTTTGTTGAAGCATACAAGACCCGGGTCACTAAGGATTTCCATTGAAGCATGGTGAATTCGTTCCACCTGTTCCTGGGTTATCCTCAGCAATGGCTGATCAATTATAAGTCCTTCTCTGGCCAATTTATCTCTCCTTGTTCTATTCAATAATTCCCGGTATTTCGCTAACTATCTTCTGCCTTACATCATCGGGAAGTTTGTATCCGGGAGAAGCCAGAATTTCCTTGACTCGTTCCTTGGCTCGAGCTACTGTATTGGTTTTACCTTCGGTTTCCCATTTCTCCATGTGTTCTCTATCGCTCAATGTAGGTTGATAATGTTCAGAGCGCATGTGTTTGCGGGTGTGTTTGGCATAAATAAAATGACCGCCCGGGCCTACTTCTTTAATCAGATCGAATGCCAGAGTAGTCTCGTCAACTTTAATGCCTTCGACCGCTCTCATGGTCATACCGATGATCTCATTATCAGTAACGTATTTCTCCGGACTGACGCTAAGCGCAAAGTCCATCAGACCGGCTGCATCGTGGATATAGTTTGCTCCGGCAAGAGCGCATAGAAGCGTAGTTAGAGCGGATTCGTATCCGCACTGTGCATCAACCAGTTTGGAATCGGACATTCCAGCTGTAGCGTAGAATGGTAACTTGTAGAACTGTGCCATTTGAGCGCTTGCGGCGTTAGACATGCCCATTTCGATAGCCCCGGTGATGTATTTCAAATCACGGAAATCATTACTGGATGCTACGGAACCGAAGATCGCCGGGGTGCCTGGATTGACCAACTGGGTGAGGCATACTTCAGCAAGCGAATCAACAGCTTGCACCAGAACATTGCTGGCTATGGTCACCGGAGATGTTGAACCACATAGCGGTTCCGCAGGGAGGGCTATGGGAATACCGGCTTTGGCGACTGTAACGATCATATCGCCGTAGATATCATCGATTTTCAAAGGGCTGATGGCGCACAGGATTATTGAAATAATGGGTTCCTGGCGTAACTTCTCTGCGGACCCGGCAATGGTTTCTGCCATTTGTATAACACGGTCGATACCTTCGTGAGTGTAGACGCCCCCCATGATGTGTTTGGAGGTGTTATCCAGTCCAGCGAAAAACCGGTTAACATCAACGATTTCTGGCGACACGTCATCGGGATAAGTAGGTAGCAGGAAAAAATGAATGTTATCCAGATCATTAACAAGTTTGGCAATGTTTTTCAGGTCTTGGAGAGTGGCTCGCCGTCTCTCTCCCGTTTCACCGTCAATAATATTGAGGGCGGTGCCGCCTGTGCCTGCGTAAACTCGGGCATCCCCAAGATGCAGATTGTGCTGGGGATCACGCCCATAGAGGATAACCTCGGATGGGGCTTTGCCTAAAAGCTCCATGACCATATCTCGAGGCATTTTAACGATATGATCATCTGTTTTGGCTCCGGCTTCTTTGAAATATTTTAATGCTTTATCAGAATTTACCTGTATTCCCACTTCCTCGAATACTCGCATTGCGGTATCGTGAATTTGGGCGATATCATCTTCGCTTAGCGGCTTGTAACTGCCGCCTAATAATCCCTTTCGAATCATAATTACTGTGTCCTATCTCCTCCCGACGCAGTTGCGTCTCTCACAGGTTTTGCAGGGGTTGTATTTAGTGATACCACTATCACGCTTACCGATTCCAATGATGCCCGAAATTGATTTCTGGGGGGTCATCAAATAACCTTCGCTTAACATAACACCAGACTCGCGTTCGCCAATCGCTCTAAACAACATCTCTTGTTGACTTATGTCCCAATCGCAATAGCCTGGACTGAACCGTCGGCTTATCGAATGTCCATAGTGATAGGCGATTTCTCCGATAACGCCTTGCACGAACTCGGCTAGGTTCTCAACAGCGCTGGAGCCAATGGCGTCTAATACGTATGATTCAACAATCATTCCATCGTCAGCCAACTGGGCTGTCATTTCTTCTAGGCGGTCGCCGATGGTTAAAATGAATAAAGCAAATTTATCGGATTGCTGTGCCAATTTGCCTACAACGGTTCCCTCGAGATTGATTGAATCTTCTAATGAAGCATTACAATCGCTAGCCTCTGCTACGCTCTTGAAGAGATATGAATAGGATGGTTCAATGAGATGCATTGCATTCTCGATATATTCATCAAGAAGAGACGCAATCCGAGGTGACGGATCTACACTATCGGAGTATCCGATATATCGGCATACTTTGTTTCTATCGATTTCTATATCAATATTGCTTAATGTTGTCAGCATTTATTTTCACTTCCCTGTGAATTTCGATCGCCAGGGTCTAAAAATATTAGCCCTTAGCTATTGTAAACATATAAAGCACGACGTAATTATATGGGGGATCATTCGGATGTGTAGTAAAGATCGGGGAGTTGCAATTGTGATTAATTGTTCTAATCGGGAGATTTTGAGATATTACGGTTGAGGTTCATTTCATTATCTATCTGCTTGTGGGGATGCAGATAAATAATCCCCGGGTCATATATTAACTGCTTGGCATCAGCCCATGTCTTAAATCCGCCCTTGCAAGATTTGCGGTTTCCCTCAGGAACCTCCTATCTTGACTGTGCCTTATTCTAGCATATTTGACATTTAGTGTCCAGCCGAGCAGATGAACATAACAAATTGAAAAGAAGGGTCCGTACTGGCTATAATAGATATATTGATTGGAGAAATAGTAGATGACGCAGATAGAAACCATGTTCGAAAGGCTAGATACAGTAGAGAATCGGTATGAGGAAATAAATCAACTTATGGCTCGTGATGATACTATTGCTGACCTTGAGAAATTGCAGAAATTGGCTCAGGAGCAGGCTTCAATTAGAGATATGGTAATACAGTACCAGGAATTCAAAGCAGTTACCAAGAGCATCGATGAAACGAAAGCTATGCAAGCCGATGGCATGGATAGTGAAATGGCAGATCTTGTACTTGAAGAACTTAAGGAACTTGAAACGCGTAGGGAGAAACTGCTGCATGATTTGAAGATGGCACTCAAGCCCAGGGATCCGGCTGATGACAAAGACGTTATCGTCGAAATACGGGCTGGGGCTGGTGGTGAAGAAGCAGCTTTGTTTGCTGGCGTTCTTTTCAATATTTACAGTCGATATGCTCTGGAACGGGGATGGCGGGTAGAGACCATGAGCATGAATGAAACTGGGATTGGTGGATATAAAGAAATTATCTTTGAAGTTAAAGGAAAAGGTGCTTTCAGTCGGTTGAAGTATGAACGTGGGGTACACCGGGTTCAGCGAGTACCGGTAACGGAATCGGGGGGCAGAATACATACCTCTACGGCGACTGTAGCCGTCTTGCCGGAAGCCGATGAGATAGACGTGAAAATTGACCTCGATGATTTGAGAATTGATACATATCGTGCCAGCGGAGCAGGGGGCCAGCACGTAAACAAAACATCGAGTGCTATACGTATCACACATGCTCCCACGGGAATGGTGGTCACTTGTCAGGATGAGCGTTCTCAACACAAGAACAAAGCAAAGGCGTTGGCGGTATTGCGTGCGCGCTTATATGATGGAGAGAGGGCAAAGCAGTTCGAGGAAGTAACTGAGAATAGACGCTCGCAGGTGGGGAGTGGGGATCGTTCGGAAAAAATCAGGACCTATAATATTCCACAATCAAGGGTTACGGATCATCGGATAGGCTTGACAGTTCATAACTTGAAAGATATATTCGAAGGAAAAATTGATGAGCTGATCGATACCTTGGCTGCCTCAGATGAACCTGCGGAAGAATAACATCCTCAAATATAACCTCAGCAATGGGTAGTTTACTAGTGAATCAAGTTAACATAAAAGAAGTTATACGTGAAGCTAGTACTACTCTTGATCAAGCAGGCCTGAAAGAAAGTAGGCTAGAAGCAGAAGTACTTCTTTGCCATGTGTTAGGGATTGACCGAACACAACTTCGCATCAAACTCGAAAATGAAATATCGGCTGTACAGAGAGACCTCTTTTTCGAACTGATCAGGCGTCGCCTCGAACGTGAACCGATAGCTTATATCACAGGTCATAAAGAGTTTTTCGGACTTGAATTCCAAGTTACTCGTGAAACCCTCATTCCTCGTCCTGAAACTGAACTAATTGTAGAAAAGGTGATTAGTCTAAAGGAAAAACGTTCCCTCGGAATCAATACTATTGTTGATGTGGGAACTGGGTGTGGTGCTATCGCAGTGGCACTAGCTGTAAACATGCAGGATGTAGAAATAGCAGCAATAGACATTTCACGCGAAGCGCTAGAGGTTGCAGCATTAAATGCTAAGAGACATGACGTTTTCAAGAAGATACGGTTCGTGGAAGGAGATTTGCTTGAGCCATTGGCAGAATCAGTAGACATAATAGTGGCAAATCTGCCTTATGTCCGCGAACAGGACATGGGTATATTAAGTGATGATGTTCGCCGATTTGAACCTGAACTTGCGCTGTTTGGTGGTGTGGATGGAATGGACTTCATCGAGAGGTTGATGAACCAGTCTTGCAGCAAGTTAAATACGATGGGGATCATCATATTGGAGATAAGTCCGGAGCAACGAACATCTGTGGTTGATATCGCGAACCAATGTTTCCCGAAAGTAAATGTAGAGATTTTAGCTGATTTGAATGGATATGACCGAGTTGTCTGTATTGAGACTGCCAATTTGGAGAGTGGTAATTTACGGGGATGATAGTATATAATAGTTGGCAGTGCGCAAGGAGCACCATTGAAGAAGACTATAATTTGCAAATGAATTAAAGGAGAACGAGGATGCCACAAGAAACCGTTACAGCCCCGATTCCGGGAAAAGTAATCAGAGTCAATGTAAGCGCTGGAGGTCAGGTAAACGAAGGTGACAGTATCTGTGAGATTGAATCAATGAAGATGGAAAATCCTATATTGGCACCAGTCTCTGGATCTGTAAGTGAAGTGAAAATCGCGGCTGATCAGGTAGTTAAGACTGGAGATACACTAGCAGTTATTGATTACTAGAAGTACACTATAGTTATTCATCAGAAAAAGAAAAAAGGGAGCTTTGCTCCCTTTTTTTTATATTTCCGGATGCAGAGCTCATTTGAGTGACTTCGATTGCCAGTTAGGCTGAAAGTGTAAAAGAGGGAAAGTCTCAATTGAGACTTTCCCTCTTTTGTTAGAGATGTATAGATCAGATCTATTCTCCCTGTGCTTCGGCTTCTGCGGGCTCAGTTTCAGGTGCAGGTTCGGCTTCAGCTGCTGCTGCCTCAACCTCAGCTTCTTCAGCTGCTGCTTCTTCCTCCATCTCCTCAAGTTCTGCCGCAATCTTGGCCAGTGATACCGAAGCAAGGGTATCATCTGATGAGGTTAACAACGTAACCTTTTCGTCTACAATCAAATCACCAGCGAGAATGTGATCTCCTGCTTCGGCCAGACCCGTAATATCGACATGTATGTTTTCCGGTATATCAGCGGGGAGACATTCAACTTCAACTGAAGAAAGGTTTTCCAGTACAACAAAATCGTTTCGAGACGAAGCCGGAGCTACTCCATCGAAAATAATCGGAACTACCACTTTGATCTTCTCAGTCATACTGACTTGATAGAAGTCAATATGCAACAGTTTTCCGCTAATCGCATCGCGCTGTATACTTTTCACAAGAACACGGCGATCACGCTTATATGATGGTATCTTCATTGATATCATGCGGGTTTTGCCTGCTTGTGATAGCAATTTCTCCATATCTGCCGTGCTTGCTTGTATTGCTACTGACTCGGTTGCAGAGCCATATACGTTAGCCGGGGTTATGCCGGATCGTCGTAGTGCCTTTACTTTCTTGCCTAATACTGTTCTGTTATCAACTTGTTGTTGTAGGGTTTCCATCGTAATTCCTCCAAAAGGCTAAACTTCGTGACCTAGCTTACCCTTTTTCTTTTTGCTTTGTGTACGCATCAATGATTCCTTGCGCAACATGCGCCGGAACCTGTTCAGAGTGACTGAATTCAATTGTATAACTTCCGCGACCTTGGGTCATTGATCTCAGATCTATACTATAGCGTTGAATCTCAGAGAGTGGGGCTTGGGCTTCAATAACACTAACACCGTTTTCTGGATTCATTCCGGATATACGAGCGCGCCTTCCGTTAAGATCGCCCATCACGTCTCCAGTATAAGCGTCGGGGATGGATATCTTGATGTTCATAATAGGTTCCAATAACACAGGGTTAGCCTGCGCCATTCCTTTCTTCAGGGCGTGTGAGCCAGCAATTTTAAATGCCATATCCGAAGAATCTACTGCGTGGAAAGACCCATCATAGAGGTTGACTTTCATATCCACGATAGGAGAACCTGCTAGGACTCCATCGCTCAATGCCTCGTTGACTCCTTTCTCGACTGCAGGGATATAGTTCTTGGGGATTGTACCGCCAACTATAGTGCTAGTGAACTGGTATCCGTCCCCCCTGGGCAATGGCTCTAATTCAATAAGGACGTGCCCGAACTGTCCATGTCCGCCGGTTTGCTTTTTGTGTTTGTATTCTGCTTTGGCGGGTGTAGTTATTGTCTCTTTATATGGGATTTTGGGAATGGCCAAATCTGCGTCAAGGCCGAACTTACGTTTCATCTTACCCACCAGAATTTCCATTTGCGCTTCACCATAACCGGAAACAATGACCTCTCCAGTGCCAGGGTCTCTTCCGATATAAAGAGAGGGATCTTCTTCACCAAGTTTACTCAATGAAGAGCCCATCTTTTCGATATCGGCCTTTGTTCTTGGTTGGACTGAGCAAGTAAGATTGGGTACCGGGAAATCGATAGAATCGAAAGTAACCGGGTGATCTTGTGTGCCAATTGAATCCCCAGTGCTTGTGTCTGACAGTTTTGTCATGACACCGATATCACCAGCGACAAGGCGTGATATCGGTTCTTGCGTTTTACCTCGCATTGAATTCAATTGACCAATACGCTCGGATTTGCTTTTGGTGCAATTCCATATGCTGGAATCAGCATCAATAGCGCCGCTAAATACACGCACGAAGTTGAGTTTGCCCACATAAGGATCGGTACTGGTTTTGAAAACAAAGGCGGAGGTTGGGGCGTTTTCATCTGGATCTAGGGTTTCTTCTTTATCACCGCTTTGCACTTGTACTTTGCCTTTATCTTTGGGCGAAGGGAGATATTCGCAAATAGCATCCATGAGATCGGTAATGTTCTTATTGTTAGTGGCAGTTCCTACAAGGACAGGTACAACTTTGTTTTCATGTGTACCAGTGCGCAATGCGGTTCGGATCTCATCCTCTGACAGTTCTTCGCCTTCCAGGTATTTTGTTGCCAGATCATCGTCTACTTCAGCAGCACCTTCAATAAGTTTTTCTTTGAAGCTATCGATTTGATCCTGTGGGACCGCATCTGTTTTGGCATCATCTGATGGTTGTAGTGTTACCAGATCAATAACGCCCTGAAAGTTGTCCTCGGCACCGATCGGGAGTTGAATCGACACGCACTTTCGCCCGAATTTCTCTTCTATCTGGGTCATCACCTTTGAAAAGTCGGCGTTCTCGCGATCGAATTTGTTTATAAATACGATACGTGGAAGATTGATTGATTCGACATAATCCCAGAAAATTTCTGTTCCAACTTCCACTCCAGAAGCAGCACATACAACAATAATGGCTGCATCGGCAACACGCAAAGCTGCTTTAACTTCACCGATGAAATCGAAATATCCCGGCGCATCGATCAGATTGATCTTGGTATTGTTCCACTCAAAAGGTGCAAGGGCAGTGCTGGTACTGCTTTGGCGCCTTATTTCCTCTGGCTCAAAATCGGTAACAGTATTTCCATCTTCAACCTTACCGGTTCTGGTTATGGCTTTTGCATCAAATAGCATAGCCTCTGCAAGAGAGGTCTTTCCAGTTCCAGTATGAGAGAGTAGAAGGACATTGCGTATGTTCCCCGTCTTAAAGTTTTGCATTTCTCCCCCCAAAATAATCTCCCTAAAATACATCGTATTTCAGGGAGTCTAGGAATAAACTACGATATTTGTTGTCTGGAGGCACAATTGGTAGCTGAAAGACCTCATTAGACGATGCCTTTAATAAATGAAGACAGCATTACTAGCATAGATTCCCAGCCGAACATTGTCAAGATATAGAAATCAATGCTACCATACTCTACGTTACAAAAACGGAAGGGAGCTGAGAATATGTGGAGAATGAGAGGACTGTCCGTTATTGCATTGTTGGTGGTAGTTCTTGTGATTTTGGGATGTGATGGACTTGTAAAAGATAACTCTCCTGAAGGGATTGATGTTGTTGAAGAAGTGTGGTCGATTATTCTAGATGACTATGTTGGTAGCGACGACCTTGATGATGAAGAGTTGACCGAGGCAGTAATACGTGGGCTGCTTGAGAGTTTGGGTGATCCGTATACAGTTTATCTCGATCCCGAATATGCAGAAATATCAAAAGCAGAGCTTCAGGGGGATATAACTGGTATTGGCGCTGCCATAACTATAAGGGACAATATGTTAACTGTGGTTACACCATTAGACGGTTCACCAGCGGAAAGATCTGGGATAAGATCGGGTGATAAGATATTGGAGGTTGATGGGGAATCGACTTTAGAGATGAGCTTGATGGAAGCAATGCTCAAGATCAGAGGGGAAGAGGGTACGAAAGTGAGGCTTTCAGTATTACATGCGGATGAAGAAATACCTGTAGATATTGAGATTGTTAGAGAGAAAATTGATGTTCCCAGTGTGTATCTTGAGATGTTAGCTAATGATATAGCGCATATACGAATAACAAGCTTCACGGGTAGAACTGATTCGGAATTTGAATCTTCATTAAATGATGCTTTGGAGCAGGGATCATCAGGAATTATTCTTGATTTGCGTAACAACTATGGTGGCCTTGTCGATAGTGCTGTCAATGTGGTCAGTGAGTTTGTTGACGAGGGAATAGTTGTATATGCCATGGATAATGAAGATGAGAGGCGAGATTGGTCGGTGGAGAATGGGGGGGTAGCATTAGATGCGAAATTGGTTATTCTGGTAAATAGCAATAGCGCAAGTGCTAGCGAAGTAGTGGCAGGTGCATTGCAGGATTATGATCGGGCTACACTAATCGGGACAACTACGTATGGCAAAGGGAGCATGCAACATGTGCTGAACCTGAGTAATGGGGGGGCATTGCATGTTACGTTCGCTCGGTGGTATACACCAGATGGACGACAAATTGATGCAGAGGGAATTGATCCGGATATTGAGGTAGAGGTCACGGCTGAAGATATTGAGAATGGCCGGGATCCACAACTTGAGCGAGCCGTAACTTTCCTTACTGAGGGTAGCTAGAATTTTGCTATAAATAAACTTAGTTTGCTGTTGGCAGATCGCCGTGATATTATAGTGTGAAAAGGAGGGCCATCGTATGGAAGAAACCTTACGAGACTGGATCATAATCGTGTATGGCGCAGTTGGGGTCGTCGCTATTTGCATTGCCCTTACCCTTCTTCTTATCGTCTACCGGAAAATAGCTGCTATACTTGATGCTGCGCATGAAACTGTTAAGAACGTACGGAATACGTCATCTGTAATTTCAGAGAGCGTGATTCAGCCTATTGCTAAAGCCCAGGGATTCATAGCTGGCTTGAAAAAGACAATGGAGATTTTCACTTCACTAACCAAGAAAGAAGGGGAAGAAAACGATGGGCAATGATGGAAAGCGATCAGGATTCTTGAGCGGATTCGTCCTTGGAAGCATGGTAGGAGTAGTAATAGCATTCTTCCTCTCTCAGAAAGGCGGTCGTGACTCTCTGAGGTCAAAAATTGGAGATGTAATAGCCCGCGGTAGAGAGACGGTTAGTGAAGCCATAGAAGAAGGAAAGGAAGCAGCGGCAAAGAAAGAAGCAGAGTTTCAAGCTGGTTTGCATAAAGATGATGATTAGAGTTGTGGTGGATGTGGAAACAATCTTTCCCTCAGCTGAAAAAGTGAGATGTGGTTGACTTAATCAGTTCCCCTGTCCAGTGTTTGAGGATAAGAGCCAAGTATCTTTAAGAAGGCACATTTGGTATCTAATTCGGAGAGTGCCTCTTTAACTTTGTCCTCGTCAGAATGCCCCTCGAAATCCACGTAAAAAATGTACTCCCACGGAGTATCTTTTGCAGGTCTCGATTCTAGCTTGCTGAGATTGATATCTCTGTTGGCGAAGGCCCCCAAACCTTGGTATAATGCCCCCGGAATATTTTTGGTCCTGAAAACAAGAGACGTTTTGCTGTTTTGTGTGTATTCAGCTTTGTTTACAGAGATAACAAAGAATCGAGTGTAGTTTTTGGGATTGGTTTCAATACCCTCGGCCAGTATGGACATTCCATAGATATCGGCAACTCTTTTGCTTGCTATTGCAGCAGAATTTCGTAAACCATTTTCCCGGATCATCTTGGCGCTGCCGGCTGTATCATACGTAGGTATTAGTTCAGCATTAAGTGATCTCAGGAACTCCTGGCATTGAGCTAGAGCCTGTGGGTGCGAGTATATTTTATGTATGGTATCAATCGTTTCTCCCGGAAGGGTAAGTAGACAATGTTTGACTCGCAAATAAACTTCGCCAATAATGTTCAGGTCATGTTGCAGCAGTAGATCATATGTATCATTGATGCTGCCGGCTTGAGAATTCTCAACTGGAACTACACCATAGTCCACTTCGTTTGAAGAGACTGGTTCGAAGACTGCCGAGAAAGAGGGGAAGGGAATAGGATTTGCTTCACCAAAGAATTGGAGAACAGCATCCTCACTGAATGATCCCTTCTCGCCCTGGAATGCTACTTTTGATAGGTTCATCAGCGAAAACCGCCTAATTCATCGAATGAATACAGTGGTTTAAAGACCACTTAGTATTGAGCGTAATTTTTGTTCGTTGCCTGTTTCGGTAACACATACTAGCTCGTCTCCTGCTTCGAGAATCGTGTCATTCGTAGGTATTAGAGGACTCTTTTGTTTGCCAACCACGAGGCAGACCAAACTATTAGGTAGCATGCGGAAATCACCAAGTCTTTTACCAACCATTTGTGATTCAGAGGAGACTTTGACCTCAACAATTTCCAGCGCTCCCCCACTTAATTTGAGGACCGGGACCAGAGGGTGTGATGGAAGATCTTGCTCTATATGTGCCAGAATTAGTTCGGTGCTACAAACTGTATGCGAAATCCCCAGTTTCTCACATAGAGGTCGATGTGTGGGATTCTTAATGCGGGCAACTGTATGTGGAACATTGAATTTATGCTTTGCCACTTGGCATGCAACAAGATTGTCCTCGTCATCACCTGTTACAGCAATGAGCATATCAGCTCTGGCTGTTCCCACTTCTTCAAGTGTGCGTGCTTCGCAGGCGTCACCACGCATGACGACATCTCCCAGATCTTCAGATATCAGTTCGCAACGCCTCCAATCTTTTTCAAGGACCAATATCTCGTGATCATCTGCCAAAAGCATTTTTGCCAGATAGTAGCCAACTTCGCCGCCACCAGAGATAATGATGTACAAATTAACCTCCAATTAATTCTCTGAGAGAATCAGCCCCCGTTTTTGTTGGGCTTGTAGTTTCGATGCCCAATTCTCGGTACATCTCCTGTCTGATAGGATCATAGATACGGCAGACAACACGGGGTACATTAAAAGTGTGCTGAGCAATTTGCGCAGCCATAACATTTCGATTGTCTCCTTGCGTCACTGCAATAAAGATATCTGCATTATCAATACCAGCTTTAACAAGCGCATCTTGGTCAGTTCCACTGCCGACAAAGGCATCACCCTGGAAATTTACAGGAATACGTCTGAAGCTATATGGGTCGATATCTAAGATAGTGACCTTATGACCCTCTGAATCCAAGTATCCGGCTAACCGGGCTCCAACACGACCACATCCCATAATGATCACATTCATTGTGCCTCCAGCATACAAAGTTGAGATCCAATAGTTTTATTCGTCAGTAGAAGTCACAGATTCTCGTAAAATTAGCACATGAGAAAGAGCGTGCTTTAGAACATATGGCACGATTTCACCGAGGCTAAACTCGCCAAAGTGGGTTTTATAAGTCATGCCCAGTATAATAAGATCTGCACCTCTTTCTGCCGCTTCATTAACTATGGCAGGACCGACTGCACGTGCCTGAAGGAGGTCGGTACTAACTTTGTATTTATTGTCTTGGGCACAATGCTCGGCAGCAGCCAGCACCTGTTCAGCTTGTTGGACGGCAGGCTCGACATCTGCGTCAAGGGGTAGGGTCCGGTCTAGTTGGATTATATAGGCAACGTAGACTTTACCTTTGTTTTGTTTGGCGATATTACATGCAAATTGAATGACCGTTTCATCAATCTTGGTACCATTGATGGCGACAAGGATTCTCTTAAATTCCATAATATATATACCCTAATCCAACGTTACTCGCAAAAACTTAACTGGCGGATATTATAATACGCATTGACAAAGACTTCAAGTAGGCGGATTGAATGAAAAACAAATATATTCCTATGGCAAATGAGAAATGCCTATAGTACAATCAATATTGAGTTGAGTTTTTAAAGATGGAAATGTTGGCGATATGAATAAAACTACGTTGTGGTAATGGAAATGAATAAATTGAAGCAGTAAAATTGGCGTTTTGTCAATATGTCATCAATTCAATTTCAAAACTAAGGAGGAATCCAGATGCTTGTAAAGGACGTTATGACTACAAACGTAACCACGGTCCCGAGCAATATGCCTGTCTTGGAAGCCAGGAAGATTATGGAGGTTCATAAAATCAGGCGCTTACCAGTGGTGGACAAAGGCAAGCTTGTAGGCGTAGTGACCAAGAATATGACGCGTAGGGCAGCACCATCGGAAGCAACTTCGCTAAGCGTATGGGAAATAAATTATCTGATGGCAAAAATGACTGTCAAGGATATTATGAAAAAAGATCCGGTAACTATAGATTCCGACATAACTGTTGAACGCGCTGTAGCTACTGCTCAGGAAAGAGGTGTCGGTGCGTTACCGGTGATGGAAGGTGATGTTGTGGTGGGGATTATCACAACAAACGATTTCTTTTACAAAATCCTGAACCCTCTGTTGGGCATAAATGAGAATGGCAGACGAGTGCTTGTCTATGGTGCTGATACTCCGGATCAGATATGTAAAGTGATGGATGCGGTAAAAGAGAGCGGATCAGGGATTAAAGCCATACATACAATCGCTTTTCCTGAAGCTGCGAGTAGGGATCTTATAGTGCATATTGAGAGTGAAGATGCGAAAGGGATGGTGGAAAAACTAAAAGGCATGGGTTTCCATGTTGAGGAGCGTGAGCACGAGGCATTGTAGTTTAGTATTGGAATTGGCTATTAAAGCGGAATGGGTGGAGAAAACCTTTTACGAAGAAGCTCGCGAAGAAAGCGGAACCAGTCTGGGTAAGTCTCTTTTTACGCGGTTGGCAAAAGAAGAGGACTTTCATGCTGCAAAGGCAAGAGAAATCGGTGAATTTCTTCAGCGCGGAGAGAACCCTCTTGCTATCGAGGAGTCCCTTGATCGGGGGAAGAAGCTTGGAAACATTTTAAAGGCTGCTAATCAAGAGAAAATGCTAAACCAGGAAGTAATAACCAGTGAACTTGAGATCATAAAGAGAGCGCTTGATAATGAAGAAAAGAGCTATAAGTTCTATGAGGATCAATGCGACAGCGTAAAAAACGAGTTCGAAAGAAGGTTTTTTAAGGCGATCCTCGAAGAAGAGCGCATGCACAGCGATATCTTAATCAGGTACAAAAAGTTACTGTTGAATGGCAAATAAGAAAATAGGGCTATCTCCTTGACTGGACCAACCACAATATGTAGTATCGGGAGGTG
>CAZWIP010000028.1:0-20123 GCA_964634125.1 uncultured Dehalococcoidia bacterium
AGTTCCTCTTCTGGAAGAGTGGAGTGAAGCCCAGTCTGCATGATTATTGTTCCACAAACTTAACTTGGGGTTGTGATGAATAAACACATCGAAAACAAGGATCGATTGGCAGGAAAGGTGGCAGTCATCACCGGGGCCGCTCGTGGTACTGGCGCAGAGGTGGCACGTCTATTCGTTCAGTTCGGAGCACAAGTTGTGATTGCGGACATTCTGGATGATATGGGTGAGCAGCTAGCTGTTGAATTGAGAGACGCTGCAACTTACCAGCACATGGATGTTACTTCCCAGGATGATTGGGAAGCCGCGATCAGTGAAGCTGAATCCCGTTTTGGAGCAGTCAATGTGCTCGTAAACAATGCTGCCATACTTCATCTGGGGACTATCGCTGATACCTCACCGGAGGACTTCCACCGGGTGCTTGACGTGAACCTCGTCGGCCCCATGCTCGGGGTAAAAGCAGTTACACCAGCTATGCGCCGATCTGGTGGCGGGTCCATTGTAAACGTTGCATCTGTGGACGCTCTCGATCCTCACAATGGAAGTGTATGTTATGCATCGAGCAAATGGGGATTACGTTGCCTCACGAGAGTTGCCGCTATTGAATTGGGCATGTATGGAATTCGCGTGAATGTTGTATGCCCAAGCGTCGGCAGTAACGAGATGCTCATCCCGTTTGTGGGAACTGCCATACGGGCGGAGGCCATGGACCCGAATGCTGATCCGTCCCTCATTCCAACAGATCGTTTGCATCGTGAGGAACAGCTTATCGATGTCGCGCATTTCATCGCGTTCCTTGCATCGGACGATAGCGCCAGCTGTACCGGTTCGGATTATATTATCGATCGTGGACAGACGGCGGGCCATGTAATCGCAGGACTGCCCGGTGATCAGGCAATCACGGAATGACAAAACGGACAGGAGGTGTACGATGCGAATCCTGGCAACATTGGGAGTCGTAATTCTCGCAATCATTACACTGAGTGGGCTATCGTTCATGGCTTGTGGTGGCAGTGATGAGACACCGGTATCGGATGTTGTTGATGAACCCCAGCAAACAGAGAAGCAGCCAACACCACAAGAACAGGAACTGGTCATTACTATTGGTAACCTGACAGATGTGACAGGCCCCTCATCGAATGCTATGTCGGTTATCGATATGGCATTGGATGATCTGGTTCAGCATTTTAATAATAATATTCTAATCCCGTCGGTCAAGTTGAAAGTAATCCAGTACGATGGACAGATGGATCCCTCAAAGTTCATTCCCGGATACGAATGGCTGAAAGAAAAAGGTGCAGATCTGATATATTCTGCTGTCCCGTCAGTTGCAATAACACTTGAGACTCTTGTCAATGACGATGATATGATGATGTTTGCAATGGCTCCCGACAAGGCAGCCATCGAACCGCCGGGGTATGTGTTTTGCACTGGTTCGTTTACGGATCATGAAGTGTTTACCCTGCTGAAATGGATTGCGGAAAACGACTGGGATTACCAGACGAACGGCCCGGCAAAAGTCGGCGGTGCATCGTGGAATGAGCCCCGAGGTCAAGCTGCTATCAATGCAATGGAACAATACGCCGAAGCTCACCCGGATCAGTTTGAGTTTGTCGGTGGATATTTGACCAATTTTTCTTTTACCTGGGGACCCGAAGTAGAAGCGCTGAAGGATTGCGACTATTTGTATCCTCCCGTAATAATGGCATCTTTCGTGAAGGAATACCGTGATGCAGGTCACACTGCAAAACTATTCGGAGCCGGGGCGCATTTTTCTTTTCTCAACATGATCGATGATGCCGGACTCTGGAATGAGATCGATGGAATGCTGGTTGTCGCTATCAATCCGTATTGGAGCGAAGAAGATGAGATAATCACGCTATCGAAGCAGTTATTGAACGAAAATCATCCTGACGAAGCCGAAAAGATCATGCGGATGGGTTGGACGTACACGTCAATCGATAATCTGTATATCATGCTGGACATTGTTGCCAGAGCAGCCGAATCCACGGGTCCTGCCAACTTTGATTCTCAGGCTCTGTTAGAGACAGCCAACTCGTATACATGGATGGTTGAAGGAGCATCTCGTTATAACTATAGCGAAACCAAACGCTATCCTTACAACTACTATAGAATATACGAAGCTCAAGCGGCTGAAGAGGACCTTTTCAGAATCGATCCTGAGCCGTACGTCTATATCGACAAACCATAGACTATTGCATGCCCTCTTCCTGGTTAGATGTTGAACATTTGAAAAAAGGGAGGCAAAAATGGTCCAGTCATCAGAGTTAAAGGACAACAGTGGTGAGTACAACCCGGACCGAAAGCTGGAAGACTTCTCCAAAGAGTTTATCCTGAAGCTGAGCCATGAGTATGTCTTGGTATTCAACCAAATTCAGGGGTATTGGTGGCTCCAATGGGAAGGGATATTTGGTGGGGGAGACGCAGCCAAGGACCTGGCTGTTGCAGCATTTGTTAGATACGCGAGGGAAACGATTCCCAAAATGGCCAAGACCACAAATATCGAGCTGCCAGTGAGCAATGTAGTTGATGCTGTCAAGGTTTGCCAGTTAATGCCGGATGGGTATGCGAACCCCGACATATACTGGGCAGATCACTTCGTTAGAACTCCAAATGACGTTATCGTCAAGGTGGTAAAGTGTCAGGCATTGGAAGTCCTCGAGGAATCAATGCCAAGCAAGATAGATTTTGTGTGTCGGGAGGTGGAGCCCGAGATCATGCCCAAATACTATGAGGCTTTTAACCCGGCTATGAAGGTTGAAACCATTAAGCTGCCACCTCGAGAGAGCAAGGATGATTATCCGTGTGCCTGGGAGGCTTATATCGAGCCGAGAGATGGGGGCGTCGAGTCGATGTCACGTACCAAAGAAGAAGAAACACCGGGAGAAATACCTGACAATAGCGGACCGTTCGACCCGAACCGGAAATTCGAAGACTTCAGCAAGGATTTCTTGGTGAAGCTGGCCAGGGAGTACTGCTCAGACTGCATGAAGATATTCAAGTACTATGAGAACGAGGTTCAGGCGAGGGCTGGTGTCGAAAAGACAATGGAAGCAGAGATCGGAGCCTGGACGATGCTGAACGCGGGTATAGTTGAGGAGTTCGCGAAGATATCAAATATCCCGGTACCCGTGACCAATGCCATCGACGCCATTAAAGTCACTCAGATACTCTTCGACGGCTACACCAATCCGCGGAACCGCACGGCCCTTCACGAAATAAAGAGTCCCGACCACGTTGTCATCACGTGCACCCACTGCGGCACACTGGAATATAATGAAAAACATCAGCCGGAAATAATAGTACCCTTCTGTCAAAGGGTGGAGGCTGCAGCGTTCCAAGCGCGTTACAAAGCGCTCAATCCCAATTTCGAGATAACCCCGATAAAACTGCCGCCCCGGGAAAACAGGGATGAAATTGCCTGTCAGTGGGAATTAAAGCTGAAGTCTTAGGCATAGTGCAGAATGAAAGAATAGCAGCTCACCAAGGTCGAATTTTGCCACAGGTAAACTTCGATATGGACAGGAGGTGTACGATGCGAATGATGGCAACATTGGGAATCATAATTCTCGCAATCACAACAGTAAGTGGACTTTCGTTTATGGCGTGTGGTGGAGATGATGAGACACCGGTATCAGATGTTGTTGATGAACCTCAGCAAACAGGACAGCAATCCACAATTCCAGAGCAAGAAGAACTGGTTATTACTATCGGCAACCTGACAGATGTGACGGGCCCCTCATCCAATGCTATGTCGGTTATCGATATGGCATTAGATGATCTGGTTCGGCATTACAACGAGAATAACATAATCCCTTCGGTCAGGCTGAAGGTAATCCAATACGATGGACAGATGGATCCTTCAAAGACCATTCCTGGGTATCAATGGTTGAAAGAGAGAGGGGCAGACCTGATATACTCTGCTGTCCCGGCAGTCGCATTAACACTTGAGCCCCTTGTTAATGATGAAGAAATAATAATGTTTGCAATGTCTCCTGTCAACCCAGCCATCGAACCTCCGGGGTATGTGTTTGCCACCGGTCCGCCTTCGGATCATGAAGTTTTGACCCTGCTGAAATGGATTGCGGAAAATGACTGGGATTACCAGGCGAACGGCCCGGCAAAAATCGGTGGTGCATCGTGGGATGAGCCCCGAGCTCAAGCCACCTTCGATGCAATGGAACAATATGCCGAGGTTCACCCGGATCAGTTTGAGTTTGTCGGTGGTTATCTGACCAATTTTTCTTTCACCTGGGGACCCGAAGTCGAAGCATTGAAAGATTGCGACTATCTTTATCCTCCTGGAATAATGGCAACTTTCGTAAAGGAATACCGTGATGCGGGCCACACTGCGAAATTTTTTGGAGCTGGGGCACATTTTTCCTTTCTCAACCTGATCGATGATGCCGGACTCTGGGACGAGATTGATGGGATGCTGGTTACCACTCCCAATTCATATTGGAACGAAGAAGACGAGATGATTACGCTGACGAAGCAGCTTTTGAACGAAAATCATCCTGACGAAGCGGAGAAGATTATGCGTATGGGTTGGACGTACACATCTATGAGCAGTAATTATGCCATGTTGGACATTATTGCCAGAGCAGTCGAAGCCACAGGTCCCGAAAACTTCGATACCCAAGCCCTGTTTGAGACCGCCAACTCATACTCAATGACGGTTGAAGGGCTGCCTCGGTTTAGCTATAACGAAACCAAACGCTATCCTAATAATTACTATGGGATATACGAAGCTCAAGCGGCTGAAGAAGACCTTCTACGAATCGATCCTGAGCTGTACTACCATGTCGCCCAACCATAGGTCATGGGGAGCCCTCTTGTTAGGGGAAATGTGGCAAGAAATTCACCATATCGAGTCTTTCAATATGGTTTGGTCGGGGACAGAGGATTTGAGCCCCCGACCTCCGCGTACTGAACATTACATTGCTGCATAAAACGAATTGAAAAAACCTTTACCGGAACCTCGGATAAGAATTTCCCATTTTGGACGACAATTTGGTCGGTATTTTCATAATACAATCTGCACGTATGTCCGTGCAGATTGTATTTCAATTAAATGGTTAAAGATAAACTAATTCGATCTTGGCGACGTCGGCTCCCAGGTCACCAAGTCTCCGAGCATTATACATGTGGCCGCACCTGCTGCCCAGTGGCTCCATTCCACAACGCGAAATACCTCAAGAGGCATGCTCATTCACTTGAGACTCCTTTTTGGAACTGTCAATAATATTTAATGAAATGAATGCAGCATCAAACCGTCTAGTTGACACTTGATGTGGCGGATGCTACAATTTCGCCACATTATAGAGGGGCTCTTGTGAATTCTTAACCAGATCTTCAGGCATGAACATAGCCGAAAAACGAGGGCATAATCTCTTTCTGTTGAGGCATATCACTGATTAGGGAGGACGTTATGAGCATGCCACTGGAAGGGTTTCGGATTATCGAGTGGGGTGTGTGGGTGGCGGGACCCGGAGCAGCAATGATACTTGGTGACCTGGGAGCCGATGTCATCAAGATTGAGGACCGAATTACAGGCGACCCTACGCGTGGAGTTGAGTTCAATATAGGCCTGGGCGGTAAGAAGCCTCCCCAAGCAATCTTCGAATCCTGCAATCGGAACAAGAGGGGAATAACGCTTGATCTCCGCGAACAGAAGGCCAAGGAGATCGTGTATCAATTGGTCGAGAAAGCGGATGCTTTCGTCACCAACTTTCGTCCATCCGTTACCGAAAAATATGGGATGGACTATGAGACACTTGCCAAATATAACCCAAGACTTGTCTATGGCATGGTCACTGGGTATGGACCGAAAGGTCCGGATTCAGATGTGCGCTCGTATGATGGTGTCAGCCAGGCCAGATCGGGAATCATGAACCATGGCGAACCCGGTCAACCTAGCTACATACAGCAGACAATTGGAGATACAGGAGCCGGCATTAACTGTGCTTTTGGAGTAGTGACTGCATTGCTGGCCAGGGAACGGATGGGGGTTGGGCAGAAGGTGGAAACATCGATTCTATCGAGCTTGCTTTTTCAGCAATGGGCAAATCTGGGTATCAAATTTATTGGGGGGATGGAAGTTCCGCAAATACCAAGAACCCAACCTCTCAATCCAATGTTGAACAGCTACAGGTGTGCAGATGACAAATGGGTTTTCCTGTTCAATCTGGAGGCAGACAGATTCTGGCCCAGCTTCTGTAAGGCATTGAGCATCGAGCACCTTCAGAACGATCCCCGATACGAGAACATCGATGTGAGAAGAATGAACGCAGAGTTGGTAGCGCTTATCGATAAGATATTTGCTACCAAGAATCGAGACGAGTGGTTAAGGATTTTAAAAGATAACGATGTGGTCTGTGGCTCAGTTAACACATACGATGACCTGCCAAACGATCCGCAGGTCGTGGCCAACAACTACTTGCCTGAATTCGATCATCCCAACTATGGAAAAATTCGCCAGGCGCCGATACCGTTTGAATTCAGCGAGACTCCCGGAGCGCTACGACTTCCGGCCCCGGAGTTTGGACAACACACCGAAGAAATACTCATGGAACTCCTGGGTTTTGGTTGGGATCAGATTACGGAACTCAAGAATGAACAGGTCATCTGACAAAAAGATCATCTATGAATTGAGGTAGGACGCTTATATGCGATGGTCTCGAAAGCGAACCATATGTTAAAGGAAGAACCTTCGAATTAACATTATGATTAGAAATGAGATCAGACCAGCAATATAGGCTGCTCCTGAGGGCAGCTTAAGGCTTCGAGAGGCGCACTCGTCACGGCTAGCAATTCTCCAGCGATACTTGGGGGAGAAACGGGAGTATAATCTCTAGCAGTTGAGACTTATCACGAATTTGAGGAGGATCGATTATGGGGATTTCAAGTAAAGTGAGGGTTATAATACTGGTCGGTCTTTTGCTGACATTGTCATCGCTGGTGGCCTGCGGTAATGGTGGAGATGGTGATGAGGAGAAAACTCCAGCCCAAACAGCAACAGTGGACCCAACAGAGGTGCCTGCAGAAGACGTGACCATAACCATAGGTGTTCTCTCAGATATGACAGGACCCGCAGCAAAACCAATGCTGACAGTCAATCAGGTAGTCGATGATCTCATTGATTATTTCAACGAGGAGAACCTCATCCCCGGCGTGAAGTTGGACGCTATCTTCTACGACGGGGGTTTTGATCCTGCGAAAGATATACCGGGATACGAATGGTTGAAAGAAAAGGGTGCGGACGTCTTCCTGGCTGGTTTGCCACATACCCCTGTGACACTCAAATCTCGCGTTGATAACGAGAAGGTAGTATTGTTTGCCATGACTGTGGGGGAAGAAATACTCCATCCTCCGGGATATGTGTTTTGTATGAATAACAGTGCACAAACTACAATCCAGACCCTCCTTGCATGGGTCGCTGATAACGATTGGGATTGGCAGACAAAAGGCCCAGCCAAAGTTGGAGCTGTAGCTTGGTCAACGTCGTACTTCGTAGATCAGCATGCCGCAGCCGAGGAGTATGTTAACGCTCATCCGGACCAGTTTGAATGGGCAGGTTCATATTTGATCAGTAGAGGTACATGGAGCCTTGGCAATGAGGTGGACGCTCTCAAAGACGTTGACTACGTTATACCCCCCGGAGCCGTATGGTCCAATTTTGCAAAGGAGTATAAGACTGTAGGGGGCAAAGGGAAACAGCTGTTGACTGATGCGCAGGGTTCATTCATTGGCTTTGCGTCAGAGGCTGCCGGTTGGGATGCGATTGATGAAAGCATTTTCACCCTGAGTTGCCGATGGTGGAATGAAGATGCTGAAATAGCTGATCTGGCCAACAAGCTTGTTAGGGAGAACCACGATGACGCTGACGATATCATCTTTAGTGGTATGTCATATGTAAATTCGATCCACGCCATATACGGTATGATTAGTATTATAAAGCAGACAGTCGAAAACGTTGGGCCTGAGAATTTCAGCCAGGAAGCGTTATACAACACTCTCGTATCGTTTTCGGCAGACTTTGGTGAAGCCTACGAGGAATGGGGTTTTACCGAAACAAAACGACATGCCTGGGATTATCTCGGAATATTTCAGTTAGACGGCGCGAAAGAAGACCTGGTCAGATTGGAACCGGATTGGATTCCTGTTATCCGGACACAATAATCCTGCGTGATGGCCTAAAGTATCTCGCATTTGCTGGTGACAGGTGACATAACTCAACGACCGACTGTAACTTGATCACCATTATTCTCTTGTCAATCAGGGCTACGTCAGTTGAACGCCTGCTACCAGGGGCGTCCCTGTTCTTCCCATGGTTTCCTTAAACCCAGGTCCTCGGCAATAGCCTTGTAGCAAGTATAGCCCTGACTTGACGAGGCAGCCAAATCCATGCCCCACCCTATCCCAGTAGCATACAAGTTACCTATAGGCGTCCTATGATCCGCCATCTCCGGGATAGGTCTGTTGCGCCCCATCTGGCTTGGAACGGGATCCAGTGTTATCCAGTTGCCGTTCGGGGCCATATTGGTAAGCCTTCCTGCAAGGTCATGGGGGCTTTGCGGCAAATAGCCAATGACATTGTCCCAAGTGACATTCGGGGCGTATTTCGACCAGGTGTCTATCACGTAATTGGCGTGCTCCTTCCTGTACTCTCGCCATTGATCCTCGGTGAGAGCAGTAGCAAACGTCTCCGGGCTTTCGGTGAGGCCTATCCACATCCCGTCAGGACATCTGGTCTTGTCGTAGGGGTGCGAATAGATCATGAAAACTGGCTCTGGAATCGGGAGACCCATACTGCGGTAGGCATATTCTTTCACATAGCGCTCAAGATTCCTGTCGGTCAAGATTAGCAGGGTGGCGCCGTCTACATCCGGATTGAATTAGGCTGACTTGTACTCCGGTGGCTCGCGTAGTGCCCATTGGAACCATGATCCACAACCACGCCAGCTTTCAAGCGCTTCAACTTTTCTTACAATTTGAGGATCGAGGTTTTCCCTGCCTATGAGTCTAAAACAGAGCTGCTGAGGGTCCATGTTGGCAAGCACAAACTTCCTGGCCCGAATTTCGGAGCCGTCAACCAGTTTGATACCCACAGCGGCGCCATTCTCTATCAGGACCTTGTCCACTTCGCATCCGGTGAAAAACTCGGCTCCATGCTCGATCAATATCTTGTGAGCAGCGTGAGCCGTATTGTGAGACCCACCGGCGGTGCCACCAGCTTCTGCAAATTCCAAAGGCATGGTGTACATGGCCCCACCACGGCCAGGTTCATTAGGATCAAGTCCTCCGCTGGCAGTCCTCCTTAGTACGTAGGAAGCGATCTCTTTGCTGTCCCAGACAACCTTTGATGCTTGAAGCAGGGACATGGTGTTGACATGAGGATCGATGATTCCCCAGTTCTTGGGATCAGAAAATGCCTTGGCAAAAGGAGACGGTGTGCCTGGTGCGGGGATAGGATTGAAGCGCATCTCGATGATAGCATCACGTAACCCTCCATCCCACAAACCCCAGAGTTTCATGTAGAGATCGGCATCTCTCTCTGAGAACCTGGCTATTGATTTGGCAGTGCGTTCACGAGTAGGGTCAGAGTTTGGATGGTAGAACACGAGGCAAGAATCATCCTCCAGGAAGGCGGCGGCTTGTGATACTTCGCCATAGACTATTTTGGCGCCTTTTTCTTCGAAATCCGGGAAATCCATCTTCGTTGGCAGATGGTACCAAGGCCAGATTTCTGTGGAACAGGTATCACCGACAAAACCGGGAACCGGTTCATCATCACACCAGCCCCCACCAACTTCATGTAACCTCTCAAAAATACCGACACTCATCCCGCCATATTTGGCCAGATACATGGCCGCGATTAATCCTTTGCTTCCACCACCTGCTACTACTACGTCAAAAGTTGCGTCCATTTTTATTTTCCTCCGTTAATATGTTTTCGAGAGATTCATTGATCAAATGGATTTCAGAATCATTATGAAAATCGCTAGAGTCGTAGTATCATTGACAAAAACAGCTTAAAGTGCTAAGCTTAACGTGTTAAGATTAGCATGCTAATATTAACACGTTAATAATATATCCAATTTTTAGTCTTTTGTCAAGAGTTTTCAACTGTCATTTTCACCGGAATTCGGTCAATGCATAGCCCATCAGGTCAGCACGTAGCAGGAGTATAAAATGCCACAGAGCTTGAACAATAGAGCAGATACCAAATATACGAAATATCTTCCCTATATTGATCGCAACTACAATATGGTTATGCTCCTAGGATTAACCATCAACATGATAGCGAAAGCCTTACAAGAGCAAGTGAAGGAATCCGGGCTCACCGCCGTGGAGTATGAGTTGTTGATTCTGGTGAAGGAACTGGGAAATCAGGCAATCCCAGCCGAGTTGTCCCGCATACTCCTTAGGAAGCCTCCCGCTACAACCACACTGCTCAACCGAATGGAGAAATCGGGACTGGTAAAGCGCAAAGCACATCCGGATAACAAAAAGATAAAAATCGTGGTAATGACAAAGAAGGGGCAGCAGGCATTAGAAACTGCCGGGAAACGCAATGTTCTTCCTGACATTATCGGCACATTGCCAGAGCAGAAATTTAAGGAACTGTGGGATCTGCTTGAAGAGATAAAGGAAAGGGCTGCCTCTGTTGCCGAAGAATTCGCTATATCAAGCCCCTTATAACTGACGATAGGAATGCAGTTCTAAACTTATCTCATATTTATCACTGTTCCGATAGAATCAGTGCAATCATGAACGGTTACAACCAAAGATGTGATTGCTCGAAGGGAGGGATGTAGATTGGACTCAAAGATAAAATCCAAGGCATTAGACAAATTTTTAGAGATATCAAAGACTCTGGTCAATCCCGAAATACAAGACTGGAAGGGCAAAGGGGGCAAAGTCGTCGGTACCTTCTGCTCATATGTACCGGAGGAAATCATCACAGCCGCTGGCTTTCTTCCATTCAGGGTGAGAGCGACTGGTAGCACAGGGACAGATGAAGCGGATGCGTATTTGAGCTTCAACAACTGCAGTTATGCCCGTCACTGTTTGGGCATGGGACTCCGAGGGGATTTCGATTTTATCGATGGGGCAATTTGGCTTAATACTTGCGATCATGTGCGTCGTATTTATGATAACTGGGGGCGCAAAATAGGGACTCCCTTTACGCATCTAATCAGTCTTCCGCGGAAGACTGGCGAACAGCAGGCAGTATGGCTTCGGGAGGAATTCGCTATTCTCAAACAATTAATGGAGCAGCATTTCGGTGTGACTATAACCGATGAGCGACTTTGGGATGCAATCAAACTGCACAATGAAAACCGACGCCTGCAAAAAAAGCTGTATGACCTCAGAAAAGGAGAGAGTCCGCCGATCACCGGAGCAGAAACCCTCACTGTAATGGTCGCCGGGACTGCCATGCCTGCTGACCGATACAACCAGTTACTTAAACAGTTATTTGAAGACCTCAAAGAAGCAGCCGGGCATACGGAATACCGGGCGAGACTGATGATCGTCGGTGGGATACTCGATGATCCGGCCTGGGTTGAGGTGGTTGAGGAACAAGGAGCCCTGGTGGTGGCGGACTCGCTTTGTTTCGGCTCTCGCGTGTGTTGGGCGGAAGTCGATGAAAGCGCGGATGATCCTCTCACAGCCCTCGCACGATACCACATCATCGATCGTCCTGCCTGTCCGCGCATGTACGGAGAACAGCCTAACAGGGCAAATTTCGTCCGGGAGATGATCCGTGAATTCAAGGTTGATGGGGTCATTGGCGAACGGATCGTTTTCTGTGACTACTGGGCTGGGGAGCATTTCCTGCTTGGTAAGCAGTTCAAGGCTGAAGATGTTCCATTTCTGAAGCTGGATCGTGAGTACCTGTTAGGTGGTGTCGGCCAGTTGAGAACCAGAGTACAAGCGTTCCTGGAAACCATCGAAGGAGGTGAGGGCCAATGACTCACCCAGCAATACAGCGGATGAATGATGAAATTGCCTTACTTCAGGCAGCAGTTGAAGGGCTGAAGAAAGGCACCAGCGATAGTGCACGGCTCAACAAAACGGTAGTCGAGGCTCTGATCGAGTTCAACGAAAAAGTATTGAGGGCTCACGAAGAAGGCAAACCCTTTATTGCGAGCTACTATACCTATGCACCCGAGATATATGCAGCCATGGATCTGCCGTGGTACTCGGTTGCAGCCCCGATAACAACCGGCAGTGCAGTGATGGAACAGCATGCTCAGGAATGTGACAACCTGGATCTTCCTACTGATTTGTGCACTGCCATACGGCTTTCAATATATTACATTGAAAATGATATGTGTTTGCCGCCTACTGCGTCAGTGGTCTTGACTACTCCCTGCGATGGTGTGCAGATGATGAACCAGATACTGGCAGCAAAAGATGGTTGGCAGGATGTCCCCCAATTCGCACCTGATCCACCCTATTTGGATGATGATCGCACTCTCGACTACTATACGCAAGAATTCCGGGAGATGGTGAAATTCATCGAAGAGCATACCGGTAAGCGGTTGGATATGGATCGACTTAAAGAGGTTGTTGAAGAGTCGAACAAGCAATATCAAATGTGGGCCGAATACAACGAATTACGACGAGCCGTCCCTTGCCCGCATGGCTGGAAAATGGGGAATCAGATATGGACCATGATTCAGATGCTCCGACCCGGCGATCCCCGATGCACAGCGTGGATGCAGGATTTATTAACCTCCACTGAGCAGCTGGTAAAAGAGGGAAAAGGGGCTGTTCCTGAAGAGAAGATCAGGTTGTTCTGGTATGACATTCGCCCTGCGTATTTACATGAGTTCGCTTCATGGTTAGAGAAAGAATGGGGAGCGGTCATGGTCATGGACATGTTCACCTACAATCCCTACACATTGGTCGACACCTCAACAGAGGATAGTATGTTCAGAGGGCTAGCCAAGAGAGGGCTATGGGATGTGCCGATGATCAGACAGGAGCGGGGACAGGCAGCGGATTATTTTACTTACGATATTACTCGAATTGTCAGGGATTACAAGATCGATTGCGTGGTCTGGCCTGCTCACATGGGGCACAAAGCAATGGCAGGAACTGTTGGGATCGGCAGGGAGATTTGCCGTGATCTCGGTGTTCCGCTCCTTCACCTCGGTATAGATATGTTTGACCGGCGTTATACGTCAATCGACGAGATAAAGGACAAGATGTCCCAGTTCTTCACCGCGATGGGATTAGGTTAGATGCATAGCTTCTCTGGGAGTCCCTGATTTTTAGCAGTTCTTCCTCTATCGGGACATAAAAAGAGAATGGTATATTACAAGAAAGATTTATGGTCGGAGAGAGACCATTCCCGTTATCCCCAAATGCCAACCATCTTTCATCTCTAAATGACCACACCTCAGCTTATGGCGTATATCCTTGCTCCAATTAAGTAACTCTGTAAGCCTCCTCCTTTAAGCTCTGTTATTCATCAGTATCCCAGTATGTGTTTTCATGACAACCTCTTGTCAGCGTCAAAGGGTTTCACTGCACCTGATAATGCAAAATGTTTCCTCATCCCCATCAAATTGGGTGAGTACCCCCATGCCGCAGCCAGAAATTGAGTGATAGCCACGTTGGGCCTCTTCAATCAGCTTAATACAATTAACTTAAGGCAAGATTGAACATGCTTTTATTATCCGCGAACTAACCATTAGAGAAAAACCACTGGCTATACATTTGTGCCGTCATGTTGAGAAGGAGGGGTCCCAACACCATGATAACGATCAGATTGGCAACTATTGCGCTTGTAGTTTTGATGCTATTAACTGGTAACCTAAACGGAGGACTATTGCACCCTGCGACTTCAGTATCTGCCGAAGAAGAACCTGATCCGTTGTGCTTTTCAGAAATTCAGGAAGGTCATCCAGTAATGATACTCTCTTCGGAAGATCTTCAACGATGGATTGAACGTCAAGAGAACCAACCCAATGTTAGTATCGATCCCCTGTTTGAAAACCAGAGCCAAATGGTCTTTGGGGCAGGAGAAGGATCTCATAGTTTGTTAGATCACCTGGAATATGATCCCATCGAGCGTGATCAAGGCAGTTGTGGTAATTGCTGGCAGTGGGCTGGCAATGGTATTTTGGAAATAGCCCAGGATGTCGAGATTGAAATCAAGGACAGGCTCTCCATTCAATACCTGAATTCGTGTGAAGCATGTGGGTGCTCGGGAGGCAATCTATCAGATGTAGTAGATTTCTATAGTAGCACAGGAAAGGCTATTCCATGGGCCAACACAAACGCTGCCTGGCAGGATAGTGATGGATCATGCGATACCAGTTGTGGTTCGATTTCTACCGCACCATATTATCCCGTAACTTCAATTGCAGATGAAAGGGTACCCACCTGGGATTGGCAAGGTGATCAAATGATAGATGTGGATCAGACCACAGCTATTAACGAAATCAAAAATGTTCTCGATCAGGACAGGGCGATTCAACTCGGTATGATTTGGCCCAACACTGCTGATTTTACCGACTGGGCACTTTGGTGGTTAGCCAATGACGAAGATGATATCTGGAATCCGGATTATTCTTCCGGTCATACATGGGTTGGGGGAGAGGGTAGTGGGCATGCGATTTTGGTGGTCGGTTATAATGATGGCCCAGGAACGGACAACGATTATTGGGTTCTACTCAATAGTTGGGGAACAACTCCGAATCGTCCCAACGGCCTTTTCCGACTCGATATGAATCTTAACTATGGTAGCTATTCGTTAGGCACAGGCTATCCCAAATACCCACTCATGTGGTGGGAAACTCTTGATGTCACTTTCCCTGCCACGCCTGAATTGGCGCTTTCTTCGGCGACTTATGACACTGAAGAAGACGCTGGAACTGCAACCATCACAGCTAATTTATCTGAAACCGCTCCTTACCCGGTATCAGTCGATTATTCCACCAGTGACGGCACGGCTATAGCAGGCACTGACTACATAACAACCAATGGCACGCTCACTTTCAATCCAGGTGACACTACAAAGACATTCGCTGTTCCTATAACTGACGACGGCACATTGGAAACAGACGAAACCGTTAATCTAACCCTGAGCAATCCGAATAACGCCAGTCTCGGAAGCCCAAATTCAGCCACGCTCACCATAACCGGTAATGATGTACCTGGAATTACTTTCTCTTCTGCAACATATTCCATAGTCGAGAACGTTTCCAGCGGAACAGCTACCATCACTGTAAATCTATCGCAGGTTTCAGGAAATACTGTCACCATCAATTATGCCACCAGTGACGGTTCAGCTTTAGCAGGATCAGACTACATAACCACGAGTGGCACAGTTACCTTTGACGCAGGTGTCACCAGTCAGACATTCGACATTCCCATAATTGATGACGCCACTGCAGAAGAAATGAATGAAACGGTGATTCTCACGTTGATCAATCCTGCAAACGCCATCCTTGGATCACCCTATTCTGCTACGCTCACCATCCAGGATGATGATGTGCCAAATATATCATTTACCTCGGCTACTTATAGTGTAGCTGAAGGAACTCCATCAGCTACAATCGAAGCTGTTCTTTCGGGAACCAGTACTGTTACTGTCTCGATCGGTTATTCAACCAGTAATGGGACGGCTACCGGAGGTATCGATTACGGTACATCCAGCGGTACGTTGACCTTCACAGCGGGAGATACCAGTGAAACCTTCACTGTTTCCATAAACGATGATGCATTTGTAGAACTGGATGAAACCGTTAACTTGGCTCTCAGCAATCCCGTCAATGCCGCATTAAGTGGGACTAGCACAGCCACGCTTACCATAACCAGTGAAGATGTCTCTTCAGTATTTCTTGCCACTGATAGCTATGGTGTCTCGGAAGACTCCAGTTCCGTTAATATCGCGGTCATGATTTCGCCTACGGGTCATCCAGCGCCAATCACGGTTAACTATGCCACCAGTGATGGCTCAGCCCTGGCCGGTGTCGATTACATTGCAACGAGTGGCACACTTACTTTTGGACCTGATGATTTTCTGGAGTCGTTTAGCGTCTCGACGATTGATGATGGTATTGCAGAAGCAAATGAGACTATCTCACTCATATTGAGCGATCCGAACAATGCCAATCTGGTGTCACCGGGAACGGCGACATTGACAATTTACGATGATGATGCACCCGATATTACCTTCTCTTCTAACAGCTATACTATAGCTGAAAATGTCGCCAGTGGTACAGCCACAGTCGCTGTAGTTCTCTCGGGAACCAGCACCCAGACCATTGTAGTCAACTATGCCACCAGTGATGGTACAGCTACAGGAGGCACTGATTACACAACAGTCAGTGGCACGCTCAGCTTTGCCTCCGGAGACACCAGTAAAACGTTCTCAATTCCCATACATGATGATGGATTTGCCGAAGGTTCGGAGACAATAGATCTCCAACTGAGTAATGCAACCAATGCCAATCTGGGAACTCCCGATACAGCCACACTTACTATAGTTGACGACGATGCGCCAGATGTGGCACTATCATCGGCTAGTTACAATGTGGCAGAAGGAACTCCTACAGCGACTATTGAAGCAATACTCTCAGGAACCAGTGCTGCAACTATTACAGTCAATTATGCTACTAGTAACGATACGGCTGTTGCAGGTTCAGACTATACCGCAACCAGCGGCACATTGAGTTTTGCCGCGGGGGATGCCAGTGAAACCTTCACCATCCCCATCATCGATGACATTACAGTGGAAGCAGATGAAACTGTTTTGTTAACACTGAGCAATCCTATTGATGCGAATCTGGGAACGCCAAATTCGGCTACACTCACAATAACCAGTAGCGATGTACCCGAAGTCGCTTTCTCCTCAGATGCGTATTCGGTGGCTGAAAATATTGCCAGCGGAACAGCCACTATCACAGTAGAACTCTCACAATCTCCGCTATATCCGGTCACCGTTAATTACACTACCGGTGACGGCACAGCCACACAAGGCTCCGATTACACAGCAGTCAGTGGAACCCTAAGCTTCACCGTGGGAGATACCAGTGAAGCTTTCGCCGTTCCCATAATTGATGATACCGATTTGGAAACAAATAAGACGGTTATTCTAACACTTAGCGATCCCAGCGGTGCCACATTGGGCACGCAGAATACGTCGACATTGACTATCACCAATGATGATGTGGTAGCTCCAACAGTTGCAACCAACCCTGTCAGTAACCTAGGCGAGACTACGGTCACCCTGAATGGTAATCTCAGTGATTTGGGTGGCGCTTCAAATGTAATAGTTCTATTCGAGTGGGGAACGAATGCATCGTACAGCAATTCTACTGATGCAGTGGTATTGGATAATCCCAGCAGCTTTACCGCTGATCTCACCGGATTGCAAGCTGGTATGACCTATCAGTTCAGAGCGAAGGCAACTAATGATGGTGGTTCCAGCTATGGTTACAACTATCTTTTCACAACTACTGCAGCCTCATCCGGAGGAGGTGCTACTGGCGGAGGTGGTGGCGGTGGTGCTCCCGTTGGTGGAGGTGGCGGTGTCGTCACGCCTGTAACCGTTACGCCTACATCTGTACCCAAATCCAATCCGGCACCAAAACCGGCTCCTGTACCAATTCCTGAGCCGCCAGTTCCCGCACCACCCCCAGCTCCGGTTATTGAGCTTCCATCAATAGTAACTATAGATTTGGCAAACGATGCGAGTGGCGTAGTTTCCACGACAGCTGTTGTTCGTTCTGATGCCGGCGAGTGCAATCTCACTATCCCAGAGGGCACAGAAAGTAAAACCAGGGAAGGTGAATCCCTGAGCCAGATAACCATGGAATCGATGGAAGAACTACCATCACCATCAGAAAACTCTAATATTATAGGTGTAGCCTACGACTTTGGGCCCGATGGAGCCACCTTCGATCCACCGATACCCCTCAATTTCACCTACGATGATTCCATCCTGCCGGAAGGTACTACCGAAGCAAACTTGGTGATTGCTATATGGGATAGTGCATCCGGGACATGGATTGAGTTGGAAAGTATCGTTGATCCACATACAAACACTATCACAGCAGAGATCAGTCACTTCTCTATCTATACCATTCTGGTGCGAAATGATGTTGATGAGGATGCACCGAATAACGAAGCGGAGACTATAATTGAGCCTGAAACAACTGAAACACCGGTAGTCAACTGGGCAATCCTGGGTATGATAATTGGCGGCGCATTGGTCTTTATTGTTGCGATTGTGTCCCTCATTATGTTACGGGAACGACGCGCACTAAGACATTCCTAAAATAAGCTGCCTTATCTAATCACTTGTACGAATAAGATGGTCTCCTTTCCACAATGCGCTATGTTATAATCGAATAGAGATTTACAATTGCACTACAGCCCACTCTTGTGACTAACGAAATCGCTCTCTATATTCACGTTCCCTTCTGTCGAAGCAGATGTAACTACTGTTCCTTCGTATCCTTCGCAAACCGTGAGTCTGATATCCCGATATATGTAAATACCCTTGAAAAGGAATTAACTGAACGAGCTAAAGGAGAGAGTATATCCAGCATCTTTTTGGGTGGAGGAACCCCAAGTTTGCTTTCGTCGGACCAACTGAGCCAGATATTGACCACAACCCAGAAAATCTTCAATATGAACAAAACTGTGGAGGTAACCCTGGAGGCCAACCCCGGTACCGTTGACGAGCCCTATCTCGCTGCTGTCAGGCAACTTGGGGTCAATCGATTGAGCCTCGGGGTACAGAGTATGGATAATGAAACACTCATGCTTCTGGGACGCACTCATACAGCGGTTCAGGCCAGCCAGTCAGTTCAATTCGCCCGAGATTCCGGTTTTACGAACCTGAGTCTCGATCTGATGTACGGGATACCGGGGCAGTCACTGGCGACCTGGCAGGATACTCTTAAGGAAGCCGTTCAGCTTGAACCGGAACACCTTTCGCTCTATCCTCTAAGCCTTGAAGATGACGTGCCTTTGAACAGGGTAATTCGGAGGGGACAAATACCCCCGATTGATCCTGATCGAACCGCCGAACAATACGAAGCCGCCGAGGACTATCTGGCATCTGAGGGCTACGTTCACTACGAGATATCCAATTGGGCCAGAGAGGGTTTCCAGCGTCGGCACAACATGGTCTACTGGCAGTGCCTGCCTTATCTGGGAATTGGCGTGGCTGCTCATTCCTATATCGATGGACATCGTCGGGCTAATACGCACGACCTTGATGAATACATCCGCATGTTCCAGCCTGGTGCATTCTACCGACCAGAGACGGATGAGGAGATCAAACCAGAGACACAACTCGCTGAAGCCATTATAATGGGACTTAGACTAAATCGCGGCATAAAGTTTGCTGATATGAGAGACCGGTTTGGAATCGAACTGGTCAGCCGATACGGTCAAGAAATGGATGAACTGACTCAATTAGGACTCATCGAGACCAATGACCAGAGTATTCGGCTAACACGGCGCGGCAGACTTTTAGGTGTAGCACAATTCGTCACTGGTGATACCTTCCACGTGCCGCCGAACACGCAGATCAGTTTCCGCTTGCGCCGAGGTGGTGTTGTCGGTCCATGGCAGGCGACCCAGTTCTCTGCTGGTGACCAAGTGTGGCAGTTAGAGTTCGCCACGGTGCAAATAGGCTTATGTGAGTCAGATACAACACTCCAGGTTGAAGTCTCGGGGGTTGGCACATTCGGTAATGGTGAAGTAATGCACGTACCACCCGGCAGCAACATTAGTTATCGATTACGACGAGGATCGTGTGTCGGCCCTTGGAATGCAACTCAATTTAGTGCCGGTGATACGACATGGGACATAATCGACGATTGCGCTAACCTTCCTTCCATCGAGATAATTAAGACAGCCTCCCCCGACTGGATTGATAACCCGGGAGGAGGAGAAGCGACTTTTACGTTCACTATTAACAACTTGTCGGCATCGAATACTGTTACTATCAATAGCCTAACGGATTCTGTCTTTGGTGACCTGAATAGCCAGGGCGACTGTGCCTGTCCCCAGATTATTCCAGCGGGTGGCTCTTACAGCTGTTCTATGACAACTGAAGTTACTAG
>CAZWIP010000029.1:0-20072 GCA_964634125.1 uncultured Dehalococcoidia bacterium
AAAAGGGGATCATCGCTGCTTAACTATGTGTCCGTTTGGACTTGACCACCCCAATACCTCCTTCTTTCCTTTTACATAAAAAAGACACAGTCCTTCATAAATGATATTTTGAAGGATGATGTTACTCTTGTATCCTGTTGTGAGATGTTGTGTGTTTCAATACTCGTATAACCATATTTTCCGTTCTTGTGTTTGTATTTTAGTTGGTGTAGGTATCAATTCCGGTAACCACGCGGTAAAATTTGGTTACAGTTTGGTAAATGATTGGGAAACAAGCCGGAAATAGACTAGGAAAATGGTACTACATGATAATAAAAATGATGACATAACTTTACACAGACATAATTCTGGTACGGACATTGGTAGGGATAACCTATCGAGGTCCTTAGTGGCAATGGGATTTGAGCATTACCAGAAACCAAGTTACCTTATCTAAATGATTTGTTATCAGCCAATAAACAAGAGTCGTCTTAATACATCTTATATCCGGACAGTTAAGGATTATACCTTATCTAAACCAGTAAAGTACACTAGATTATTCATCGTTCTTTAGATCATGTTTGTTGTCAATTGTTGAGTATCACGGTATGCGTATATTAATCCTTCTTACTAAATATTTAGAGGGATACAGGGTAATGGAATGGAACAAAACAAGTCATCGTTCCGTCAGGAAAAGTTAGATGGGCGTAAGAAACTGGTTATCCACCAGGAGTAACTGGAAAGGATGGGGTATATCATCATCTCACGATGATTCCAGTGATAAAAACGAAGAAGAAGGCGCTTTAGGAATAGCGTCTGATGATGCAACACTCGTTTTCCTGCAAGAACTTCAGGAAATTGCATCTCAGCTTAAAGAGAGCAAGGATAATAAGACAGAGCGGGAGTGATTGACTAGTGGTTGAGGTGAATATTTGATAAGTGCTGTACGGATTATTGATAGTACAGCTTTTGTTTTAATGTGGCGGTAATCAGGGAAGAGAATACAACTTGGGAGGAATATCTATGGTCCGAACGCTCGTAAGGAAGTATCCAACAAACTGGAGTCCGGAAGATCCTGCTAGCCCGCTTGTATTAGATTCCCTTTTTAAAGATATGGGAATTGGCGCTAGCGGTACGCAGCTGGATCAAGCAGCGCTGGATGCTACGCGCAGGTACTGTATTGATGCTATGATGGAAGCGGTATGTACAGGTGTCGACCTGGGAATAGGCCACGTGGAGCATTTAGCAAAGATGTTCTATGATGGGTACATAGCTGGTTGGCGAGATAGTGAAGAAAATATGGTGCCCCGGTAATAGCGATCGTGGGCAGTGCTCTTCCAGATTCATTCCGGAACCCGACCCCAGAACACTGAATAGGTAAAAAAGGCATAATAGTCCGGAAGGTTTAAAATAAAGTCCGAAGATTCCGGATTGCAAAGACGCTGGTATTCTGCTAAGTCTTCCTCTGAAACCTTTGGTTGAGGCGTTCCCCAGAGCATCTCAAAGAATGAAATCAAAGCACAGCGAATATCATCATTCAATGGAGCATAAACGTCACCTATAAAAGTCTGGGCTGTGGAATCTTTCAGACCTGCGGTTCGAAACCATTTAAGGGCTCGAGGGAAATGTGATTCCGGGTCTGTTCCTTTGACATAAGGTTCGTAGGCCGAGCAAGTTGCATTCAGGCGGGCTTCTAGCAGCGGATACCCCGGCAGCAGTTGTTGCGAAGACCATGCGAGAATGGCCACAATACCCCCGGGCTTTACCACTCTTGCCAGTTCCTTCAGTAATGGCAAGAGTTCTCCAGTTGGGTAACCTGCGCAATCTGCACTCCAAACCCAGTCAAAGGTATCATCATCGAAGGGAATATTCTCTATGCTTCCTTCCTGAAAAAATATTTGCTCTGAGAGGCCAGCCTTGTTTACAAGGTCCGCACCGTAAGCCATGAATTCGGGGGACACATCAAGTCCGGTGATGCGTCCGGAAGGGCCTACAGCCTCTGCCAGTAACAAAGCTGGCAGGCCTATTCCGCATCCGGCATCCAGTCCCTTGCTTCCAGCGGGAAGCTGAAGTGTCTGGATCACCGAACGCAGTATTGATTCCCTCAAAGGGTTAGCTACCAGCAAGCTTTGTATGTAAGAATTCGTGTCAGTCATTTTATCTTCGCCAATACGCTAAAGAGTTCCCCTGATCTTTTCAAGGTTCTCCTTACATTCAGGTAACATCTTGAAAAGACCTTCGAGACTTTCACAAGCATATTCATTGCAGTGGGCGCAATTGGGAATGCCTTTTTCCTTGCTGCACTTCCTGATAGGGCATACCTCGCAGTAACCGAAAACAGGTCCGCTATCAGATAGGCAACCAACACAATTTATCGATTCAGGTTTGATATCCGAGTTGAACTGCTTTGACCACAGCTTTGCTACTTCCGATCTCTTTTCATCATCGTTCTCTTTAGTCGCGATGAATGCATCGCATTCACTACAGTTTATTCCACAACAAGAAATCATTTTGGCTCCTCCGTAAGTTTAGTCCTGTCCCGGCCTCCCATCGTTCCAGGTAGACTCCTCGATACGTTGAGATATCCTCCATCCATCACCTGTTCGAACGAGAGTATCGTTATAGTATCCGCCAAAGAAGTATAGCTTCAACCCTTCTTGTCCTTCAGAGAGGGGTACTCCCATCGGATTATAGAATGCACATCGGGATGTTGCACGCTCCCCTTCGACTTTGATAGCGAAGTTGGTTACAGAATGCTGCGTCATTGGGAACATAGCCAAAACCTCAGATAGCCATTGTTTGACCTCGGGGAATGCACCTTTAACACCTCCGGCCGATGTGTAGTCGATGTGGGCATCTGGAGTGAAGACAGAGCCTAGATCATCGAAATTCTTGGTGTCTATGGCTGTACAATAGCGGACGAGAAGGTCCTCGATATCAAGGCGATCGGATATTTCCTGGATTCGGCTGGATTCAATCATTGGTTTTCCCTCCTAAGTTAGTGCATGTAATAAGTAATATTGTTCACACTGTCTAGTCCGCCTGCTTTATTGTCGAAGCTCTACTTGCAGTGATACTTCCCACTATCAGGGTACATGAAAAAGCTGACCACAAAAATTGGGCGTCTAAGGTTACTCCATTGATTCTGCAGGGAAATACGTATTAACGATATCTTCAGTTTCAGCTAACCATTCGAGACGCTGTTCAATTGAACTTGTAACAACTACCCTGTACATCCGTCTATAGAATGTTTGAACGCCGCAAAATTGAAAAATGCAGTTTCTCCAGAGCCTTTCGAGAGGGTCTCCGAATATTTCCATTTCTCGTCTCGATGGTGTATTGGCGGTATTGAAAACCAGGGCAACCTTCGCTTTCAACAGTCCAATAGGAATTCCATCACCACTATCGTCATCCACAAATTCGTAAGCAACACCTGGACGAATAATCCTATCGATCCAACCTTTCAATATTGCCGGAGGTTGTCCCCACCAATTTGGATGGACAATGATGATACCATCTGCCAAAATAATCTCTTCACAGTGGGTTCGTATATCATTTGATAAATGTGCATCTTGAGGGAATTCATCACTCATTAGCAATGGGTCAAATCTTTCAGTATATAGATCGTGATAAGTAACATTGTGGCCATTTTCTTTTAAGCTTTTAATCGCAGCATTAGCGATAGAGTGGTTAAAACTATTGTTGCTGGGATGTGCCAGAATAATTGAAACGTTCATCACTCCAATCCATATGTTCTGATATGTTGGCCATATACTAACAATCTGTTGAGTTAGCGTCAAGGTGTAAAGAAAACTGAACCGACTTCTATTAATATTTGTGCTGTTATGGGTGCCTCTATTTCAGAAGGGCAAAATGACCCAAAGAGGTGGCGAATACATACATTGTAGTGATAAAGGATCAGGATGTCGCAGATGGCCAAATTATCACTGCAACGCCAGGGAGTTGCGGGTGTTTTGGGGATGAAGAACGTAGTGGCTCGCATAGACCGTGGGAACCTGTTTCTCTTGTTTCTTCTACAGAGGAGCCCTCAGATGCAATAAATAATGAGCAGTTTATTCATATCACTTGAGTGTCAGTTGCAATAGATCTGGAGACACTGGTATAATCCAAAAAAATGGCGATATAGTCTGGCTTGACTGTATCTGCTAACTGGCGACTTGATAAGGAGAGTTAGTTATGCAGACTGGTACCTCAAAAGTAAAGTATAGGAATCCCTTATTAGTTATGCTTTTTTCGTTATTATTCCCCGTTGTTTTCTGGGTTATCTGGTACGTTGCAACTTCAAATGAGCTTAAAAGGTCAGAAGTTGGTAATCCGAAACCTTGGCCTGGAATAGTCGGTACGTTGATTTTGAGTATCATCGTTGCTGTTTTTTGGTTACTTGAAGATTTGCTTCCCGGCTTTTTGGGAGTGCTATTTTTAATTCTCTTTTTGTTAGCTATGATAGCCTTGTATCTTTACGTAGTTGTTGTTTCAACAGGTTACTGGCGTAGTATAAAGATGGTGACCACCCACTTTTGCGATGATTATGCTTTTGCCTTAATATGCGGATTCATGGTTTGGTTAACCTGGATTCTGGAACCGATATCAAATGTCTTGCTGTTGATACCCATTTTACCTATAGCAATACTCATTCTACTAGCTCAGATAGAATTGAATGGCTATGCGAGAACAATTGAGAATAGGTAATATTCGTAACGCAGTGAATATCAATATCAGCTTTGATTGAGTTTGTATAATTGGTTATCCTGCTGATATAAGTCACTCCTCGATGGACTATAAACCTAAATAGGCTTCGTTCTCTCATCGTTTCTTTACTTTGATGTTTGATAATTGCTAATATGTAACGGTGCGGGGTGTGGCGCAGCCTGGTTAGCGCGCCTGCTTTGGGAGCAGGAGGTCGACGGTTCAAATCCGTCCACCCCGACCAGATCCTCAAAACATGACTCACCAATCGGTTCAAAATGGTACTATCACCTCTCCTCGAGGATTCTCAGCAGGGGCTATCTTCGCCGATATAAAAGCCTGGAAAGAGAAGCCTTATGATCTGTCCATGCTTTTTTCAGATATTGCATGCACAGTAGCTGGCGTATTCACCACCAACAAAGTCAAGGCAGCGCCGGTAATCCTATGTCAGAACAGGGTTACAAACGGAAAGGCACAGGCACTCGTGGCCAATAGCGGATGCGCGAACGCTTGTACCGGTGAAGCAGGTATGGCGAACGCGGAACAAATGGCAGCATTGGCCGCGAGAAAACTCGGGGTTAACGCAAGTGATGTGTTCGTTGCCAGTACGGGAGTTATCGGAACCCATCTACCTATGGAGAAGATCGAAAGGGGCATTGAGCGCATCGAGATGTCATCTGATGGTGGGCATGATTTGGCTCAAGCAATCATGACTACCGATACGGTTCCCAAGGAAATAGCCGTTGAATTTGAGTTTGAGGGGAAGAAAATAACTATCGGTGGGGTAGCCAAAGGTGCCGGGATGATTCATCCCAATATGGCGACAATGCTTTGCTTTATTACAACTGATGCTGCGGTTGATCAAAACTTCTTGCAAAATTCGCTTCAGAAGGCGGTGGATATCTCTTTCAATATGATAACGGTAGATGGCGATACCAGCACGAATGATACAGTTTTGCTAATGGCGAACGGTGTGGCGGAGAATAGTACTTTACATAATACTGATGCTAGTGCGGTAATTTTTCAAAATGCACTTGATGATGTATGCATTTATCTGGCCAGATGTATTGCCCGAGATGGAGAAGGTTCGACAAAGTTGATTGAAGCTATTGTGGAAGGGGCACTGTCAGATGCAGAAGCAAGGCTAGCTGCGCGAACAATTGTCGGTTCGCCATTGGTGAAGACAGCTGTATATGGATCGGATCCAAATTGGGGTAGGGTAGTAGCTGCTGCGGGAAGGAGCGGCGCTGAACTTGTTGAATCGAAGGTCGATTTATTTTTGGATGAGTTGTGCCTCATGCAGGCGGGAAGTCCACTGTCATTTGATATGCAAACAGCTCAGGCGCTAATGAAAAAGGAAGACGTGTGTTTCAGGCTCTGTCTGAATTTGGGTGATGGCAAAGCTACTGCATGGGGCTGTGATTTTACAGAACAGTACATCGCTCTTAATGGGGACTATACAACGTAGGTTGGAGAAAATGTAATGGGAATTGACGCCAGAAAACCCATTGTAATTAAGATCGGTGGGAGTACGTTGGGAAACCACGATACCACACTCGAAGACCTGGTTTCTCTACAGAAAAGAGGCATTCTACCAATTGTGATACATGGTGGTGGAAACAAAGTAACGGAGTGGCTCAAGCGTCAGAATACCCCTACGAGTTTCAAAAACGGAATCAGAATAACTGATGAGCACTCGCTTGAGATGGTTGCGGCTGTACTGGGTGGATTGGTGAATACCGATCTTGTTGCTGCGATCAATTCTATGGGTGGAAAAGCTGTAGGGATGACTGGTGTCGATGGCAATCTTACTGAAAGCAAGTGCAATGATCCGGATTTAGGTTACGCTGGGAAAGTTACCAAAGTTAATCCTGAGGTTATTCAAGCGGTGCTCGCGGCGGGATTTATCCCCTTCATAGCTCCACCAGGGGCTAAAGCTGCTGGCGAACCTGCCGATATCCCATATGTCAATATCAATGGCGATGACATAGCAGCCGCACTAGCCGATGCTCTGCATGCCGAGAAACTCATATTCCTCACCGATGTTGATGGTATTCGCGATGGTGACGGCCAGGTTCTGCCAAAACTATCAGCCAAGGATGTGAAGTCGCTAATGGATTCCGGGGTGATAAGTGGTGGAATGATAGCTAAAGCTGAGGCCACTTTAGTAGCCCTGGAAAAGACATCACAAGTTCAGATAATCGATGGGCGTTCGCCACATGCATTGCTTACAGCAATTGAGGGTGGAGCGATTGGCACCATGATTACTCGTTGAATGCCCCCTCTGCTACCCCCTCTTCTTTCTTTCCTCTGTGTGCAATCCGTGCTAGTAGAATGCCCATCTCATATAGCAGTATTAGAGGTATAGCAACGAAGGTTTGGTTTATTGGGTCAGGTGTTGGTGTGATGAGGGCTGCCAAAAGGAAAGCCAGCACGATAGCCCACCTGCGAAAACGAGTCAATTGTCGGACCTTAAGTATTCCAATTTTTGATAGAAAATACATAATCAAAGGAAGTTCAAAGCACAGGCCGATCCCAAATAATAATCGCGTGACTGTAGATATATATTCGTTGAGTCTCCACTGAACGACACCAAAGTCACTTGAAAAGTTTTCCAGGAAAGAAAGCGCAGGAGGCATGAGCATAAAGTAAGCAAAACACGCACCACTGGCAAAGGCAATCAATACACCGGGTAAAAGAGTATATAGATATTTTCTTTCATGGTTACTGAGGGCAGGGCGAATGAACATCACGACTTCATAAAGGATAACTGGCGTTGCTAGAACAATCCCGCAGGCGATTGAGAGTTGGAATGCAACTACGATACCTTCGGTGGTACCGATGACTTGGAGTTCGGCATCATCAGCAATTGATTTAAGAGCATCAACAATATCCTTCCTGAAAACAAAGGAAACAGCGGTCCCTATGGCTACTGCTATCGTTACTCGAATTAGTCGATTGCGAAGATCTTGTAAATGCCCCAATATCGTAAGCTTCTGTTCGTCAGCCATGCTACACTATTACTTTTGGTCCCCTTCCGCTTTCTTTTCGACATTTTCCATCTCTGGTGCAATTTCCTTAGCATCAAGGGAAATATCAGATTTCAGATCAGTAGTCTCTCGGCTCACCTCTTCTGTGATATTCCGAGCCATCTCTGAAGTTACCAGCCTTAAACGACGCATCATCTGGCCCAGCTTGATGGCCATTTGTGGCAAACGTTGAGGACCAACCACTATTAATGCGATCAAGAGGACAATGAATATTTCTTGTAAACCTATACCATAGAAGTCCATTGTAATTTTCTCAGAGGAGCTTATGAAGATGTTTTGGTGTGCGGTTTCTACAAAAAATTGATAGGAGTGACAAAGCCGGAAAAGAAATCCCTCTCACACAAAGCACTCAGATCATTTGTTACAATGTATGGCGCGATTAGGAGTCCTTTTCCCCATCTTTATCTTTCGACTGGTCCAGCTCCTTTAGTTCATCGATTTCGCCGGCCTTACCCTTGCGGAATTCGCGAATTCCCTTACCTAATGCTCCGCCCACTTGAGGTAGTTTGCCAACACCGAATACAATTAGAACTACAACTACGATTATTATCGCTTCAAAGGGCCCGAAACCCTGGAACAAACCATATACCATTTCCCCTCCTATTTGAGGCTATCAGATTAACGCTCTCTTGAAATCTACTTCTTGCCTACTCGGTATTCATTTTAATGATTTATACCAAAGTAAGCAACATTGTATGTTTCCTATACAGGTACAGGTTATTGCAAGGAAGAGGCAAAAAATGAAATTTCTCTGGTTTCATACTTGATGTGCGTCATGATATAATTACATATACACCTATATCTTGGTTAATGGAGAAAATATCCTGGAAACAGCCGAACTTGCAAGAAAGATAGTAGATGCAGCCTTAAACAGGCATGCTTCAGATATATTGTTGTTAGACATACGGGATGGTTGTAGTTTCACTGACTATTTTGTAATCTGCAATGGTGAGAGTGAACGTCAGCTTAAGGCCATCTCTGAAGAGATCGATGAGATGTTGTCAGGTGAAGGTATTTCACCTCGTCGCCATCAGGGAAAAGCAATCTCAGGATGGATAATTCTGGATCTCGGGGACATTGTGGTTCACATTTTTTCACCCGAACAGCGCGAGTTCTATGCGTTAGAAGAGATGTGGGAAAAGGCCTACACGATAGTCAAGATTCTATAATCCAGCGATCGATATCCCGGTCATATGAGACCAATTCCTTTGGTGAGAAGAACAGACCGATTTCTTTTTCCGCATTCTCCAGTGAATCCGAACCGTGTACCAGGTTCCTCCCGATCTCCATCCCGAAATCACCCCTGATAGTTCCCATAGCCGAATCAAGTGGATTAGTCGCTCCCACTGTATTGCGTACTAACTCGACAGCTTTTGTGCCCTCGAAAACGGCCGCGATTATCGGTGAGGAGATAATATACTCCACCAGATCGTTGAAAAAAGGCTTGCCCTCGTGGATGCCATAATGCTTCTTAGCCATGGTTTCGTCCATGTGAAGCAGCTTCATTCCTACGATCTTCAATCCTCGTCTCTCGAGCCTGGAAACCACTTCTCCTGCAAGACCCCTCTGCATGGCGTCCGGTTTGACTAATATGAGTGTTCTTTCCATTCTATAGAACCTAAGATTTCGCTTTCTTAAGGAGCCTCTCAACTCGTTCCAGTACAACCGGAGGATTGATGGGCTTTTCGATATAATCGTCCACATCCATGGAGACGCCGGTTTCAAGCTCGTATCGTCTGCGGCTGGCATCTTCCCTTACCGATGTCAGTACCATGATGGGAATGTGAGCGTACTTGGCCCATCTTGGATCCTTTAGCTTCTGCATTACGGTAAAACCATCCATTTCAGACATAAGCAGATCCAGGATCATCAGATTGGGCTTTTCGGCCTTAAGGGCATCCAGCCCCTCTTTCCCGTTACTTGCAGTAACTATCTGATATCCTTTGCTCTCCAATAAAGCTGTCAGCACGGTACGGATATCAGGGTCATCATCGACAACCAGGATTTTCACATTCTCAGCCATTTATTTCCCCCTTTTATACGATAGGTCTGGGTAACAATCCAGCTTTCTCTACTATAACAGGAACAATATCCTCCCACCCCACAGCCATGATGTGAATTCCATGCACTCCATCCACATCTTCTAACTGGTCGATTATTTCCAGTGTAATCTTGAGACCTTCTTCCTTGGCATCATCGGCGTTTTCCATTCTCTTAACGAGTTCATCGGGTACATATACGCCTGAAACATAATCTCTCATGTAGCGAGCCATACCGGCGGACTTCATGGGGATTATTCCAGCAAGGATGTGTGTCTGTTCATCTAATCCTCGATCGGTCACTCCCTTCATCCACTTGGCGAATTGCTCAACATCAAATACGCCCTGAGTCTGAATAAAGTCTGCTCCTGCTTTCACTTTCTTTGCGAGCCTTGTGACTCTGAATTCAACCGGATCGGAAAAAGCGCTCTCTACTGCCCCGATGAAGATAGGAACATCGCCGGCTACTTTGTCACCACAAATAAACTGGTTGTCGTCCCTTAGCATCTTCATCGTCTGAATCAACTGCATGGAATCTATATCAAATACACCTTTAGCCCCCGGATGATTTCCCAGTGAATGGTGATCGCCAGAAATGGCAAGGATATTGCCTATTCCCAAAGCAACAGCTCCCAGGATATCACTTTGAATGGCTATGCGATTTCGATCACGGCAAGTTATCTGCATGACCGGATCAGCTCCCATCTGTTTGAGGAGAACTGATCCTGCTGCACTCGACATCCGGACAACGGCCGTCTGATTATCGGTAACATTTATCGCATCGGAATAGGCTTTGACGATTTCAGCCTTCTTTATCACCACCTGGTCGGATGCGCCCTTCGGCGGTCCAACTTCGGCTGTTACTGCGAATTGGCCATCCTCCAGTACTTTCTCTAGATTAGTTCCTGCTTTCATAGCGGTCCAACCTTCCCTCGTTATTATTTAGCCTTTTTACGAGTTGTTCTTTTCTTTTTTGCCGGAGCAGGAACGGCCAGAGGGAGAGTAAAGGTAAACTTCGATCCTTTACCTGTTTCAGGACAGGGACACTCAACCCGAACTTCGCCACCATGAGCTTCAATAATTCTCTTGACTATGGGCAAGCCCAATCCGGTCCCTGTACCTTTCTCCACGTTACTGGCACGGTAAAAATCTTTGAACACATAAGCTATGTCTTCATCCGGAATGCCTATTCCGGTATCTGTTACTGTGCCAAGTATTCTGCCATTCTCCTCCGATAATTTCAAGTCCACCGATCCATTTTCGGGAGTGAACTTAACTGCGTTACTCAATAAATTCGCAAAAACCTGCTGCAATCGGTTGAAAGAACCATAGACCTTCGGCAAGTCGGCCGGGATATCTTCGTTTAGATCAATTTTTTTCTCTTCCGCCAGTCTCTGAGTATCTTGTAAAGGGGTTTCCAGTATTTTGACCAGCGAACAATTCTCCATTTCTTCGGCCATCTGGCCCATCTCGATGCGTGATATATCCAGGAGATCTCCTATCATCTTGAGGAGACCATCGATCCTGATGCTGCTCCTTTCAATCATCGGCTTAATGGCATCAGGAACTTCACCTACATATCCACCAAGGATCATGCTGAAATAGCTCTGGATAGCAGCCAGCGGGGATTTCAGGTCGTGCGCCACCACCGAAACCGACTTGGTAAGCCTGTCCCTGGCTTCCTCTACTCTCGTCAGTTCCTGCACCTTGGAATTGAGTATATCCTGGTAATACCGTTCCATCGTCTTATAAATCTGATTCTTGCTGATTGCAGCAGCACTTAAATTGGCGACGCTGCTCAAAAAAGCCATATCAGGAACGGAGAATTCAGTAGGGTGATCAGAATAAGCCCTTAGAATCCCGGCAATTTTCCCGTCGATCATAAGCGGCAGCGTTATCATCGATACAATGCCTTCCTTCTGTGCCTGTGACTGGTACTGAACTCGTGGATCGTTTGCCGTATCCTTAACAATAACAGGTGTTCCTTTGAGTGCTTCAGCCGTTACTGAGTCAAGTTCAGCCAAGCCCTTCCTAACATATGATTTACTGAGTCCATAATCAGCCATGCGGACGAGTTTCTTTTGGTCCTCAGTAAGCAACATTATTGAACAGCCCTTGACTCCTATTGTCTGGGCTGTGTTTTGCACCAATGCAGCGAGTTCACTCTCTACTGCTACAGCTGAGTGAGCCTCACTCGACAATTTGTACAATGCCTTGTAATAATCAAGGGGTTTTTTGTTCAAAGATGTTCGTCTCCTATTTACTCAGAAGAACCTTCAGATTCTAGCCCAACTCCGGCCATATCTTCACGATATACCCCACGCGGTATTCCCGAACTGCTTGGGCCCCAGTCCCTGATTGGCTGGATTTCCTCAAGCGCATCAAGCTTGCCGAGAGCCTTCAATCGATCATAAACAAGTTGCCAGGCACACGGTGTGTTCGGGGAGACTTCACAGATGCCATCGACAGAACCACCGCATGGCCCGTTAAACAGATTTTTAGCGCAACGGGCAATAGGGCAGATGCCTCCGGTTTCGCCGAGCAGGCAATTCCCACATCCACGACACCGCTCCAGCCATGTGCCTTCCTCTTCACATATTCCGATAAAACTGGTATTCAATGCGGGCAGAACCGGGGTAGGCAGTAGCATATCCGAAAGAAGCTGTACCCCTGCCCCACAAGCCATCGAAAGAACAACATCGTACTCTTTAGCCTTCTCAACTATCGGTTCAATGTATTCCCGGTCGCATTGCCGCTGCACAACATCTTCACCGATCTCAACTCCCATAGATTTAATGCCGCTGTCCATTCTCAATTGAGAACCAAGGATATTGACCTCTTTCAACCCTCCGGCCATACACACGCTAACACATGTTCCACAGCCAAGGATCATCACCTTTTTGTTATCCCTGATCATCTCGGTTATTTCAGCAAACGGTTTTCTTTCTCCAACAATCATGTTACTTCTTTCCCTTCTTCAAAGGATTAGGACCAAATTCCCGGGCCCTTTCGGTCATTTCATTGGCGGCCTGAGCAAATAGCGGTGCATCAGATGCGCCAATATTATACATCTTCAACCGATCCCCTTCTATACCCACTTCCTCCAATAGTTTCTGGGCGTATTTTACCTTTTTCTTAGCTCTTAGATTTCCTTCCAGGAAATGACAATCGCCTTCCTCTCACCCGCCGACAAAGGCGGCATCCGCTCCATCCTCAAATGCCCTGAGCAAAAGGGGAACATCCACCTTGCCGGTACACATGAGTTTCACTACTCTGATATTCGGCGCGTATTCCAGCCTCATCGATCCCGCAAGATCGGCAGCCGAATAGGTACAATAGTGACAGCAGAAGGCTATGACTTTCGGTTCATAGGTATCCGTCATGAGTTTCTCCTTCGTTGACTAGTCCAAATAGCTTTCAGGTGTCGGGGGTCAGGGATCAGTTATCCTTCCCCAATGATCTCCGTAAACCATTGAGCATTCGACCGATTTCTGATGTTTTATCCAATATCTCCTTTGATCGACTATTATCAAAATACTCCAGGCGTTCTGCTATCCGGACTAATATTTCTAATTCAGCGAGCGAACCATAAGAAATAGAGGTATGCTGTACAAATTCCTTCTTGTACTGGCGTGATCTTCCTTCGGCGATATTGGCTGGAACAGATACCGCCGCTCGTTGCAATTGACTACACAAGCCATAGGTTTCACTCTTTGGAAACCCTTCCGTCAAATGGTAGCAATCCACCACTAAATCCATCGCTTTCTGCCAAACTTCCAAATCCTGATAACTCTGCATATTCATCTGCTATTACCCGTCTCCTGACACCCGACACCTGACACCTGATACCTTTAACTACCCGCACAGCACAGCACTCTTCGCCATTATCTGTTCATCCTTGTAGTGCTGTACTTCAATTGTATTGCAAGGGCAGGCACTGGCACAGATTCCGCAACCCTGACAGGCAGCCGGTTCAATCTGGGCAACGCCATTTTCGTTAATTATGGGTACGTTGAACGGGCATACCCGTACACAGGTAAGACAGGCCACGCACCCTTCCGGTTTCACCACCGAGACAACTCCGCCGGACATCAAATGCGGTTGGGAAAGAATAGTAACTGCCCTTGAAGCTGCACCCTGTGCCTGGGAAAGTGATTCCGAAATGAATTTCGGCGAATGAGCCAGTCCGCACAGATACATGCCTTCGTTTACGAAATCCAGCGGGCGTAATTTCATATGCGCTTCCATGTAGAAACCATCTGCGGTCAGCGGCAGTTTTAATTTGCTGGCAAATTCCGCAGCATCCTCCTGAGGACGTATGGCCGCGCTCAATATCAGCTTGTCCGCAGTAATGGAAACATCATCGCCGTACACCGGATCGAAAATCTTGACTTTGAGTTTTCCATCTTCTTCGGTTACTTCCGGTTTTCTATCTGGCTCATATCGAATGAAGAGCACTCCCTTGCTCCGGGCCTCCTGATATTCAAGCTCCCTCATCGCATAAGTTCGCATATCCCGATAAATCACATAGATATTCAAATCGGGATTGGCATCTTTCAGCTTGATGGCGTTTTTGACCGCCTGAGTGCAGCACACCCTGCTGCAATAGTTGTGCTCTGGTTCACGGGAGCCTACGCACTGGATCATGACCACGGAATTCAATCCACCAGCATCAACTTCGTTTTTAGCAACACGCTCTTCCAGTTCATGCTGGGTCATAACGTTATCTGACTCTCCATAGAGGTATTCGCCTTCGGGTTTGTACTCGGTCGCTCCGGTGGCCAGTATCACGATGCCATGATCCACGTGCACATCTTCGCCACTGGAAGTGATGATAGTGGTTTGATAGTTGCCCACATATCCTGAGAACCCCTTAACCTCAGCGCCGGTGTAAACCGTAAGCCTGGGCTCATTTTCAACCCGTTCGATAAGTGATTTCAGCAAAACCTGCGGATCGGACTCTATTTCATGGGTATAATAGATGTGACGCAAATTGCCGCCAAGTTCGCTTTCTCTCTCGACCAACACTGTCTCAAACCCTTGCGCGGCAAGCCCCAGAGCCGCGTTCATTCCTGCTGCTCCTCCGCCAACCACTAACCCATTCTTGGTTATCGGGGAAGGTGACTCATGCAATGGCTCAAGCGCACATACACGAGAAACTGCCATCCGCACCAGGTCCTTGGATTTCGCGGTTGCCTCAGGCATGTAGGTGGCATGCACCCAGGAACACTGATCGCGGATATTGGCCATCTCAAAAAGGTACTTATTGAGACCCGCTTCCCGGCAGGTATCCTGGAAAAGCGGTTCGTGAGTTCGCGGACTGCACGAAGCCACAACAACACGATTGAGGCCATGTTCCTCGATGATTTTAGCCATCTTGATCTGGGTATCGGTGGAACATGTGTAGATATTTTCTTCGGCATAAACCACATTGGGTAGGGTTTTGGCATATTCGGCCACGCCGGGAACGTCAACCACGCGAGCGATATTCGATCCGCAACGGCAGACAAAGACACCAACGCGGGGTTCTTCATCGGACACATCTCTTTCGCGAGGATATTCCCTTTCGGTCACCAATGTACCTCGGGCTTCCGTGATATCCCTGGAAGCCAGGAACGCAGCACTGCTGGCGTTCATCACCGATTCGGGGATATCCATAGGCGCACTGAATGCTCCCGACACATAGATGCCGGGGCTTGAGGCGATATTGGGTTCAAGCTCAGGTATTTTGCAAAAGCCAAAATCATCCAGCTCTATTGAGAAGGTTTTAGCCAATTCTTTGGTATGTTCCGAAGGTTCCAATCCGATGGAAAGGACGATCATATCGAATTCTTCCGATGTCTTTCCCTGACCGTCCTCGCTCATATATTCCAGCAACAGATTATCATTCCCCAATTCCCTTACCATGGGACTCGGCATGGCCTGGATGTATTTCACCCCGAATTTCTCTTGGGCCGATACATAATAGCGTTCAAATCCTTTACCGAAAGCACGGATGTCCATATTGAAAATGGTTGGCTCGATGCGTTCATCGTGCTCGCGCGCGATGATGGCCTGTTTGGTGGCATACATGCAGCACACCGACGAACAGTAATCTTTGCAGATTTCAGCTTTTCGGGAGCCCACACACTGAATCCAGGCTACCTTCTCTGGGTGCCTGCCATCAGAGGGTCTTATGACCTGCCCCTGGAAAGGCCCAGAGGCAGAGAGAATACGTTCGAATTCCAGGCTGGTAACCACATTGGGCATGCGATTGTAACCGTAATCGCCTTCAATGAAATTGGGATCGTAGGGTTTGAAGCCGGGCGCCAGAATAACGGAGCCCACTTCCAGTTCCAGAATTTCATCTTCCTGCTCGTAGTTGATTGCACCCACTTTGCAAACGCTTTCGCAAACTCCGCACTGGTCGGTGAGGAAATGGATGCATGTATCTTTGTCGATCGTTGGTACATTGGGGATTGCCTGCGGAAACGGGACATATATCGGGTGCCTTGTTCCAAGAACTGTATCGAATTCGGAGGGGATCGGCCTGGGGATATTTTTGGTTATTTCCTCAATTGTGATAGCGCCGGTTGGACAGACCGAAGCACAGGCTCCGCAGGTCCGGCACATATCCGACTGCACATGGAATGGAGTATCTATTTTACGATGGATTCCTCTGCCCACAAAACTGATGGCGCTCACGCCCATTCTTTCGGCGCACATCCGCACACACATGCCGCAAAGAATACAGTTCTCATCTTTTATCTTCTTGAGGCGTGGTTTTTCAATGCCAAAATCACGCGCCATATCTTGTATGAGCGGCACATTGGGACAGCGGGCCAGCAGCATTTCCATCACTGTCTTGCGGGCGCGTATGACCGGTTCGGAATCGGTGGTTACAATCAGCCCTTCTTCGACTTTATAGGTACATGAAGTAACCAGTCTATTACGCCCACCACTTGTAATCTCCACCTGGCACAAACGGCAACCCCCGAAAGGAGTCAGCGCTTCATGGTAACACAGAGTAGGAATCGTAAAGCCGGCATCACGAGCAGCCTGGAGGACCGTCATGTCCTCAGTGGCCGTGACTGCCTTGCCATTAATTTCCAGATTAACAGTGTTCATAGAATTGCCTCACTTGCCTATTTTTGCCGAACAACAGCTCTGGCCTCAACCGGAAGCGGCGAAGGAACCTCTCCCGACAACTTCACCACAGCGCCAAATTTATCCGGACATACATCGAAGCAGGTCTCACACTTGGTGCATTTTTCCTGATCGATCACATGTATCTGACCCTTTTCGCCAATAATCGCTTCAGAAGGACAATTTTTGAGACAGATCATGCAGGCCTGACATTTTGCCGGATCGATATAATACGAGAACAGTGCTTTGCAAACACCGGCAGGACAACGCTTCTCCTTGATATGAGCGTCATACTCATCCCGGAAATAGCGCATAGTGGTCAGCACCGGATTGGGAGCAGTCTGCCCCAGAGCGCACATCGAGGCATTGCGGGTCGCATCAGCCAGCGCTTCCAGCAATTCAAGGTCGCCTTCTTCGCCTCTGCCCTCGGTGATATCTGTCAGGACAGCCAGCATCTGGTCGATCCCCTCACGACAGGAAGTACACTTGCCGCAGGATTCGTCAGCCAGGAAATTGAGGAAATACTTGGCTACATCAACCACACAGGTATCCTCATCCATCACGATCATGCCGCCGGATCCGACGATTGACCCGAGTTTGGCCAGTTCGTCATAGTCCACAGGGGTATCGAGATATTCTTCAGGAATACAACCACCGGAAGGTCCGCCTGTCTGCACAGCTTTGAATTTCTTTCCGTTTGGAATCCCTCCACCGATTTTGAAAATAATATCGCGAAGGGAAATCCCCATCGGAACTTCAACAAGGCCGGTATTGTTAACTTTTCCGACAAGCGAGAATATCTTCCGCCCTTTACTTCCGTCGGTCCCAACTGCGGAGAACCATTCACCTCCATTGGTGATGATTAGCGGCACATTGGCCCAGGTTTCTACATTGTTAATATTGGTGGATTTGCCCCAGAGACCGCTCACAGCAGGGAAAGGCGGACGCTGCTTTGGCTGCCCCAGCTTTCCTTCCAAAGATGCGATCAATGCCGTTTCCTCTCCACAAACAAAAGCTCCGGCACCCCGGGCAATCTTCACCTTGAAATCGAACCCGGAACCAAGGATATTTTCACCGAGAAGTCCGTATTCCTCAGCTTGCTGGATAGCAATACCGATATTCCTTACCGCCAGAGGATATTCGTTTCGAACATAAATATAGCCATCGTGAGAACCGGTAGCAAAAGCCCCGATAATCAGACCCTCGAGCACTGAATGAGGATTCCCCTCAAGAACGGCTCTATCCATGAAAGCGCCCGGGTCTCCTTCATCCGCATTAACAATCATATATCGAGTATCGGAAGGGACTTTACGGCACATCTCCCATTTCACTCCGGTCGGGAACCCGGCCCCACCTCGACCCCGCAATCCCGACGATTTCATTATGTTAATGACTTCATCAGGACCGATTTCGAAAATTGCCTTTGCCAGAGCAGAGTACCCACCGATAGCCAGATAATCTTCTATGTTGGTGGGATCAACTTGGGCGTTTCTACTGAGGATAAGACGTTTCTGATGCTTGTAGAAGGGAATCTCAGATTCGCGGACGATGCTTTCTCCTGAAGCAGGATCGGTGTATACCAACCGATCTATAACCTGTTTCCCGATAATGGTTTGGGTAACTATTTCCGGAACATCGTCCGGCCGCACCTGCAGATAGCAGGTTTCTTCGGGATAAATGGTAACTACCGTGCCGCGCTCGCAAAACCCGGGGCATCCGGTTTCCCGTATAGCCACCTCGGAATCCAGCCCCTCTTTTTTGATTTCATCTTTGAATGCGGCAATAACTTTATCGGCGCCCAGAGCAAGACAGCCGGCCCCGGCGCATATTGATATAAGAGACTTGCTGGAATCTCTTTTTTTCAGTATCGCTTTTCTAGCTTCTTCCAAATCGGAAGCTGATCTAAATCGTGCCATTGTTATTCTCCTCAGACTCCCTACTGATAGGCCTCAAGCAAATCCCCGACCTTTGATACCGCCACCTTGGCGTGGGCCTCTCCATCGACAACTATCACCGGGCCCAGAGCGCAACAACCTAGGCAGTTCACCTTTTCCAGACTGTATTTGAGATCGTCAGTTGTTTCACCATCATTGATGCCTAGTTGGCTTTCCACTTTAGCCATTATTTTCGGTCCGCCACGGACGTGACAGGCAGTGCCTAAGCACACGCTAACCAGATGTCGGCCTCGCGGCGTCAGGCTGAACGCCTTGTAAAAAGTGGCTACACTGTATGCCTGGCTCAACGGAATTTCCAGCCTCTGGCATACTTTATCCAAGGCGTCTTCGGGTAACCAGTTATATTCGGTCTGCACATCCTGCAGGACCTGAATCAAGATGCCCTCATCGCCTTTATATTTATCTATTATCTGGTCGATTTTACTTAGATCATGTTCCATCTCACTCACCCTCGTCAGCCTTAATCATTCTTTATGTAGGCTTTATATTGAACGGGACAGTTGGTATAACAAGTGCCACAACCGGTGCACAGGGAAGAATCGATAAACCTGGCGCGCTTCCTGACAGTGACCTTGAATTTCCCCGGTTCACCTTCGGATTTGATAACATCCGCGTTGGTGATGATCTCGATATTGCGATGCTTGCTCACCTCAATCAGTTTGGGAGAGATCATGCACATGGCACAATCATTGGTAGGGAAGGTCTTATCGAGCTGTGCCATCCTTCCCCCAATTGAAGGTGTTTCTTCCACCAGGTAGACTTTAAAGCCGGAATTGGCTAAGTCCAGCGCTGATTGCATACCGGAGATTCCTCCCCCAACTACCATTACTGCCCCGGTTTTTAGTTTGTTCCGGTCGCTATTTGCACCGGAACTATTCTGCGCAGCTTGTGTTTTCACAGGTTTCTTTTTGTTCGTTTCGCTCTTTTTCTTTGCCACAGCTTCAGAGCTCCTTAATTTGCTTCGGTTTTTATCCATACTTGTAGTATCAGTTAATTGCCGGCACCATCAAATGAACCTGGAGGGAGTGAGGACCTGTTACTCAAAACATGGTACGAATAAACCACTGTATGCAGTGGAAGAACTTATCGTCACTATCACAGTCATTTTGCAACGCTTATCTTAGAGCTATTGCATCATCAGATGCCAAGTTGCACACCCAATAAAATTTTATATCATCGAGAGCAACTTGACAAGTTGGCAGAAACACCTAATTGAA
>CAZWIP010000030.1:0-20016 GCA_964634125.1 uncultured Dehalococcoidia bacterium
GATGAGACATAAGAGTATTATATCTCTTTTAACAGTTCCCTACCAAATCAGTTATCAGACAATGCCGCCTGTGCAGCAGCCAGTCTTGCGATGGGCACGCGGAATGGTGAACAACTGACATAATCCAGGCCAATACGATGACAGAATTTAATGGAACTGGGTTCCCCTCCATGCTCACCGCAGATACCGATTTTCAGGTCCGAGCGAGTGGAACGACCTTTGCGAACTGCGTATTCCATCAGGCGGCCGACGCCATCCTGGTCAATCGCCTCAAATGGATCGCGCAATAAGATACCCTGTTCAAGGTAGATAGGGAGGAATTTCCCGGAATCGTCACGGGATAGGCCGAGTGTGGCCTGCGTGAGATCATTGGTACCGAAACTGAAGAATTCGGCTTCCTCGGCAATACGGTCGGCAGTGATAGCGGCACGAGGTAGTTCAATCATTGTGCCTATCTTGATTTCTGGTGGTTCATCTCCTGATCGTTCTGCTTTGATCTGGTCGAACACATCCACAACCACTTGTTTCTGGTTGGACAGCTCTTTGACGTTGCCAACCAGTGGAATCATGATTTCCGCTTTTGCTCCCTTGACCTCGTAGGCAGCTTCAATGACCGCACGTGCCTGCATTGCTGTGATCTCAGGATAGGTGATTCCCAATCGGCAACCCCGATGTCCCAGCATTGGGTTAAATTCATGTAATGACTCCACTTTCTCCTTGATCTCCGCTGGGCTGACGTCCATGGCTCGGGCCATTTCTGTGCGTCCACCTTCGTCGTGAGGGACGAATTCGTGCAAGGGCGGATCTAGAAAACGGATGGTTGCCGGACGTCCTTCAAGGGCCTTGAAAATATCGATGAAGTCCTGACGTTGAAATGGCAGTAACTCCATAAGAGCTTCTTTCCGACCTTTTTTCTTCTCGGCAAGGATCATTTTTCGCATCGAGATGATACGTGCACCCTCGAAGAACATGTGCTCAGTGCGGCAGAGCCCGATACCTTCAGCCCCAAACTTCACAGCCAGTGCTGCGTCATCTGGCCGATCAGCGTTGGTACGGACACCCAGCTTGCGTGTCCTGTCTGCTATTTCCATCAGCTTCTTATACCACTGGTTGCTGTCCGGATCCGCATCGACTACGGGGAGTTGGCCTTTGTACACGACTCCTTTGGTACCGTTCATACTAATCCAGTCACCTTCATTGAAAGTTTTACCTGCTACTCTAAGGGTACGTTCCTTGTAGTCAATATTCAGATCGCTACATCCCACGATGCAACATTTGCCCCAGCCACGGGCAACCAGCGCTGCATGACTGGTCATCCCGCCACGGGCAGTGAGAATCCCCTTGGCTGCATGCATGCCGTCCACATCTTCAGGGCTCGTTTCAATACGAACCAGAATGAGGTTTTCTCCCTTTTTCCCCAGTTCATGAGCACGGGCACTACTGAGTACTATTTTGCCAATGGCACCACCGGGACCTGCCGCGAGTCCCTTAGCCAGTTTTTTCGCTGTCTTTTCAGCCGCCGGGTCGAGCATTGGATGAAGTAGTTCATTCAGTTGTTCCGGATCGACGCGCATGAGAGCCGTTTTCTCATCGATCATTCCCTCGTCCAGCATATTCATTGCCATTCGTACCGCAGCCATACCATTACGTTTGCCCACGCGGGTCTGCAGCATCCAGAGCCGTCCGCGCTCGATAGTGAACTCGATATCCTGCATATTCTTGTAATGGGCTTCGAGAGCATCGCGAAATCCAACAAGTTGTTTGTAGATCTCAGGCATTGATTCTTCAAGGGAAGGTAGCATATCATTCTGACCGGGCTGCTTGCAATAATTATTTAGAGCGTTTGGAGTGCGAGTCCCAGCAACCACATCCTCGCCCTGCGCATTGACCAGCCATTCCCCGTAGAAATGCGGATCACCAGTAGCCGGATCGCGAGTAAAGGCAACACCGGTCGCACTATCCTCACCTAAATTGCCGAAAACCATCACCTGTACATTGACAGCTGTTCCCCACTCTTCGGGAATTCCCTCAACTCGACGGTAGGCAATGGCTCGTCTGCCACGCCATGACTGGAATACAGCGCCTATACCGCCCAACAGCTGAGTCCAGGGATCATCAGGGAATTCTTTGCCAAGCACTTCTTTGACTTTAGCCTTGTACTGCTCACAGAGGATTTTGAGGTCTTCCGCAGTGAGATCGGTATCGAGTTCGTAGTCATTTTCTTCTTTAATGGCATCCATCAGCTTTTCCAACTGAGGACGGACGGCCATTTCTTCATCTTCGAATTCGATACCGGCAGCCTTCTCCATGACGACGTCGGAGTACATGGTGATGAGCCTACGGTAGGCATCATATACGAAACGTTCATTACCGGATTGCTTGATGATTCCGGGGATAGTAGCAGTGCAGAGTCCGATGTTCAATACGGTTTCCATCATACCGGGCATGGATTTGCGTGCCCCGGACCGAACTGACATTAGCAGCGGATCATCCGGGTCGCCAAAATTGCGTCCCATCGCTTCCTCGACGGCCTTCATAGCTTGTTTAACTTGCTCAATTGCATCATCGGGAAGTTTGCCACCGCTATCAAAAAAGGCAGCATTGGTTTCGGTAGTGATGGTGAAGCCTGGTGGTACGGGCATTCCGAGGCTTGACATCTCGCCAAGATTAGCGCCCTTGCCGCCAAGCAAGTTAACCATCCCGGCATTCCCTTCCTCGAAAGTGTAGACCCACTTTGTGTTACTGTTTGCAGCCATTGGACCCTCCCTGTTTTTATAAATATGTGTCGGGAGTCAGAGTTTATCGGGAGTTATATAATCACCATGTTTTTCTTTGGCCCGAAGTAATCGTTGTTTTTGTGCTTCCAGTATATCAAACAGTATCTTTGGTGTATCGGGTACCTGGGTCTTGTAGACTTTAGTTATTCTTTCTATCTTGGCAATGTGCTCTGGAATTCTTATAGTGAACTGCTCGATGTACTCTTCCTGAGTGTAGTCGTACTGTAGTACATCTTTGAAAAGTGGTACGAGGTCTTCATGCTTCGGTATTCGTCCGGTGGGTGTTTCAATGGTTTCAACCTCGCCATTTACTCGCCGTTCCATCCATTTAAACCAGACCTTCTTATCATTTTTCTCGTTAAGAAACTTGCCATCTTTTCCTCTGATGAAATAGTTTGCGGAAAAAACAGGAGGAGGATTATCAAGTTCTTGTCCGAAGTCCAAGTTGTCCTGGATATACCGGCCTATAGGGACGGAAAGGAAATCCAAATTGGACATCGGGTTGAATTCCCGAACCCCTTCTTTGCCCAATGTAGCTGCCGTTGTTTCGGATTCCAAAGCTGCGCCTTTGGTGATAATTCCGTGAGCCCAGTCGAAGGCTTCCTCCACGGGAACACAGGTATCGGAATCCCTTCCTCCGTAGACTACTCCGCTTACAAACACACCTTTGGGATCATCGAGTGTTGGGTCCAGGTTTGGCAGAATATTCAAATCAAGTGTGAATCGGGCATTGGGGTGAGAGCATGGGATTTCCTTGTCCTTGGCGTCCTTTTTGCCCTTGGACCATTCTCCTGAATGATTGTAGCCTTTTTCCGGGATAGGAGTTTCCATTCCAGTCCAATAGAAATCTCCGGCATCATCATACATGACATTAGAGATTATTATTTCTCCCGGACCCTTAAGCGCTTTCCATTGAATCGGGTCATCATTTTCGTTCACTCCCTGGATTATGCCAAACATACCTTTTTCCACATTGACAGCACGGACTTTGCCATCTTTCTTGCGAAGATAGGCAATATCATCTCCAACAATGGTCTCTCCATCGAGCATGGCTGTGGAAGTTTTACCGCACATTGAAGGATATGCTCCGGTGAAATAGGTCACTCTATTATTAGGCCCGTGGATTCCCATGACTAACATGTGTTCAGTTAGCCACCCCTCTTCGGAAGCTCGTCTGATAGCCAGCCGCATTGCCAGTTTCTTCAGCCCGATGGTGTTGCCGCCATATTGGGTATTGGTGCTGTATACAGTATCAGCAGTAACATCAATATAAATTCTGCGCTTGTCGAGATTCTTAGAAACGTTTCTCTCATCAACTTCACCCTGTGAATGTACGAATTTGAAAAAACGAGCCGACGAACCCTGTCTGATGAATTCCTCATATCCCTGTCTATAGAGGAGGTCTTCACTGTGGGCTACGTAGCAGGAGTCAGTAAGCTGGACACAGGGCGTTGAGAACTCCGAATTGGTTGGTCCCAGGCAGAAGAAACGCACGTACAGCTCTCTACCTTTCATCATATCTTTCAGTATTTCGTGAACCTCTGTATATCCCTGATCTCTATCCCTTGTGCTGATAGATTCTCCCAGATCCATCCCTTTGGTAACGAGAATATTGGTATGTTCTTTATCGCGGCCCTGATCACCGTACGCGTCAAAATGAATGGTGTGACCTTCTGCTGCAAGCTTGATTTCCTCTCCATTGTGTATAGCTGACTCTCTTATATATTTGAGGTCTTCTGTGGAATCGGTACAAACAAAGATCTTTTCCGGAGTACATAGATTTATATACTTGACTAGAAATTCTTCGAGTCTGGGATTGTTTATCTTAGCAATCTTCTGGTACCCTTCTTCCCCCAATTGCTTTTTTAGTGTGTTAGTAGTTTCGCTTGGCATGTTGCCTCCTAATTGTGAATCGACTTCTTTCAGAAATCCATTATCTTCCAGCTTGGCCTTAGTTTTTTCTTTCATTTTTCCCTCCCCAACTGCAGGCTTGCATTGTTCTAAACGTAGATACAATTCCCCACTTTATGATAATGCTTGCAAGTTACTTAGTACAATAGCCTGTTTCCCTATTTCTAACTTCGTGTTTACTCGCTATCTTGATCTTGAAGCGATATAATATGGCTCAACAGAAGACAAGGTTACAAGGTTCTGGTAGAAGATAGATATGAACTGGGAGACACTGGAAAAGGCGAGAAGAAAACTCGCATCGGAAGAAGGGGCAGTTATCAAGGATTGGGGGGGGAAGAACAGTGTTGCACTCATTTATCCCAATTCCTACTCTTTAGGTATGTCCAATCTTGGATTCCAGTCTGTTTATGGGATATTGAATGAACATGATCATATTGTCTGTGAGAGGGTTTTCTATGAGGACTCAGAGCCTGTTTCATTGGAATCGCAAAGACCTTTGGGTGATTTTGATGTTATTGCTTTCTCTTTTTCCTATGAACTTGACTACTTTAATGCAGTTCGAATCCTGAAGTCAAGTGGCATACCTGTTTTTGCATCTGAGCGCGATGAGCATCACCCGTTGATGATTGCGGGTGGGGCTGCGGTGACTGCCAATCCAGAGCCTTTATCCGCTGTTTTTGATTGTTTTGCCATCGGTGAAGCTGAAGCTATTTTGCCTCAATTGACTCGGGTTCTATCGGAGGGCATCGAATCCCCTCGCGATGAATTACTCCGGGAATTGGCAATGGTACCAGGTGTATACGTTCCCATCTTTTCTAGCGGTCCGGTTGTTCGTCAGGCTGCAAAGGATATCGGTGATTTCTCTACCACATCAGTTGTACTAACGCGCGAAACCGAACTCGGTGATCTCTACCTCATTGAGATCGCTCGTGGCTGTTCACGGGCATGTCGATTCTGTCTTGCTGGCTACCATTTCCGACCGATGCGATATCGGCCTGTTGAAAGCCTTCTGGAACAAGCGAAACAGGGATTGCAGTACCGGAAGCGTTTAGGATTGGTGAGCGCTGCCATTTCTGATCATCCGCAAATTGACGAACTGGTAACTGGCTTGCGCAGGATGGATGCAGAATTCTCTGTGAGTTCTGTACGAATAAAACCATTATCGGATATTCTTTTGCAGGGTTTGGCTGATAGTGGCACGAAGACCATTACTTTAGCTCCTGAGGCCGGTTCGGAAAAACTGCGAAGATTCATCAGCAAAGGCATTTCCGAGGATGATATCCTGAGTGCAGCGGATCGAGTTGCCGGGTATGGATTCAAACAGATGAAACTCTACTTTATGATCGGGTTGCCGACGGAGACTGAGGAAGATATAGTAAGTATTATAGACTTGGCTCAAACAATGAAAAGTGTTATCGATAAATATCGTTTCGGTATCCATTTGACCCTGAACATAACGCCTTTTGTTCCCAAAGCGGGCACGCCTTTTCAATGGCTCCCGATGGCCACTGCGGAAGATATTAAGCATCGTATAGGCATGCTTAGAAAAGGATTGAGTCGCAAAGGAATAGAGGTGAAAGCGGATAGCATAGAGTGGGCTCTAGTTCAGGGGATACTCGCACGTGGCGATTCGAGATTGGGAAATGTAATTGACAGTATGTCAAAGACATCGTTTGCATCGTGGAAAAAGGCTTATGTGAAAGCTGAAATCGATCCTGAGATAATTCATAGAGAAATCCCTTGGGATGAACGGTTACCCTGGTCGATGATAGACTCCGGGGTAGGAACCGAACAGCTTCGGGCTGAACTGGAGAAATCGTTTTCCAAATGAGCATCGAGCAGAATGTCGAAGAGGTTCGAAACCGCATCGCGCAGGCATGCGAGCGAGTGGGACGTTCACCGGATGAAGTGACGCTGGTGGCTATTACTAAAACACATAATGATTCAATTGTGCGTACTGCTTTTCAGGCGGGTCTTCGGCATTTTGGAGAGAATCGGATTCAAGAAGCGAAAAGCAAACTGCAGGAACTGGAAGACATCCAACGTCAGTCTACCTGGCATATGGTTGGGCATCTACAGACCAACAAAGTGAAGACAGCCGTGCAGCTTTTTGATATAATCCAGAGCATCGATTCACTGAAGCTTGCTGAAACTTTAAGTAGCAATGCAAAAGACTCATTTCCAGTGTTGTTACAGGTGAGCATCGCTGAGGAAGATAGTAAAAGTGGCTTTACAGTTGGAGAAATTACTCGGGCAGTGGATGAAATCGGGGAAATGCCGAATCTGGAGATCAAAGGGCTGATGACCATCGCCCCTTGGGTGAATGACCCGGAGGAAGTACGGCCGGTTTTTCGTCAGTTGAGAGAGTTGAGAGATTCATTGGGGCTAGAACAACTTTCCATGGGTATGACCGATGACTTTGAAGTGGGGATCGAAGAAGGGGCCACGATTGTGAGGGTTGGACGGGCGATCTTTGGTAAACGGAGGATTTGAGTTATGAAGATAGCTTTCATCGGAGCGGGAGTGATGGCAGAGGCTATTATTTCTGGACTCATCAACAAAGGTTCTGCAAAGCCAGAGGATATAACGGCAAGTGATATCGTACAGAGCAGACTTGCAGAATTAGGAACCAAATATGGTATTCAATATGTTACGAGTAATCAGGAAGCAGTGAAAGATAAAGATGTGGTCGTGCTCTCCGTAAAGCCGCAGGTGATTTCGCACCTGTCCGAGGACCTTCGTGGCAGAATCCAAGATGAACAACTAGTCCTGTCTATCATGGCAGGGGTTAAAATAGATACCATAAATATGCTATTGACGCATCGTTCCATTGTTCGGGTGATGCCCAATACACCGGCACAGATAGGTGAAGGGATTAGCGTGTGGACCGCAACGGACTCAGTTCGCCAGCCCCAAAAGGAAATGGCCCAAACTATATTGGCTGCGCTGGGCAAAGAAATCTATGTCGATGACGAGAAATATATCGACATGGCTACAGCAGTTAGCGGTAGTGGACCTGCTTATGTTTTTGTAATTCTTGAAGCATTGATTGATGCTGCGGTGCACATTGGTATGCCTCGCTCAACTGCATCAGAACTTGTTTTCCAGACAATACTGGGTTCAACACTTTTTGCTCAGACCAGCGATAAACATTTGGCGGAATTGAAGAATATGGTAACCTCTCCCGGGGGAACAACTGCTGAAGGTTTGCTGGAACTTGAAGATGGAAAACTGCGTGCGGTCCTTACTCAGGCAGTTGTAGCTGCATACGAGAAGGCGCAAGTTTTAGGCAAGGAACAGAAATGAGTTTTGTAGCTACTTTTTTTTCGATACTTTTTCAGATTCTCTGGATTGCGATTTTGATAAGGATTATTCTGTCCTTTGTTGGAATGAATCCATACAACCAGTTTTATGCTATGTTACATCAAGTCACCGAACCTATTCTTGCTCCTTTTCGGCGAATCATTCCACCCGTTGGGGGACTGGATTTTTCACCGATTATTCCTCTGATTCTACTGCAATTTGCAGCACAATATGCAGGTTCGCTAGCATAGATCAGTTCCTTTCCCACACCACTTTCCCGCCTATGATCGTTTTCTCCACCGTGATATCCTTGATTTCTTCACTTGGCACCTGAGTTGGATCGGCGCTCAGAACTACTAAGTCAGCAAGTTTCCCAATAGCAATACTTCCTTTTATATCGTCTTCGAATGAAGCGTATGCTCCCCCCATTGTGTACATCCAGAGCGCATTTTCAGGAATGATTGCTTCTTCAAGAGAAAGGACGTGTCCGCTCTCTGCCCTTCGAGTAACTGCAGCATAGATAGCGAAAAGAGGATCAAATGGAATCACTGGCGCATCAGAACTGGCAGCAACCCTGATTCCACTCCGATGAAAAGTGCCTGTACGATAGAGCCATGGTAACTTTTCGGGATCAACTTCCGACACATACCTTTCTCCGTTGTAATAGATAAAAGCAGGTTGGGTGACAACCATAACCTGAGTTTTTTTCAGCCGTTCAAGCAGATGCGGTGGACATTCTGAACAATGCTCAATTCGATGGCGGTGGTCATCCCTGGGTATCTCACTTAAGGCGTATTCCAGAGCGGTTATTGCGGCTTCCACAGTGGTGTCTTCGATGGCATGTATGGCGATCTGAAATCCAGCTTTATGCGCTGCTAATACCATCTGGTTTAACTTTTCTTGAGTTGGGTTCAGTGATCCACTGATTTCGTCGATTACTATTTTCATCGCGCCCAATCGTAGATTCTCATCACTCGAATCCTTAAGCTCCTGAAATTCTTTAAGTGAATTGAAACTGAACATCATAGTCACTCGCGGCTGGAGGTTGCCGCTGTCTTTGATTCGTCTCAAATGCTCCCATTGTTCAGGTTCATTATGTACTGTGGCATCTTGTAGTGAAGTGATCCCAGCTGCAATTAAAAGCTGGTTGGCCTGCTTTATCCCGTTGTATAGCTCCTCGTCTGGTGGTGGCGGAACAACGTTTTTGCTCAAGAACGCATTCATTCCAAACAGGAGTCCGGTGGGCTCTCCGGTCTCTAGTTCTCTTTCGATAAGTCCTCCGGGGGGATCAGGTGTTTCTGCCGTGATTCCTGCCAGAGCTAGACCTTGACTGTTGAGGACACAAGCGTATCTGGTACGGTGCGCTAACTTGACTGGATGGGCCGGTGCTGCCTTGTCCAGGTCCCATCGCGTGGGATGGCGCTGTTCTTCAAGGTAAAATTTGTTGTATTCAGAACCTTTGATCCATGTGCCTGCTGGGGTTCGGAGTGCTTTTTCTGCGATTTTTCGCTGGATATCGACGATTGAAGAGACAGAGGCTGGACTGCAATCGATGCTCAGCAGGCTGGATATTACTGAGAATATGTGCATGTGGGCATCGTGAAAGCCGGGAATGACTGTTTTGCCCTTGCAGTCAATGCTTATGGTGTGACTTCCTATAAATACTTCCCGATCACTGTCATGCCCAACTCCGATTATTCGGTCACTCTTGACAGCAACAAACCCGGCACGTGGAGTAGCTTGCTCCATGGTGAGCACATTGGCATTCAAGAGGATAAGGTCAGCGTTTTTTGTGTTCATTCCGGAATCTAGGGTAGCATTTGAGTCATTGACAATCAAATCATACAACATCAAAAAAGGGCTCAAACCTGAGCCCTTTATAGCGTATCTTAGTTTGTGGTAAAGCCTTACTTCAAAAAAGAACGAGGCTTTTGATATCAATGATGATGATCACAACCGCAACTGTGATTGGTGCCATGGTGACCACATCCATGAATTTCGGTAAGTTGATGGTCCTGGCAACCATCCGAGCATTCGCCGCCACATGTAGCGTTATTGGTCTGCTCATTGTATAGTTCATCGGGTTTTGCATCACGCACGTTTAATACGGTGATATCGAATGTAATTGTCTTTCCTGCAAGAGGATGGTTTTCGTCCAGAGTGATCTTATCGCCATCTATTTCGGAAACGACGAGTGTTCTTTTTCCTTTTGCATCCTGAGCCCGAAGTTGCATTCCAACCTTCAAATTGCCGAGTTTGACTAATTCTTTCCGTGTGAAAACATGAACCAGAGAATCGTCTCGTTCCCCATAACCTTTAGCGGGAGTGAGCTTTACAGAAAATGAGTCGCCAGTAGTTTTTCCGTCAAGAGCAGCTTCAAGTCCCGGTACCAGGGTTCCTTTGCCATGAACATAGGAAAGAGGACCATATTCCAGGGAAGTGTCTATGAGCTGGCCTTGTTCATCCATAACAGTGTAATCAAAAGTTGCAACTTTGTTTCTAATGATTCTCGTTCGCATGACACCTCTTTGGGTTAAGAAATGACTACTCTTAGATTATCCCATATGGCAGAGATGTGCAATGGAGATATAGATGGTATCGAGAAAGAGATGACGTCAACTATAATGGAGCTTCTTTGCCATATTTTTTGCCAAAAGATGCTCGCTTAAACCTTCACCATTATCAAGGTATACTTCAGCGACATAACGTCCAAACTTACCGATCTTAAAAGTCTCGATTGACAGGTCCTTACCTTCGATTAGCTCTTTAACGTATTCTTTGACTTTGAGCCCTTCCGGGCGCTCTGATCCTCTGATCTCCGGCGTATCTACACTGACTAGTCGTAATCGCTGAAATGTAGTGATTCGAAATCCAAGATCAATCTTTGGCAACCTTCGAAGGTATCATCTACCACCTCCTCGATGTTCTCCCGATGTTAGAGGAAATCGGAGGTCGTCAATGATATTAGATTCATTGCTCAAATCATACACGAGAATGTCCTGTAACTCTAGCCAATACTATCCGAAGCCAATCGGAAGAGAGGAACATCATGAAAACGGTTACTGAAGAACCGAACAGTAGCTTAACACAACAGAAGTCTCTTTTCAGAGGTGCTACTATGACTATCCTAGATTTGTTCTTCCAGTCTGAGGGGCTGCAAGCTGGTAAACCGTCATTTTGTTAAGTGATTCAGCTACAGAGCACCGGACTTTTAATCCGGGTGTCGAGGGTTCGAAACCCTCCCGGCTCACCAGCTTCAAATTGCGCAAATAAACCGCACCCTTTTTATATAGTTCGGGTGTTGTCATGCTGAGGCGACCGACACCCTAACTATACAATATACAATTACGCGCGGCAACACCCGTACCCACACCCGTACCCTGAGGATTCATACTCTATGCCCACCCTGTTTCCATGCGAAAATAATGGAGAATCCCATCAAATAAAATCAATGTACTGTCTGCTTCCAGTCCTTTGAAGATCACCGCAAGTGCGCTTGGCAATAGAGAGCCTTGCAAACGCAGAATCATCTGCTATCAGTATTCGAATCTTCTCTGTTATAGTGTTTTTTCCAACTATCCACAAACCTTCTTATTGCGGATACCCATACCCGAAAGAGATAAGGCAGCGATCGTCGTTCACCCGCTACCATGTACCCAAAGCTGAGTGAATCAGCCGATCATCTTCTGAACAGCAGCCAGAACGCGTTGGGGGTCAAAAGGTTTCACCACAAAATCCTTGGCCCCAGCCTTGATGGCCTCCATGACGATGGACTGCTGTCCCATAGCAGTAACCATTGCTACTTTGGCGTCAGAATCTTCTTTTCGAATTCGCCTTAACGCTTCCAGCCCATCCATATCAGGCATGGTAATATCCAGTATCACAGCATCGGGATGCTCAGACTTGTACTTGTCCACCGCTTCAACCCCGTTCTCAGCCTCAATACACTCGTATCCATGCTGAGTGAGCAGCTTGACCGCTCTCATCCGCATGAACTGCGCATCATCTACTACAAGTATTTTGGCCACAATACGTTTCCTCCCCAATTTCCTGCGATTCGATTTCGAGGTATCATATCTCTCTAGCGGGACTGCCCACGCATCTTACTTCCACCTTGCCAGAATCTACATGCATCTGGACTGAGCGCCCTTTTTTACCACCGGTATCCTCACCAGAGATCCTCATACCCTCCTCAGCCAGCACTTTCTTGACCGCTTCGATATTCCTTTCCCCGGTATCAAAGGCATTTGAGCTTACTTTAAACATCCGGGATCCGCCGACGATCTTCGTGGCCATGCGTGACCTCACTGCACCCTGGGCCCGCATTTGCTGAAGTAGCTCCGGAATGGCGATATCAGCATACTTTATGCCATTCACCCTGGCCTGGGAGCTGTCATTACTCTGTGGCAGCACTACATGCGCCAATCCCCCTACTTTGGCTACCGGATCATACATGATTACCGCAATGCATGAACCCAATCCTAAGCATTGTAGGATGACATCAGGATCGCTGGAAACCTTGATCTCACCCAGGCTAGCTACAATAGTTTTCTCTGTTGTTATCGATGTTACCATTGCACTTTCGCATATTGAGTATTTTGTTGTACCATCATCTCCATGAAGTCAGCGGTCGGAAGTACCAGAAGGGTCCCGTTTACCTCTCGGCCATCGGTGGAGAAAACGGTCTCCATGACAAACAACTCATCACGATCCTCCATGATTTCGGCCAGGGCTGCATCAATAATGGCTCCTGCCATATCAACCATAACTGTTGGTGGGGTGGGCATAAGCTTTAAGCCGGTGTTATCAGCTATTGAATTCAAGAAGAAAGTGCCGGTTATGTTGCCCATCTCCTGGAGGGCAGATTCCTCCATTTCTCCCAGTTCTTGAGTTGTTCCGGGTTCCTCGCTCATCATCATATCAACCAGGGCAAAGGCAACCGGTAATGGATATACCAGCATGATGTGGCCGGTCGCCCCTTCGGTGATTCCTACATAGATAGCAACCACTTCGTTCTCTGGCCCACCTACCAGGTCCGCAGCTCTGTTCACCGGGATCACTTTGAGATCAAGAGCAGTGACTCTGATCTGTAACCCCACCATCCCTGACAGCCCGGAAAGCGCATTACGGGTCCCCTGGCTAACCAGTTCTGTCCATCTTGCTGCTTCGATCTGGTACACACCAGTTCGTTGCTCTCCCATTTGATCCTCCATTAGTTCCTCCTTTTTATTGATTGATGGTCAACAGACAACGACCTGAATTCGGTTTTGTAATGGAGTACCAGTCTTCATCGCGACCACGAATTCAGTTAGGAATTATACTGTAATGAAGTGTTCAATGCGACGCGGGGGCCGGAGATTCACATCCCCTCTTCCCAACCGACGCTAACAATCACTCAGTACCAGGCCCGTGACAAGCGGTATAATGTCTTCTCCGGTTTGCTAGATATCCAGTATCTCTGCAATCAATTTGAATTGATGCTCAGACTCAGAAAGGTCTATATCATATGTATCAACTGAATTACCTTTGACATCGTAACAAACCCGAATCTTTGGTCTGCCAATATGCCCCAGGTTTACATCGGTTATTATTCCAGTCTCGCTGTTGTTGAGCTTGACCATGATACCACTGGGATATACAGGGACACGTCTGGAAAATATTTGCACCAGCTCAGGATCAAACCACTCTCCCATGTATGCCATGACATTCTCAAACGCATCCATCGGTTTATACGCATCTCTGAAACTGCGGCATGACGTTGCTTCGTAGTAGGTCTCCGCCATACCAATGATCTGGGCAATTGGTGAGATGTCCCAGCCCTTTATTCCATGCGGAAAACCACTGCCATCCCATCTCTCGTGATGCTGAAGTATGGCCTCAGCCACTTGTGGGGGTGTTCGATCCAGTTGGCTTGCAGCTTCATATCCATGGATGGGATGTTTTTCAAATACCTTCTTGTCCTCTTCCGAGAGGTCATGTTCATTCTCCCATATCTCCTGCGGAGTCCAGATATAGCCAATATTCTGTAACATCGCCGCCCGGCCAACATTGGTCAGCTCGGATTGTTCGAAACCGCATTCCTTTGCCAGCAGAATGGCCAGAGTAGTAGACTGAACCGGCAGCACGAAGTGAAAATCCTCCGCTGCGGCGCTACCAGTGAGATCTGGTTCGCCCAGAGGGGATCGCAGTACGGACTGTACTATGGCATAGCCCAGTCTATCCACTTCCACCCGTGCTGCATACATATCCGGGTCCTTCATATTTTTCACCTCGGAAGAATCACGACTAATGCACAGCAATCGACGCATAGCTTCAATAGATTCTCTCTGCATTTCCGGCTTGATAAGGGGTTTGATTGTCAATTCTGGAACCCTACGGTCCTCAATCATCAACTCATACACCCCTTTACCTTCCAGGAAATTCATATGCTTTTCCTTCAACTCAGTGCAACCTGGCAAAAGCATGTTACCCTGTATATCCAGCACCGGTCTGGCAAGTTCCATGCCCAGTTTGGCTTTCTTTAGACTAACCCGTCGCAAATTTCTGACCCCCCATCGCTCAAATAGCACTACGAACATTATCAAGTTAGCTTATGGGCACTAGATAACTGTGCCCTAAAGATCAGGATCAAAGATGCAAATATTGAGAGTAATCCATGAATACACTACTGGGAGCAACTATCATGCTCGTCGCACTTTCGTCCATATTGCTACCACCAACACTGTTCCTATTGCTACCAATATACACAGTAGCGCTGTGTGCATTGACTCTCGAATGGTTTCGCAACCCATCTATGATCACACTCAACTCCAACATTCAAATTACGGCGACTCATGCACCTTTGCTTCCAAGGATGCGTTTAGTTCTTTCAATTCAATCATCCTTAGTTCTCTATCTATGGTAAGTTTCTTGTACCTTTCGAGTTCCTCGACCTTGTTCTCAAGGGATTGCCTTGCCTGCTTCCACGCTGTAACGTCCCTAGTGATACTCATGAACGCAATTGGCTCACCGGAGCCGTCTCGAAGTACTGCCGCGTGTACCTCAGCATCGAATTCTTCTCCGGTGTACTTCACTATGCGGTATTCTTTCGTATCCCCGTGACCCTGTTTGAATGTTTGCTCCATGTGTTGCAGCAGTTCGGTTTGGTCTTGTTTAGCAATGAACTCCGAGGCGTGGTGGCCAATGATTTCTTCTTTACTGCTGAAACCGAATGTGGCCGGTGAGGCAAGGTTAACATCGATTATATTGCCCTGCAGATCGGTAAGGTTGATAGCATCAGAGATGGTATCAACCATGGTTTGCAGTTTTGTCTGGCTATTTCGCAGCGCCTCCTCCGCCTGTTTGCGATTCGTGATGTCGGAGAAGATGGTGGCGAACTTTCCTTTACCAGGGCAAGAAACCGAGATCTTGAAGTGTTTGTCCATTGGGGGGAAATATGTTTCGAAGGAAGTTGACCGCCGTGAGGCTGCGGCCTTCGCATAAGTGTCCAGGTAAGGCGGTGTGCCTGTTCCGTACAATTTCGAGGCCAGACTTCCTACGGCCTTTTCCTTTTCCAGACCAGTCATTGTTGCATAGGACGGGTTGATATCCAGGATTCTATAGTCAACTTCATAACCGGATTCGTTATGGATAATCTCATGGAGGCAAACGCCTTCGGCCATAGTGTTATACAAGGAATAGAACTTCTGCTCAGTTTCTTCAAGGACTTTTTCCGAATTCTTACGTTCGGTGGTATTACGCATCACTGTAATAAATTGGGTAAGCTGGCCTTCTGCGTTATATAAGAAATCGGCGCATATCTCCACAGGTATGATGGACCCATCCTTGTGATACACTTCTGATTCAATTGTTGATGCAGATAGACGGTTTAATGGATCAGCCCCACTTGTTGCAAGATCCTCCGCAATTTTCTCCATCACGGCCTGATAGCTTGCCGGGGGCATGGTATCCATCATATCTTGTGCCATTGCTTCCTCGGGTGTATATCCTCGCAAATGTTCAACAGATGGACTCACATATCGCACATTTAGGTCATTATCAACAACAACGATCACATCAGCCACGTTATCTGTCACCAGTCGATAGTATTCATCGTTTTGATTCAGGTCATGTGCAATAGAGAATAACTGCTCTTTAATTTCTTGTAATGCGTCAATGGCGGTCCGCAAATCACTGGATTGTATTCCATTTTCCTGAACCGATTTCTCCTTGGTGTTTGTGCGTACAACATTAGCTGATTCCAACTCAATTATGCGTTGACCTATTTCCCTTAGTTCATTCAAGAGTTCTGCGGTTGTTTTCATTTCACTTTTCATTTTTGTTTCACTTCTAGATTTCCTCTTCAGTTTGGTCATCTTCTCGTACCAGTTTCATTCTAGTGAAAAGAGAGGACTCCTATCAAAGCCGATTCTTATCCTCTTCCGATCAGTGCTGCGTTACCCGGATGGTTTTCCTCGGATTTAACTCCAGAATTGACCAGTCGAACGATCCTACCGGGTATCTTTTCCAAAGGTAAAATGAAATCAACATCTCCGGTTTCCGTGGCAGCTCTGGGCATGCCGTATATTACACAGGTTGATTCATCTTGAGCGATGGTATAGCCTCGCAGGCCTTTCTTGATGTGGCTTATCCCTTGTGCTCCATCTGCCCCCGTCCCCGTGAGAACAACGCCGATGAAATTGATACTGCGGCTTGACTTGAGGGACTTCATTGTGACGTCAATTGCGGGGCATACAAAATTGACCTTCTCCCCCTCCACCAGCTTTATATCCAGGTTGTTCACTACCTCCATATGCACCAGGCTGGGGGCAAGGTATATCAACTCGTTTTGCAGTTGATCTCCATCTTGGGCCAGTCTAACTTCCATGTTGGCTTCAGTAGCTATCTCTTCCCTTACTGACTCATTGACGACGATGGGCATATGCTGGACGATGAGAATGCTGGCATCGAGAACTGGCAACTTGGCGATTAATTTGCGCAAGGCCTCGGGACCACCGGTTGAGGCTCCGATTATAACGATGTTTCTAATATTCACAATTACGCTCTCTTTCTGCGGGTAAGCCCGGGAAGCTCTGATTAGGTTTGAATCAATCCCCTTTCCTGGGGGATGTTTTGAAGATGGGGCATATGATGGCCCCGGACCCCCCGTCAGGAACCCTTCTTCAGAGATCCCTGGATCAAGTCAGACTGTTAATTCCCGACTACTTGTGCTTTCTGAATTTGTTCCAGCCAGGTGCTGTATTTATCAACGATTGAAACCAGGTAATCTGCCTTGAACGGCTTCCTGACGTAATTGAGAACCGTCTCTGTGAGTGCTGCCAGATCCTCATCAGGGATCTCTTTTGCAGTCAGCATGAATACAATGTTGCCTTCCATGAGGCCTTTGGCTTCGATCTCTCTGATTGTTGTCCATCCATCCATTTCAGGCATCATGATGTCCATGAGTATGACTCCCCTGAACCCGTTTTCCAGTTCCTCGATGCATTTTTGTCCACTCTCAGCTTGATATACCTCGAACTCAAAAAGTTCAAGGACTGTGCCAACGGTTGCTCTAATATCGGGCTCATCATCCACGATCATTACCTTCCTGGCCATTTGGTGTTTCTCCTTTCTTTGTGAATGTGAAATAATCTACATACAGTCATCTGTAATAGTTGCTTAAACAATGAAACCCTGAACCGTTGAATTCTCAAACATTAAACCGTTCAGGTACATCCGGCTCAATCTGTGATTGCGCCTCCAGAAGCACCTCTATTTCTTGGGCAAACTGATCTGATTGCTGATTTCCCTGTTGAGCCAGTGGAATGGTAAATCGAAAAGTAGTTCCCTTCCCCTCTCCTTCGCTCTCAGCCCATATCCTACCACCATGTTTTTCGATAATACGTTTACATATAGTCAGTCCCAATCCGGCAGATCCCAGTTCATGCCTTGACTGGTCTGCTTTGTAGAACTCATCGAAGATGTGTTCTGCTTGATCTTTAGTGATGCCTATACCCGTATCAGTAATGGATACGATCGCGAACCCATTGTCTTCACGAGCGTCCAAAGTCAGCGTGCCGTTTTCCGGCATGAACTTGACTGCATTATTTGAAAGATTGGTAAATACCTCAGTGAGTTGAAGTTTATCTGCAGCTACAGTTATTCTTTCATCAATCGTTATCCGGGTAGTGATTTTCGCATCATCAAAGCAGATTTTCTGGCGTTCAACCAGACCCTGGACCAGACTTGAAAGGTTGATATCCACAATTTCAAAAGTGACTGCATTGGTAGAGTTAAGCTTGGCGAGTTGCACTGTCTTGTTAACCAGATCTTCCATATAGTCGACATTTCTTACTGCCATTGCCACGATATTCTTTGCCTTTTCATCATTCTGTTTTTGCTCCAGTATGGGCAATAAAGCTACTAACGGTGTCAGCGGATTTCTCAGGTCATGAGCCAGTTGGGAAATGAAGCTCTCCTTCTGTTGGAGAAGTTTGCTGACCTCACTGGTTCTTTCTGTTACCCTTTCCTCAAGTTGACTATTGATTGTGAGTAGTTTTCCCTCTGCCACCAGCAATTGTTCATGCTTACTCCTGAGTTCTCTCTCCGAAGAAACTGTTCTGTCCAAAGCTTCAAAAAGATCCTGCTGAGCATCGACAACGAGTCTGTTCTGTTCCTCCAGCGCTGCAGTAAGTTGTCTTTGCTCCTCCTCCGCTGCTATGAGTTCCTCGTTCTTTTCAGAAAGCTCCTGCTGTGTCTTTTTAAGCGAACTGATTGTTTCCTGCAGGTCTTCCATGATGTTGAGGGTAGCCTTCTCGCTTTCCTCTAATTCATGCATTTTATTTGCCAATTCCTCTTCCGCCTGCTTGCGCTCGGTGATGTCGGTGGCCACGATGGTTATGCCTTCGAAGGAGCCATTCGCATCCTGCAGAAATCTGCCATTGATTTCCATCCAACGGTAGCTGCCATCTTTTGCTCTCATACGGAAGCAGAGCACATCTTCAAACCAGTTGCTTCCCTTCTCCATGCTCTCTAAAAACGCCTGTGTCATGCTTTCCCGATCATCAGGATGGATAAACTCCAAGGAACTCTTTCCTAGTATTTCTTCACGACTGAAACCCAGTTCCCTTTCATATGAATCGTTGACATAGATGTAGTTGCCTTCCATATCAGACATCGCGATTATGCTCCTCACGTTCTCAGTGATAAAGCGGTATTTCTCCTCGCTCTCGGCCAGCGCCTCCTCCGCCCGCTTACGCTCGACAATCTCCTCTTCCATCGTGGTGTTTGCTTCTTCCAGATCAGATGTTCTTTCCCGCACTTTGAGTTCTAGCGTCCGGGCATGTTCCTCAAGCTTATCGGTGGATTCCTTCAACTCGGAAGCCATCGTATCAAAAGCTCGTGATAGTTGTCCTATTTCATCTTTCGATTTGATTTCGGTTCGGTAGTCGAGGTTTCCTTCCATTATTGCCTCAGTTCCCTGACGCAGTCTCTGGATTGGAGAGGTCATTCGTCGGGACACTGTAAATGCCGTGATGGCCCCAAAACCGCATAGACCCAGAAGGACCCATAATCCTGTTTGAGTCAGTTGGGAAACCGACGCGAACGCCTCCGTTTTATTCATTTCCGCTATTACGATCCAGCCCAACTCCGGCAGGTGGACATGGGCATTGATCACCTCCACCCCTCTGTAATCGCTAAAGGAAGTGATAACATCCACCATGCAACCTTCAGGTGCATTATGGGCATCTTGCGTCGCTGCGATATCAATTTGCCGATTTAAGACAGCATCCTCGATGAATCGGGATGGAGTTAGCATGTAGCCTTCCTCATCGATGATGTAGCTTTCCCCGGTTTCTCCCATGCCTGTTGAGTCCGTCATAATTTCGTACAGTGTCACAACCGAATATGTGACAGCCACAACGTTCAGTACGCCGCAGCTCAAATCCAGGGGTATGGCCATACGTATAGATGGATCGCCTGTTTCAGGACTGTGCGTCTTCAGCAAAAGTGGGACAAATGGGCCCGATAATTAAAGGACACATTT